>NZ_CP048829.1:314500-629000 GCF_019355395.1 Chordicoccus furentiruminis
GCTGAGCACGGAGTAGGCTTCCGATGCCTCCTTGAATTTCTCCGCTGCATCAGCATCACCCGGATTCACATCCGGGTGATACTTTTTGGCGAGTTTCCGATAGGCTTTCTTGAGGGTTTCGTCGTCGGCGCTGCGGTCGACGCCAAGTACCTCGTAGTAATCTCTCTTCTCTGCCATGCTTTATAATCAAACCTCTTTGTAGTCTGCGTCCACAACGTCGTCATCGCTGCCGGAATTCTGGTTCTGGCTGCCTGCGCCGCTGCTCTGCTGACCCGCCCCCGGGTTCTGCTGAGCGCCCTGTGTCTGCTGATACATCTTCGCGAACAGGTTCTGGGCGCTGGCCATCATCTTTTCCTTCGCGGCCTTGATCTCATCCACATCCGCGTCCGTCATGGAGGCAGCGTCCGGATGCTTTGCGAGGACGTCCTTCAGCGCCTTGAGGTCCGCCTCCACGGCTGCCTTATCATTCGCGTCCAGCTTGTCTCCGGCGTTCTTCATCGCGTCCTCGACCTGGAAGACCATGCTGTCGGCTTCATTCCGGGTATCGACCGCTTCCTTGCGCTTCTTGTCCTCGGCCTCGTACTGTTGCGCTTCCCTGACCGCCTTGTCGATATCGGCGTCAGACATATTCGAACCGCCTGTGATCGTGATGTGCTGCTCTTTGCCGGTGCCCAGATCCTTCGCGGAGACGTTCACGATGCCGTTGGCATCGATATCGAACGTTACTTCAATCTGCGGCACGCCTCTTCTCGCCGGTGCGATGCCGTCCAGCATGAAGCGGCCCAGAGACTTGTTGTCTTTCGCGAACTGACGCTCGCCCTGAAGGACGTTGATTTCAACGGAGGTCTGGTTGTCGGCCGCCGTGGAGAAAATCTGGCTCTTCTTGGTCGGGATCGTCGTGTTTCGCTCGATCAGCTTGGTGGCGATACCGCCCATCGTCTCGATGGACAGAGACAGCGGCGTGACGTCCAGAAGAAGGATGTCGCCGGCGCCCTTGTCGCCTGCCAGCTTGCCGCCCTGGATCGCGGCGCCCAGCGCCACGCACTCATCCGGGTTCAGATTCTTGCTGGGCTCCTTGCCGGTCAGCGTACGGACTCTCTCCTGCACGGCCGGGATTCTTGTCGAACCGCCGACCAGAAGGACCTTGGTCAGATCACTGTATGTCAGTCCCGCGTCCTGCAGCGCCTTCTGAACCGGCGGGACGGTCCGCTCCACCAGTTCGTGGGTCAGCTCGTTGAATTTCGCGCGGGTCAGGTTCATGTCAAAGTGCTTCGGGACATTGTTCACGGCTGTGATGAACGGCAGGTTGATGTTCGTCGTCGTCGCGTTGGACAGCTCTTTCTTCGCCTTCTCAGCCGCTTCCCTGATTCTCTGAAGGGACATCGGATCCTGGGAGAGATCCACGCCTTCCTTCTTTTTGAAATCATCGATCATGTACTGGGTCAGCACATTGTCGAAGTCGTCGCCGCCCAGGTGGCTGTCGCCGTTGACCGCCAGCACCTCGATGACGCCGTCGCCGATCTCGATGACAGAGACATCAAACGTGCCGCCGCCGAGGTCGTAGACCATGATCTTCTGATCGCTCTCGTTATCAAGGCCGTACGCCAGCGCCGCCGCCGTCGGCTCGTTGATGATCCGCTTGACCTCAAGGCCCGCGATCTTGCCGGCGTCCTTGGTCGCCTGACGCTGCGCGTCATTGAAGTACGCCGGCACCGTGATGACGGCCTCTGTCACCGGCTCGCCGAGATAAGCCTCTGCGTCCTTTTTCAGCTTCATCAGAATCATCGCGGAAATTTCCTGCGGCGTATAGCTCTTGCCGCCTGCTGTCACCTTCTCATTCGTACCCATCTTTCTCTTGATGGATGAAATCGTGTTGGCCGCGTTTGTCACCGCCTGGTTTTTCGCCAGAACACCGACAAGACGCTCGCCGTCCTTGAACGCCACCACTGACGGTGTCGTCCGCTCGCCTTCCGCGTTCGCGATGACGGTGGGCTTTCCGCCTTCCATCACGGCCACACAGCTGTTTGTCGTACCAAGATCGATACCGATAATCTTACTCATAATGTGATCTCCTCTCATTTCAGAATATATGGTTCCGGGTCAGAGACCCGGCTGTCTGTCTTTCTCAATTGGCTACGGAAACCATCGCGTGCCGGATCACGGTTTCCTTGTAGGTGTAGCCCTTCATCAGTTCTTTCGCCACCACGTTCTTCCCGAGCTTCGGGTCATCCACGTGCATCACGGCCTTATGCAGCTTCGGATCGAAGGGTTCTCCCTCCGTTTTCATCGCCTTGACGCCGATCTCATCGAGCGCCTTCTCAAACTGCTGTGCGATCTTCCGCATGCCTTCCGCGAAAGGATCATCCTTCTGGTCCTCCGGGATCGCCTCGATCCCCCGCTCGATGGTATCCATCACCGGAAGCATCCTGGTCATCGTGTCCTTCACTGCGAAGGAATAAAGATCCGCCTTTTCCCGTTCCGTCCGTTTCCGGAAGTTCTCGTATTCGGCCATCGTCCGAAGGTAGCGGTCCTTCATGTCAGCCAGTTCCTGCTCCTTCTTCTCGAGCGCCTTCTTCTCGCTGCGGGAGAGCTTCACACTCTTCACGTCATCATCGGACTTCTCTGCGATCTTCTCCGTCCCGGCCTTCGCCGTATCCGGCTTTTCCTCTGTATGTTCATCCGCCTTTCCGGCGCTGCTGACTTTCTCGTCCGCACCGGCGGCGTTCTTCTTCTCCTCGCTCAATTCCCGTCACTGTCCTCACTTTCTTCTTTTTTCCCTGTCAGCCTTCGGACGGTTCCGTTTCCGAACACCTCGTTCAGAGTCGCCTTCACGGTTTTCAGGTTATCCATGACCTTTTTGTAGTCCATGCGCTTCGGCCCGATGATCCCGATCGTGCCCTGCATGCCGTCGCCCAGCTCGTAGGTCGCCGTGACCACACTGCAGTCCTTCATCGAAGCCACCGGACTCTCATCGCCGATATAAACCTGAATGCCGCTGTCATTCTCCTCGGTCTGTTTCACGAAATCGGCAAGCACGTCCTTTTCCTCGAGCGTCGAGATCAGCTCGCTGGCCTTGGACCCTTCCGAGAGCTCCGGGTATTTGAAGATGTTGTTCGCTCCGCTGGTGTAGATCGTCATGTCCTCGTCGGTCTCCGCCCGGATCACGTCCGCGATGGTGTCCAGCACCTCCGACACGATCCTTGAGTGGCCCTGGGCCTCCTCCTTGATATTGGAGATCAGCCCCAGATTGATCTGGGCAAGACTGAGACCGCACAGACGCGTGTTGAGAAGCAGATTCAGTTTGAGAACCTGATCCTCGGAGATTTCCTCATCCAGGTCGATGATATGATTCTTGACGACATTTCCCTCGATCACGACCACGTTCAGCAGCTGTTTCGGACTCAGCCTCGACAGCTGGATGAACTTGACCTTGTTGCCCTTATAGGAGGAGGTCATCATCGCTGTATAGTTCGTGTTCGCAGCCAGCATTCTCACAAGCTGCTTCAGCACCTCTTCCATCCGGTTGGTCTTCGCGATCATGAGGCTGTTCATCGCCGTGACCTGCTCGGTCTTCTCCGTCACCAGACGATCCACATACAGTCTGTACGCCTTATCCGTCGGAATGCGTCCGGCCGAAGTATGCGGCTGAATAATGTAGCCCATCTCCTCCAGATCTGACATCTCATTCCGAATCGTCGCGGAGCTCACATTCAGATCCGTGTACTTGGAAATGGTCCGCGATCCTACAGGCTCACCGGTTTTCATGTAAGTCTGGATGATCGCGTTCAGTATTGTCATCTTTCTGTTATCCAGTTCCAAACCGCGTATCCTTTCCGGTTATTAGCACTCTTTCTATTGGAGTGCTAACACCTTGATTCTGACTATACACCCGACCTGCAATGGTGTCAACAGGTAATAAAATATTTCCGCATAAAAAATGCATCCCTCTTCCGCAAGGAAAAGGAATGCGCCTCCGGTTTCCGGGTCTTACTCATCGTTCCCGTCCGGCTTCTTATGCCTGAAAATCACCAGTCTGCTCGCCACATAATTGACAATGATCACGACCACATTAGCCACCACCTTGACGATCATATCATCGAAGCCCATCATGCCGGCGAAGACATTGAGCATCACGAGGTCGATCACCTCCGTGGCGATCCTGGCCGCAAAAAACGCGATCACCTCACGTAAGATTTCCTTTCCGGTCACCGCCTCCGAGTGGAAGACCCATTTCCGGTTCGTCAGATAGGCGAAGGTGACCGCCACAATCCAGGCGACAATGCTTCCTGCCGAAAGGCCCATATGGAAAACGTGGGAGCACACCCAGTATGTCGCGATGTTGGCAAGCGTGGTCAGCACGCCGAAAACAGCGTAGGGAATCACATCACTGTACTTTTTCAGCAGTTCTTTCATCACAAATCTCCGTTGCGCATCGATCCGGGACCAGGAACAGACGCAGGCCCCGCCCTTCCTATGAAACATGTGCGATTATACCACGTTTTTCCGTCCTGTCACATCTTTTCACATCTGATGGCGGACAACGGCGTACTCATCGTCCGGGCGGTAGTACGGGCACTCGTCCTGAGGCGCCGTATAGAACCGGACCAGCTCGTCCTCGTCCATGTCCATCTCGCAGATCATCTCTCCTGTTTCCTCGTCGCTGACGCAGTTCGCGCAGCTGTCGCAGATCTCCGCCATCTCTCTCCACTCATCCTCTCTTCCGCTGCTTCAGCGGGACTTCCGCGCAGCGCCCGGAGATCGGCCGCCTTCCGATTCCCGGTTCCGCTTTCAGAGCGTTCTGTCGACGTGTTTTCCTCCGCCCCCTCGGCTCAGGCCATGCCGCCACGGTTGTAGCGCCTCTTCTTATTATAAGTCCTGGGTGTGCGGCTGTCCGCTCCTCCGGCCGGCTTCCGGTGCGAGATCCTCACCCGGCGCGCAGTGTCCTCGGCATCGTCAAGATTCCTCTTCAGCTCCGCCATCTGGTCGCGGAGCTCCGCCGCCATCTCGAAATTCAGCTCGGCCGCTGCGGCGCGCATCTGCTTCTCCACCTTGCCGATCAGTTCGACCAGTTCGTCACGGTCCATATCCTCCGGATCCCTGCCGGCCTTCTTCTCCGTCTCCGCCACATCTCTTGCGGTGGAGATCAGATCGCGGACCGCCTTTTTGATCGTAGTCGGCGTGATGCCGTGGGCCTTGTTGTAGGCCTCCTGAATCGAGCGGCGGCGGCGCGTCTCATCGATGGCGCGCCGCATCGAATCCGTGATCACGTCCGCATACATGATCACATGCCCTTCCGAATTCCGCGCCGCCCGTCCGATCGTCTGAATCAGCGAGGTCTCCGAGCGGAGGAATCCCTCCTTGTCCGCGTCCAGAATCGCCACCAGCGTGATCTCCGGGATATCGAGTCCCTCCCGGAGAAGGTTGATGCCGACCAGTACGTCAAAGACATCGAGCCGCATGTCCCGGATGATCTGCGTCCGCTCAAGCGTATCGATATCGGAGTGAAGGTAACGGACCCGGATTCCCGCGTCCTTCAGATAATCCGTGAGATCCTCGGCCATCCGCTTCGTCAGCGTCGTGATCAGTACCTTGTGATGCTTCTCCGTTTCCCGGTGCACCTCCGTGATCAGATCATCGATCTGACCTTTCACCGGCCGAACCTCCACCTCCGGGTCCAGAAGTCCCGTCGGACGGATGACCTGTTCGGCTCTGAGCAGCTCATGCTCCGCCTCATAGTCCCCCGGCGTCGCCGAGACGAACAGAATCTGATCGATCCGTTCCTCAAATTCGCGGAAATTCAGCGGCCGGTTGTCCAGCGCGCTCGGCAGCCGGAAGCCGTAGTCCACGAGCGTGTTCTTCCGGCTCCTGTCTCCGTTGTACATCGCGCCGATCTGGGGAATCGTCTTGTGGGACTCATCGATGATGATCAGAAAATCGCCCCTGAAGTAATCGATCAGCGTGTACGGCGGCTCTCCCTCCTTCCGTCCCGTCAGATGACGGGAGTAGTTCTCGATGCCGGAGCAGAAGCCGGTCTCCCTCATCATCTCCACGTCGAAATCCGTCCGTTCTCCGATCCGCTGCGCCTCCAGAAGCTTGTCATTCGCCTTGAAACAGCGGATCCGCTCCTCCTTCTCCTTCTCGATCGCCTCGCAGGCGGCGTTCATCCGGTCCTGAGGCACCACATAGAAGGAGGCCGGGTAGATCGGCGCATAGGTGAGCTCCGCCATCGCGTTCCCGTCCACCGGGTTCACCTTCGTGACCCGGTCAATCTCGTCTCCGAAAAACTCCACGCGGAGCGCGTAGTCGTCCGCATCCGCCGGTATGACCTCGACCGTATCGCCCTTCACCCGGAAGGTGCCGCGGTGAAAGTCGATCTCATTCCGCTCATACTGCATGTCGATCAGCTCGCGGATCAGCTCGTCCCGGTCCTTCCGCATGCCCGGCCGCACCGACGTCATCATATTCATGAAATCGTCCGGCGCGCCGATGCCGTATATGCAGCTGACCGAGGAGACAATGATGACGTCGCGCCGTTCGCTCAGGGAAGAGAGGGCGGACAGGCGCAGCCGGTCGATCTCGTCGTTCACAGCCGAGTCCTTCGCGATATAGGTGTCAGAGGAGGGTACATAGGCCTCCGGCTGATAGTAATCGTAGTAGGATACGAAGTACTCCACCGCGTTCTCCGGAAAAAACTCCTTGAACTCCGAGTAAAGCTGAGCAGCCAGCGTCTTGTTGTGCGCGATCACCAGCGTCGGCTTCTGAAGCTGCTGAATCACGTTGGCCATCGTAAAAGTCTTCCCGGATCCGGTGACGCCGAGCAGCGTCTCGGCCTGATTGCCCCCGCGAAAGCCGTCCACCAGTTCCCGTATGGCCTCCGGCTGATCGCCGGTCGGCCGGTATTCCGAATGCAGTTTGAATTTCATCTCTCTCCTTACATCTGTGAAGCGAAACAAAAAAGTGCCGCGGAGCGAACCCCGGACACTTTTCCTCATTTCCGAACCGGTCTCTTCCGGCGGCCGGGCTGTATGCCCGGACTTAAGTACGCTCTCTTCCGCCTGTCAGACGTTGAGATGACGCCGCACCGTGATCACCGCACCGATCAGCCCCACACCGACTCCGAGAAGCAGGGCGATGGGCACCAGATACTGGAACACATACGCGCCGGTCAGCAGCACATTTCCCATCGTCGTCAGAAAGCCGAAACGGGTCAGGATCTGCACCAGCAGCGCGTTGTAGACAATGTAGAGAATCACCAGCGGCAGCACCGAACCGATCAGCCCAAGCAGAAAGCCTTCCACGATGAAAGGGGCCCGGACGAAGGAATCCGTCGCGCCGATCAGCTTGCTGATGGCGATCTCATTCCGCCTCACCTCGATGCCGGTATTGACGGTATTGGCGATCAGAATCACCGAGACAATCAGCAGAACCGTGATGATGGCCACGCAGGCATAGGTGAAAAGACGGTTGAAACTCTTCAGATTCTTCGCGGCGCCGCTGCTCTGGTTGACTTTTCTGACGCCGTCGATCGCCTTGACGGACTGCACCACCGCGTCCTGGTTTTCCACTTCATCCACCAGGACGGTGTAGCTCGCGTAACCGGCCAGCGGATTGTCGCCCTTAAAACCCTCGGCCAGCGACGGATCAGAGGAGAAATACTCCTTCTGGTAAGCTGACCAGGCCTCGTCCGCGGACGTATACTTCACGGAGGTCACATGCGGAATCTTTCTGATCTCCTCGCCGATGCCGCGGATCCGGTCGTCCGCGGTTCCTTCCTTAAAGAAGACGGTAATGCCCACCTTCTGCTCAAGTCCCGCCCGGAGCGAATCCACATTCATGATGATCGAAAAAAACGCGCCGAATATGAAAATGCAGGCCGTCATCGTCGCGATGGACGCGATCGAGAACATCCGGTTCCGCCCGATGTTCCGGAATCCCTGACGGATCTGATATCCAAGTGATCTAGGCTTCAATATAACCACCCTCCTCGACGTCTCCGGCAATGGCTCCCCTGCGCATCACGATGACACGCTTCTGGAACTGATCCACCAGTTCCCTGTTGTGAGTCACCACGAGAACGGTCGTGCCGCGGTTGTTGATCTCCTCGATCAGTTTCATGATCTCGTAGGAATTTCGCGGGTCCAGGTTTCCTGTCGGCTCATCGGCCAGCAGAATATCGGGCCGGTTCACGATGGCGCGGGCGATGGCGACGCGCTGCTGCTCGCCTCCGGAAAGCTGACGGGGCAGACTCCTGTATTTGCCCGCCAGGCCGACCTCCTTCAGCGTCTGCGGGACGCGCGCGCGGATATCCCGGTTCCGCGCCTCCACCACATGCATCGCGAAGGCGACGTTTTCATAGACATTCAGCTCCGGCAGAAGCCGGAAATCCTGAAAAACCACCCCGATCTTCCGGCGGAAGGCCGGAATCTGGGAATGCTTCATCGTATTGAGCACCTTTCCGTTCACGGTGATGACACCGCCGGTCGGTTCCAGTTCCTTCAGAAGCAGCTTGATCAGCGTCGTCTTTCCGGATCCGCTGTCGCCGACAAGGAAAACGAACTCTCCTTCGTCCACATGCAGCGAGATCTCGTCGACAGCAGGCTGTCCGTTTTCGAACCGCTTGCTGACGCGGTCAAGATCAATCATAAAGCCTCCTTTTGTCACGGAGAGCGGATCAGTATTCCAGCGTCTCCATGTACTTCATATACTTGACGACCATCAGCGCAATCTTGAAGGTGATGGCGTCATCGAAAACACGGAGATCAAGCCCCGTGCTCTTCTGAAGCTTGTCGAGACGGTAAACCAGCGTGTTCCGGTGGATGTAGAGCTGACGGCTTGTCTCGGAAACATTCAGGGAATTCTCGAAGAATTTGTTGATGGTAGCCAGCGTCTCCTCATCGAAGTCGTCCGGCGACTTGTCCGTGAAGATCTCCTTGATGAACATCTTGCAGAGCGGAATCGGAAGCTGATAAATCAGCCGTCCGATTCCAAGCTGGCTGTAGGCAATGATATTCTGCTCCTCGAAGAAAATCTTGCCCACGTCGAGCGCCATCCGCGCCTCCTTGTAGGAACGGCTGACTTCCTTGATCTCTCCCACCGCGCTTCCGTAGGCGACATGGATCGCCCCGTGGTCGCCTTCCGCCAGCGTGGAGACAATGGAGGCGGCGATATCCGCCATCTCCTTCGCGCCGTCCTCGTCGCCCAGCTCCTTGATGATGATGATGGACTTCTCGTCCACCGCCGTGATGAAGTCGTTCTTCGACTTGGCGAACAGGCCCTTCACCGCTTCCAGTGTACTGTAGTCCTTGCTCTGCTCGGATTCAAGAATATAGACGACCCGCTTCACATCCGTCGCGATGTGAAGCCTCTTGGCACGATTATATACATCAACCAGCAGCAGGTTGTCAAGCAGCAGGTTCTTGATGAAGTTGTCCTTGTCAAAGTGTTCCTTGTAGGCAATCAGCAGATTCTGGATCTGGAACGCGGCCAGCTTGCCCACCATGAACGTCTCCTCGCTTCCGGAAGCGACGACGATGTACTCCAGCTGATAGTCGTCGTAGACCTTAAAGTACCGCTGATCGCGGATCTCCTGGGAATCAGCCTGCGAGTCGGCAAAGCTGACGATATCCGAACGGTTCACCGTGACGTCGTCTCTGGTCGACGCCACTACCTTGCCGTCCAGGTTGACGACGGTCAGTTCACATTTTGTGATCGCCTTGATTCCGTTTATGGTATCCTGCAGCACAAGATTCGATAGCATCTGCGTACCTCCGCCCTATCATCGTACTTATTTAATGAATTTTAGTCAAATTTCGTCAAATGCCATCTCTAATAATACGTCATTTTCTACAAAGATGAAAGAATAAATGTCAACTCTCTTCCGTTAAACTTCAAACATCAGGTCCGCGTAGGACGGAACGGGCCAGAGGTCCTTGTCCACGATCATCTCAGCGCGGTCAATCGGACGGCGCAGCTCATCCATCGCCGGCACGACCCGGTCGCGGAACATCACGGCCTGCGTCCGTCCGGCCGGGTTCTTTTCCGCCGCCAGCGTCTCCTGTTCCAGACGCTTCATCGCGGTCCGGGCTTCGGAGAGGCAGGTATTGAGCTCCTTCAGGCGCTCCTCCTGCACCGTCGCGGGAATCCCGCACTGCTCCACGGCCACCGCGCTCTCCGCCAGACGCTTCATGCAGGCGATGATCGCCGGAATCAGCTGCTTGCTCGCCAGCTCCAGCATCGTCCTTGCCTCGATGTTGATGTCCTTCGAGTAGGTCTCGTATTTGACCTCCATCCGGCTGGTCAGTTCCTTCTTCGTGAAGACGCCGAACGTCTCGAAAAGCTTCACGGCGCGGTCCGTCGTCAGAGCCGGGATCGCGTCCACCATCGACGAGATAATCGGAAGTCCCCGCCTCTTCGCCTCCGTGACCCAGCTCGGCGAGTAGCCGTTTCCGTTGAAGATGATGCGCTGATGGTCTGACGCGTACTGCCTGATCAGATCATGCACCGCCTCCTGCCGTTTCTCCGGTCCGGCCGCCTCAATCACGTCCGCCGCCTCGCGGAAGGCCTCCGCGACGATGGTGTTCAGCACCACGTTGGGCGCGGCGATGGAATCCCGCGATCCGACCATGCGGAACTCAAACTTGTTCCCGGTGAACGCGAAGGGTGAGGTGCGGTTCCGGTCGGTGGCGTCCTTGCTGATGTCGTTGAGGTAGGAAACGCCGGTCGCCAGCTTGCCGCCGGACTTGGATCGGTTCACCTGGCCGGTAGACACCAGCTGCTCGATCACATCCTCAAGCTGCTCTCCGAGGAACACCGAGATGATGGCGGGCGGCGCCTCGTTTCCGCCCAGGCGGCGGTCGTTTCCGACATCCGAAGCCGATTCGCAGAGCAGGTCCGCGTGGGTATCCACCGCCTTTAAGATACAGGTCAGAACCAGCAGGAACTGAATGTTCTCATGCGGCGTCTTCCCGGGATCGAGAAGATTGATCCCGTCGTCCGTCATCAGAGACCAGTTGTTGTGTTTGCCTGACCCATTGACGCCCTCGAAGGGCTTCTCATGAAGCAGGCAGCGGAGGCCGTGGCGCGTCGCCACTCTTTTCAGCGTCTGCATGATCAGCTGATTGTGATCCACCGCCACGTTGACCTTCTCGTAAATCGGTGCCAGCTCGTGCTGAGCCGGAGCCACCTCATTGTGCTGTGTCTTCGCGGGCACGCCCAGCTTCCACAGCTCCACGTTCACGTCATGCATGAAGGAGGCGATCCTCGGCCGGAGCGTCCCGAAATAATGATCGTCCAGCTCCTGGCCCTTCGGCGGCATCGCGCCGAACAGCGTCCGTCCCGTGAAGATCAGATCCATCCGTTTCAGGTAGTTGGCGCGGTCGATGATGAAATATTCCTGCTCCGCGCCCACATACGGTGTCACCCGTTTTGACGTCTTGTTTCCGAGAAGACGGAGAAGCCGTATGGATTCACGGTCGATCGCCTCCATCGAGCGGAGCAGCGGCGTCTTCTGATCCAGCGCCTCGCCGGTATAAGAGCAGAAGGCGGTGGGAATGCAGAGCGTCGCGCCTCCCTCGTCGTGCCGGACAAAGGCCGGGGACGCGCTGTCCCAGATCGTGTAGCCCCTTGCCTCAAAGGTAGCCCGGAGACCGCCCGACGGGAAGGAAGAGGCATCCGGCTCTCCCTTGATCAGCTCTTTTCCGCTGAGCCGCATAAGAATCGTTCCGTCCTCCTTCGGCGCGGTGATGAAGGAATCATGCTTCTCCGCCGTCACGCCGGTGAGAGGCTGGAACCAGTGCGTATAATGGGTCGCGCCCCTCTCCATCGCCCATTCCTTCATCTCATGGGCAATGGTGTCCGCTGTCGCCGGATCCAGCTCCGTTCCGTTTTCAATTGTATTTTTCAGCGCCTCGTAGGCCTTCTTCGGCAGACGCTGCTGCATCGTTCTCTCGTCGAAAACATCTTCGCCGAAGATGCCTGTCAGATCAAGCTGCTCGTTCTCCATCGATTCCTCCTCTTCCCGTCAATTCTGTCTGTCGAGAATCATGCGGATCGCCCGCCTGCGGTTCTCAATATGCATTTCCGAATACGCGCCGCCGTACTCCCCGTCGAAGGTCCAGGGAATCTCCTGCATCGATTCCAGTTCCAGTCTGTCCGTCCGGAAGAAGTCAATCAGCTCCGTGTCGTGATTGCCCGTCAGAAGGCAGCCTACGATCTCCTGCATCTCCAGAATGCTCTTGGGATTGTGGACCAGCGTGACCTCAAAAAGGCCGTCATCCAGCTCCACATCCTTTCCGGTGATATTCCGGATGCCTCCCACCGAGGTGGAATTGGTGATCATGCCGAAGATATAGTCCTGCTGCGTCATCGTCTGGCTGGTGGTGACGCGCATCATATAGGAGGTGAGATCACCGAGCCTCTTCGTCGCCTCAATCAGATAGGCGACATGGCCGAGCGCGTTCTTCATGTCCTGATTGGTGGCGTAGGCCACATCGGTGAAGGCGCCGAAGGCCGCCACATAGATGAACATATGATCCCCGTTGACGATGCCCGCGTCGACCCGGTGCTCCGTGCCGCCGACAATATCGCCGGCCGCCTCAAGCACGTTGGTGGACAGTCCCAGACTCGACGCGTAGTCGTTGGTGGAGCCCACCGGGATATAGCCCACCGGAATATCCTTCCCGCTCCGGAGAAGCCCGGTCACCACTTCGTCGAGCGTCCCGTCTCCGCCCGCCGGAACGATCATGCAGTACTCATCCCGCATCTGTATAATCTTCCGGACTGCGTCTCCGGGCGCCTGCGTCGGGTACACCTCGACCGCATAGCCGGCCTTCGTGAACAGGTCGATCACATCCGGAAGCGACTGCAGGAAAAGCCCTTTGCCGGCCTTCGGATTATAAATTAGAAGAATCCTGTTCGTCATCCTCTTTCCTTTCCCGTTTTCCGGCCGCGGCGCTGCCTTCGGCAGCCGCGGCCGCAGTTTTGATTATCATACCACCGCGGACTGGCGGGTGGCAACCGTCACCGGCACAGCCTTTCAGAGCGCTGTCTGTTCAGCCCGCGTCCGCAGGAGTGTCTTGACGCGCCGCCTGCATTTTTCTGTGGACACAATCGCGCATGAAACGTATAGTGGGAACAGCGCCTGTCCCGGACAGCGCGGAAAGGAAACGAATCGGAATGAAGCAGACTGTTCTCATCACCGGAGGCTCGCGCGGCATCGGACGCGCCTGCGCCCTCCGGTTCGCAGCGGCCGGCAGCTGGCGGATCGTCATCACCAGCCGGAACACGGACGGCTCGCTTTTTCGCGCGGAGTCGGCGCTCCGTGCCCTGCCGGATACGGAGGTGCTCGCCGTCCCCGGCGATATCGCGGACGAAGCGTTCGTGACGGAGCTCTTCACCCGGACGGACCGCGCGTTCGGCGCGCCGGACTGTCTCATCAATAACGCCGGAGTCGATTCCTCCGGCCTCCTTCAGGAAACGCCGACAGCGGAATGGGACCGCGTGATGAATGTCAATCTCCGCAGCGCGTTCTTCACCATGCGGGCCGCGATCCCCCTGATGCTCCGCAGACATCAGGGCTCCATCGTGAACGTCTCCTCCGTCTGGGGCGTCACCGGCGGTTCCTTCGAATCGGTGTACTCCGCCAGCAAGGGCGGGCTCATCGCGCTCACACGGGCGATGGCGAAGGAGCTGGCTCCCAGCGGCATCCGCGTCAACGCCGCGGCGTTCGGCGCCATCGACACACAGATGAACGACCGGCTCAGCGCGGAGGAAAAGGAAGCGCTGGCCGAAGAGATCCCGCTCGGCCGCATGGGCACGGCGGAGGAAGCGGCGGAGCTGCTCTACGGACTGGCTGTCCGTCATCCCTATATGACCGGTCAGGTCGTCACGCTCGATGGAGGATGGACGGTCTGACTAAGCCTGCCGTTTCTTTATCCGGAAAGGAGCCGTCTCATTCCGCCGTCCGTTCTGTCGAATGATCCGCGCCTTCCGCTTCTTCTCCGCCCGGCCGGACAGCGGGCCGGCCAGACCCGTCTCCGACCGGCCCGCCCCGTCCTTCAGCAGATAAAATGCCGTCAGCAGAATCAACTCCAGCGCGGTCGCGATGTGGTGAACCCGGATATTCGCCCGGATCTCGATCACATACATATGGCCCGCAGCCTGCGCCGCAGCCGTAAAGGCCACCAGCCACGCGGACCACGGAAAGCCGAGCACCATCCGATCTTCTCCGAAAGGATCGATCAGTGTCTTCCGTCCTGTCCTCATCAGGAGAAGTCCGTCCGCGCTCATCCCGCAGGCGGCCAGATCGTAGAGCAGAGGTGAAATCCGAAACGCGTCGACCGCCCCCATCATCTGCGCGGTGATGCGGAACAGTCCCACCGACAGCATCGCCGCCCCGGTCAGGATCATCAGCAGCGCGGCACACGACAGAAGGCGGCCGGTTCTCCGCGCTCCGCCGTTTCGTTTCCCGGCTCTCCTCTTCACGCTCTCCTCCATCTGTGTCTCTCCGCCCGCCGCACAGCTTCCCTGTCCGTTCCGTATCCCCATCCCCGGAACTTTCCGTTTCATGTCCGGTTCCCGCCGTCTTTCCGTTTCTTCCGCCAGTGTATCACAGATCCACCTTCCCCGCTGCCATACTTTCTTCAAGTCACGATCACATTTCCTTCATAATTCGGCGCCAGAATATGATTCGAAAATAAGAACAAGCGATGCGGCATTCATCAGCCGGACAGAACCGGACGGCGGAGACGGAATGAGGGACATCCGAAAAAGGAGGCTTTTGATTATGAATAAATGGAGAAAATACGGACTTGCCGCCGCGATGGCGGCGGCCATCGGCATGGTCGGCGCGGGTATCTCCGCGAACGCCGGGACAGTGGAAACGGTAAAGGCGAACCAGAACGAAATCGTTCTCGGCGCCCAGAAGACGGCGGACCGTGACAGCAGCGCGGATGCATCGGATTCCTCCGCGGAATCATCCGATGCATCCTCTTCTGATACGTCCTCGTCGGGCAGCGATCTGTCGATCGCCGATGTGGCCGAACAGACGATGCCTTCGATGGTCGCCATCACGAATACGTCGGTCGAGACGATTCAGAAATACTTCGACCGGTACGGCGGCTGGAACGGCAACTCCTATTCCGCAAACGGACCGAGCGCCAACGATTTCTATAATTATTTCTTCGGTAACGGCGGCAATGGAAACGGATTCGGAGGAAATGACGGCGGGAACGATGACGGCAGCGGAAACGGAAGCGGCTACGAATCCATCAGCATGGGCACCGGCATCATCGTGGCCCGGACCGATGATTACGTCATGATCGCGACGAACGCCCACGTCATCTCCGGAGCGGACAAGCTGTCCGTCGCCTTCGCCGACGAGAGCGCGGCGTCCGCCGAGGTGGTCGGATCCGACTCCTCCAGCGACCTCGCCGTCATCCGCGTGAAGGTCAGCGATCTCGACAAGAACACGCTGAAGGCGATCAAGGTCATCAGCATCGGTTCTTCCGACAAGCTCCGCGTCGGCGAGCAGGTCGTCGCGATCGGCAACGCCCTCGGCTACGGCCAGTCCGTCTCGAGCGGCATCGTGTCGGCGCTGAACCGCTCCATCGAAACCCAGGATGAGGAAACCGGCAAAACCGAGACGACAGAAGGTATGATTCAGACGGACGCCTCCATCAATCCCGGCAACTCCGGCGGCGCACTGCTCAACATGAAGGGCGAGCTCATCGGCATCAACTCCGCCAAGTACGAGGATGAATCCGTCGAGGGTATGGGCTACGCGATCCCCATCGACTACGCGCTTCCGATCCTCCAGAATCTCGCGAACGGCAAGGGCTCGGACGGCAGCAGCAGTTCGAACGGCTCCGTCACGCTCGGCATCACCTGCGTCACCGTGACCGAGAGCGAGGCGAAGCAGTACAACGCGCCGCAGGGCGTCTACGTCTACTCCGTGACGGAGGGCTCCGCCGCTGACAATGCGGGGCTTCAGAAGGGCGACATCATCACCGGATTCAATGATAAGGAGATCACAACCGTGGAAGAGCTGAAGTCCGCGCTCGCCGACTGCAAGGAAGGCGACTCCGTGAAGCTCACAGTCGAGCGGCAGGCGCAGGACGCTTTCAGCAGCGGCGCCACCTCCTATCAGAAGGGTACGCTGACCGTCAACTTCGGAACCGATTCCACTTCGGAATCGACGGACAGCTCCTCCGATGAGAGTGAGCAGCCGGCATAACCGGATCCGTATCAAAAAAACCAATCAGAAAGACCCGAAAGAAGGGACGCGCTATTTCCGGCGCGTCCCCCTTTTTTGTTTCAAATCAGTGAAATCTCCGTCTGCAGCATCGTGCCGACCGTATCGGCAAAAAGATCGAGGCTCCGGATCCGGGCGAAGCTGCTTCCGTATATTCGGCGCACCGACGGCAGGTCCTGATCATCCCCCGTGAAAACGGCCATCACGGAAATCCCCTGCATACGGGCGGCGTGCACCTCCTTCGCCGTGTCCTCCACTCCGACAGAGGCAGCGTAGTCCTGAAAGACGCCGGGCGAAGCCGCCACCTTGATGACATCATTCGGCCGGGCATCGGTGAGTGTGATGAGAATCCTGTGTCCGGCCCGTCCGTCCCGCATCAGGCCGGCCGCAAGCCGGATCGCCAGACCGTCCCGGTTCGCCCCGGTCGTCACGTATCGGAAAATATCCCGGTTCTTCTGTGTCTCGCTGTAATCCCGGTAAAGGTTCATCACAAGATAGCCGTTCAGCGAGCAGAAGGAGGAGACGCGCACCGGGATGCCGCAGCGTGTCAGTGCCTCCGCGATCATATATCCCTGAGCCGCCACGATCTCCTGACGGTGGATCTGGGAGGTGGACGCGTCCAGAAGGAGATCGACCGTCAGATCCCCCTCCGATCCGGGCAGCGTTTTCTCGAAGAGCAGGTCGTCATTCATTTGAAGGCCGCGCCACACCCGTCCGGCGCAGAACCGGCCGGCCGTCGAGCGAAGCGTTTCCGCATCCATCCGCATCAGAACCGAGTTCCGGATACGCGAGGCGAGCCGCTCGATCTGCACGCGGTACAAGGCCCGTTTTTCGTTGAACGCCTCCTCGTTGCGCTCCGCCTGACGGAGCGCCTGCCTCCGCATTTTTCCGGCGTATCCATTCTCCAGCATCTCCTTCGTCGTATCGCCTCTCGTCAGATGGAGCCGCACGTCCGCGTGGTTTCCGCAGCAGTACGTCTTCTCGAGCTTCGCCCTCTCCTTCTCATCGATGGCGGAGGCGCCGAAACAATTCGTGATGTACTCTTTCAGCCCCTCGTCCGTCTGGGCTGTGTATTTCGCGAAGGAAACACTCAGATGACTCTGGTCACGCGCTTCGCCTCCGTACTCAAAAACATGCTCGCCGTATCCAAAGGCGAGCCGGCGCACCGGCCCTGTCTGATTCCGGTTCCTTCCCCTGAGAAATCCGAACCGCAGAGCGGGCAGGACAGGCCTCAGCCCCCTCCCTGTCCGTTCTTTTCCGGAGCCCGGCTTCCTTTCGAAGCCGAAATACGTTTTCAGCGTCTCTCCGATCGCTTGAATCGCCTCGTCGGTGGAAAGCTCCGGACCGATTTCGATCGCCTCCAGAAGCTTCCGGTCGACCAGATCCGGAAGACCCGAGTCCTCGCCCATGGCATGATGGAGATGACCGCGGAAAATCCAGTCCGCCCGGCTGATCTCCAGTCCCGGTGTCGACGTCTTCAGCACCCGGCGCGCGTACTCGCGCCGGAGATACGGGAACACGGGGCGCTCGTTTTCCTCGAGGCCGAAGGCTGCATTTTCCATCGCGATCCAGAAAAGGCTCTCATAGAGGCCCTGATCCGCCGTCTCATGAAAGGTATGGTAGTACGTCAGCAGCTTCTCCCAGTCATAATGACGGTGAATCGATCCGACGATGCTGTTCCAGTAGAGCTCCGCGCGGCCCTCCTCGTCATAGACGCGGAAGCCGGGAGCGACCGAGTAGTCCCCCGCCCCGTTCCAGATCAGATTCGCCGCTCTCTTCTTCTCAAATTCCGTCAGCTTCATCCCGCTCACGGACGGTCTCCGGCCGTCCGTCACTCCTTCCCTGCTCCTGCCCGCGCGGACCCTGTCTGCTCCGGGACTGCCGTTCTTCCATCGCCGCGGAAACGGCCGAGGTGTCATCCCGTCTTTTGACGGCCCCGCGGCTGCATGTCCCGCGGTACGCGGTTCGTCAGTCGGTGAACATCTTCGTACGGTCCAGATCGCCGGGAATCCTCACCGATACCATATCGCTGACCAGCTGCCGCTCGTAGGGATCAAAGCACTTGTTGACGAGTCCGAGCGAGAGAGCCGGCACCGCGCCCAGCCCCCGGCGCATCATGTTGACCGCCGCGAGCAGCCCCCGGAGGTCCAGCGCCTTCGTCGAGATCTCGCCGCCCTCGCACTTCCGCCGGATGTCATGGAAGAGGCGTGAGAAGAGCGTCGCATAATCCTCCTTCAGGGTCGGGAAGCGGTGAAGGATCAGCTTCTTCAGATTTTCCTCGCTGATCACCGGCATCTCGATGACCATAAAACGGGATGCCAGCGCCTCGTTGACCTCCCTTGTCCCCGCGTAGCCGTAGTTCATCGTGGCGATGAAACGCGACGCGCCGCCCAGCATGATCCGGTCGTATCCCGGCACGTCGATGATCCGCCGGAAATCGAGCGTCGCGTGCAGGACCGCCAGCGCTTCATTCTTGGCCATATTGATCTCGTCGAGCACGCCGAACCCGCCTTCCTCGGCGACCCGGAGAATCGGTCCCTTCCGTAGCCGCACCGCGCCGTTCTCGAATGTATCGGTGCCGATCAGCGAAGCGGCGTCCGTGTTGATATAGAGGGAGATGTCCCACTCCGGTCTCATGAAGGCCGCCGCGAGCCCCTGGGCGAGAACATTCTTGCCCGTCGCCTTCGGACCGGCCAGCAGCAGATGCTCGCCGGCCAGCAGCGTCGCGCAGGCCTGCTCCCAGACTTCTTTGCCGTAGTAGCGGTACTCCGGATTCGGAATCCGCTTCCGTCCCGCCTCACTCAGCTTGTAGTAGCGTCTGAAATGCTCAATGTCCGTCAGAATCCGTTCCGAGACGCCCTGTTCCCGTAAAAATTCGATCATAACCGCTCCGTTTCTCTGAACTGTCGCCGGTCCGGTGACCTTCACGTCAGACCGGTTTGAAAAAGGCAGCCTGACGGTCGCCGGACCGTCAGACTGCCGATGAAAGGCAATCGCAGGCAATGCAGGATCACAGGTCAGGCAGCTGCCGCGCTGGCGCTTCTGCCCGCCCTTGCCCTCATGACAACGAGGATAAGATAGACAGCGGTGAAAGCCGCTCCGACCGCGTAGGCCGTGCCCCACGGCATCGCCTCGCCGCCCGCCGCCTGGGCCGGGTTGTGAACGATGAACGTGCAGGTCGCAAAGGCATAGAAGCAGCCCGGAAGCATCGGCATCCACGCGAATTTCGCCTTGCCGTGCTCAACCAGATAGACCGTGATGCAGGCCAGCGCAAACAGGGAGATCATCTGGTTCGCCCATGCGAAATATCTCCACAGTTTGCCGAATCCCTGACTGTCGAACTTCGCCCAGACGAGGACCAGCGCCACCAGCGCGTAAATCGGGATCGCCAGGCTGAAGCGCTTCGCGTTGGTGTCCTGCCGGATATGGATCGTATCCGCCAGCGTCAGACGGAGCGCACGGAGCGCGGTGTCGCCTGAGGTGATCGGAAGCACCACGACGCCGACCAGGGCGATGATGCCGCCGACCGAACCGAGCGCGTCCTTGCAGAGCACCACGACGACGCCCGTCGCCGCCATCGCGGTTCCGTCCGGACTCGAGAAGGCGCCCGCGTCGGAGACAAGAACCTTGCCCATGTTGATCATGCCCATCGCGCCGGCCGCCCAGCACATCGCGATGAAGCCCTCAAGGATCATCATGTTGTAGAACGTCATGCGGCCTTCCTTCTCGCTCTCCATCGTCCGGGAGATCAGGGCTGTCTGGGTGGAATGGAATCCCGAGAGGATACCGCAGGCCACCGTCAGGAAGAAGACCGGGATGAAATGATGCGCCGAGAAATAAGTGCCGTAGGCGAAGCCGCCGGCGACGTTCCAGCCGTCCCAGAGATTGGTCAGCGGATAGCCCTTCGCGAAGATCGCGATGAAGATGCCGACCGCGGAGAACAGCAGGATCATGCCGAAGATCGGATAGATCCGGCCGATGATCTTGTCGATCGGGAAGACCGTCGCAATCAGATAGTAGATGAAGATCACAGCGTAGACAATCCAGATGCCCGCGGTGTGGGGATCATTGCTGATGCCGAGGATACCGGTCGCCGCAATGTCGCCCGGCGTGTAGATGAAGACCGCGCCCACCAGCAGAAGCAGGATGCAGACGAAAAGATTGTAAACCCAGTAGACGCCCTGATTGGTGTATTTCCGGATCATATCCGGCATCTGGGTTCCGCCGTCGCGCGTGCAGATCATGCCGCTGAAGTAGTCATGCATGGAGCCGCCGATGACATTGCCGATCGGGATCGCCAGAAAAGCGATGGGTCCGAAGAGGATTCCCTGAATCGGTCCGAGAATCGGTCCGGTGCCTGCGATATTGAGCAGGTTGATCAGAGAATTTTTCCAGGTGGGCATCGGAACGTAATCCACGCCGTCCTGCTTAGCGAAGGCAGGCGTCTCGCGGTCGTCCGGCCCGAAGACATGCTCGCAGAACTTTCCGTAGGCTGCACCGCCGACGAAAAGGATCAGGAGCCCGAGAATGAATGAGGCCATAGCGTTTTCCCCTTTCCTTTTTTGCCGCTCACCATGAACGGTTATCACTAATATTAGCGTCAGGAAGGGAAATGTTCAACAAAAATATTTATAATTTCTTCAGAATTATAAACACATTATAAATTCAACCGATACTGCATCACCATGAACAGCGGCTTGACCGCGGTGACCTCTCCGTAATCCTTCGCGTCGAGCGCCACCGACGAATCCGTTCTCTTCAGATCGTCCGCCAGTGCGGCGAGCGCTTCCTCCGTGCTCACCGCCCTGCCCTCCCGGACGATCCGGATCATCCTCGAAAGCACGGCCGGATGCGCGTAGGCGGCCGGAACCGGAAACTGCGGAAATCCCTTCAGATTCGCCTGAACCGCCTCAAGCGCAAGACTCCACTCCTTCTCCGCCGCTTTCCGGCTCCACCCCGGCGCGGGAAGGATCCGGCTGTTGAGCATCACGAACATGCACGCGATGCCCCCGAGAAGCCAGGGGAACGCCGGTCCGACGCCGTCGGTCCGGAGCACGAAAAAACCATATACGGCGGCCGCGCAGCCGGCCAGAAACAGTGCGAGGGCGATGCGCCGATCCGACGGCCGGACCGCATCCGCCTTCCTCTTTTTCGCGGCGCAGGCGGCAAGACGCTGCGAGAGCGCCGGTCTCTTTTCGAGAAACGTCTCCGCCTCTTCAAGCCGCCGGACGGTCTTTTCCGCCTCCGGCATGAGCGGACGTTCGAGAAGCTCGCGCTCCTTCCGCTCCTTTTCGGCCTTCTCCTCCTCGCCCTTCCGGCTCATCAGGCTGATCTCCGGATGATGTTCCCGGATATCCTCGAACATCCGGTCTGCGTCGTGTACATAGCGAAAACGGACCGCCTCCTCCTGCCCGCCGCCGTAAGCGAACACGATATAGAGAACCGGCGTGAGAAAAGCCTTTCCGGTGGCGGGACTCACGGCCACTCTCTTGTAAATCCTCGCAATCTCGCTCCAGAGAAGGTAGCGGCGGCGCGGGAGAAGACCGCCCGGAAGATAGACCGCCCTCTCTCCCAGTGCGCAGAGATCGTAGTTCCGCAGCGTCTTCCTGTCCGCCTTCCGCTCTTCCTCCGTAAGCCTTCCGGCTCCCAAAGCCCTGACCGCCATCTGTTTTTCTCCTCCCCGCCGGTCCTGCCGACCGTTGAATTGTGCACGCTTTTTGGTTCCGATCGTCTTATTGACTTCGCATCTTTATGAACGTATGATGAACGCATCCTCCTCCCGCCAAAGGAGACCTATGGATTACGATGCCTTCTGTTACCGACTGTTCCCTCTGATCAATGAAATGCTGCCCGCCATGTATCATGCCGCAGGCAGTCTCGAATGGACCGAGCTGGAACCCGTCATCCGGAAACAGCTGGATATCCGCCGCGCCGTGAAGGCCGGCGCCCGTTCATCGGACAGCTTCCGCTCCCGCCTTACGCCCCGGGGCGCGGCTCTCTACGACGAGCTGCACTGCCTCCGCTCGGAGATCGCCCGCCGGCAGGCCTGTCCGCCCTACATCATCTTCTCCAACCGGACGCTCTATGAGATGGCTGTGCGTCAGCCCTTCACGATTCCCGAACTGACCGCCCTTCACGGCGTCGGAGAAAAGAACTCGAAGCGCCACGGCAAGGCGTTTCTCGCCGTGGTCACCGGCTTCACCGGAGGAAACCGTTTCCCGGCCGAAGCGGAACTGCCGGAGCGGCTTGAAGAGATTCCGTCCCCGGAAGAGTACCCTCCCGGACCGGACGTACCTCCGGCCGGCGTCACCGCCGCGGTCTGACCCGCGCGGCGCGGACGCACCGGCCGGCGCGTCCCGTACAGCGCATCGAGGCGCTTTCAGACTGCGTTCACAGCCGGATGGCGGCCTTCGCCGCGCTTCCGGAAAACGCTGTGTACGAAAAGGTCCGTGAAACTGATTGCTCGTTTCACGGACCTTATGATCATGCCACCCGGACAGCGATCAGCGCTTGCTGAACTGCGGCGCGCGGCGTGCGGCCTTGAGACCGTATTTCTTTCTTTCCTTCATTCTCGGATCACGTGTCAGGAAACCGGACTTCTTCAGCGCCGGTCTGAAATCCGCGTCCGCCTTGCAGAGCGCACGGGACAGACCATGACGGATCGCGCCGGCCTGGCCGGTGTAGCCGCCGCCATGAACGAAGACGGTGACGTCATACTTGTTCTCCGTGCCGGTCACGGCGAAGGGCTGACGGACGATCATCTTCAGCGTCTCCATGCCGAAGAAATCATCGATATCACGCTTGTTGACGGTGATCTTGCCTGTGCCTGCGGTCAGATACACTCTTGCGACAGAGCTCTTTCTTCTACCTGTACCATAATACTTTTCGCTTGCCAACGTCGTATCCTCCTATCACAGCTTCAGCTCTTCCGGCTTCTGAGCGGCCTGCTCATGATCCGGACCAGCATAGACATGAAGTTTCCTGTACTGGCTGTCACCGAGAACTCCGTGCGGAATCATACCGCGGACTGCATGCTCGACGACCTTCTCCGGCTTCTTCTGAAGCATTTCCTTCAGCGTCGTGTACTTCGCGCCGCCGACATAATCGGAATGTCTGAAGTAGACCTTCTGCTCCAGCTTCTTGCCGGTCACCTTCACCTTGGCCGCGTTCACAATGATCACATAGTCGCCTGTATCCACATACGGCGTATAGATCGGCTTATTCTTTCCTCTTAAGATTTTGGCTGTCTCCGATGCCAGACGACCGAGTGTCATGCCATCCGCATCGATGACATACCACTTACGCTCGACGTCTTCCGCCTTCGCCATAAACGTACTCATGGAATTTCCTCCTGAAAGCAGCATTCAAATCATTCATACGGTTTCTCTCCCGGGGCTACCACATGCCCGGCAGGAGATGACGCAAAGCCGCACCGGGGCAGGCCGGTCATTTGCGCAGAAATACAGGGCGACACGGGATTGTCGCACCAAAGTATTATAAGAGTCGCCGTACAGGCATGTCAAGGTGCATTTTGCGCAAGCTTGACGAAGATTCGGCGAGGCCATATAATCAGAAATAAAATGCAAAGAAAGGCGCGTGCAATGGGGTCAAATTTCAACGATGACAGCATCCTTGCGAGGTTCTTCGGAAAGTCCTCGAACTACACGGACATTCCGAACCATCTTTATACTGATTATAACGTAAAGAAAGGCCTTCGCAACGAGAACGGAACGGGCGTGCGGATCGGACTGACGAGAGTCTCCGACGTCATCGGCTACACAGCCGGTGAGGACGGCCGGCCGGTTCCCTGCGAGGGTGATCTGCTCTTCCGCGGCTACAGCATCCGTGATCTGATCACCCACCGTCAGGGAAACTACGGTTTCGAGGAAACCTGCTTTCTGCTGCTCTTCGGATTCCTGCCGGACCGCCAGCAGTTCGCCGATTTCAAGAGCTCTCTGGCGGCGCGCTACGAGCTGCCGGACAATTTTCTCGTCAACGAGGTACTGCGCGCTCCTTCCCGAAACCTGATGAACCGTCTCCAGACCCTGACGCTGTCTCTCTATAATTATGACGACGACCCGGACAACACGGATGTCTACCAGACGCTGCTGAAGGGGCTCAACCTGATCGCCAAATTCCCGGCTCTGGGCTGCTACGCCTATCAGGCGAAGATGCACGACCTCTACCGGAAATCGCTGGTGATCCACTATCCGCGCCCCGAGTACTCGATCGCGGAGAACCTGCTCTACATGCTGCGCCATGACGGTCACTTCACCCAGAAGGAGGCCAATCTTCTTGACGCGATCCTCGTGATTCACGCGGATCACGGCGGCGGCAACAACTCCACCTTCACCGACGTCGTCATCGGTTCCACCGGCACGGACCTCTACTCCGCCATCTGCGGCTCCATCGGCTCGCTGAAGGGACCGAAGCACGGCGGCGCCAACATCTCGGTGGCCCAGATGATGAAGGAGGTCATCGCAAAGACGCACTACAGCCACGACAAGGACACGATCGTCAGGGTCGTCAACGGCATTCTCGACGGCGAGTACTTCGATCACAGCGGTCTCGTCTACGGCTTCGGCCACGCGGTCTACACGCTCTCCGATCCGAGAGCGGAGCTGCTCCGTGATCTCTGCCGCCAGCTGGCCGAGGAGCAGCAGTGCCTGGATCAGTTCGAGTTCTACGAGCTCTTCGAGAAGACAGTGAAGGAGGTCACCTATGAGCGGAAGCACAAGGTGCTTCCCACCAACGTCGACTTCTACTCCGGCTTCGCCTACAACATGCTGGGGATCCCGGAGGATCTCTTCACGCCGCTTTTCGCCATCGCCCGGGTCTCCGGCTGGGTGGCGCACAATGTGGAGAACAAGCTCTATGACGGCCGCATCATGCGGCCCGCCACCAAGTACGTCGGCGAGCGTCTCGACTTCGTCGACATGAAGGACCGCTGATCCCGTTCCGGGACAAAGGAGGCGCCGCACAGACCATTCCGCGCGGCGCCTCTTTTCTTCTGCCTTTTCTCTCAGTTTCCCACTTCCAGCGAGATCTCGTCAAACTTCGCGAGAATCTCCCGGATATCCATATTCTTCTTTTCCTCGCCCGACCGGTCCATGATCACATGGCCCTCATGCATCATCAGCAGGCGGTCCCCGTATTCCACGGCGTAGCGGAGGTTATGGGTGACCATGATCGTCGTCAGACGCTTCTCCGCGACGATCCGGCCGGTCAGCTTCATGATGATTTCGGCCGTCTTCGGGTCAAGAGCCGCCGTATGCTCGTCGAGTATCAGGAAATCAATCGGCGTCATGGTGGACATCAGGAGCGCCAGAGCCTGACGCTGCCCTCCGGACAGCGTCTTCACCTGAACGTCAAGCTTGTCCTCAAGCCCGAGCCCGAGCGGCTCCAGTATCGAGCGGAAGGCGTCCCTCCGCCCCTTGTCCGCTCCGCGCGTCAGGTTGTAGGGCTTTCCCTTGTTCTCGGCCAGCGAAAGATTTTCCATGATCGTCATATCGGGACAGGTCCCCAGCGCCGGATTCTGGTAGACACGGCCGATCCGGCGGTGCCGCACATAGTCCTTCTGACGCGAAATATCCTGATCCCCGATGATCACCTGGCCCTCATCCACATCGATGGAGCCGCAGATGATGTTGAGCATCGAGGTCTTGCCCGATCCGTTCGATCCGACGACCGAGACGAACTGCCCGGTTCCGATCTTCAGGCTGAAGTCCCGGAAGAAACAGATCTCGTTTACGGTTCCGGGATTATAGGTCTTTCTGATATGCCGGAGCTCAAGCATCCTCACTCGCCACCTTTCTCTTCTTGTCCATCGAGATCACAAGGATGACGAGGAAAAGCGCCGCCGTGATCAGCTTCATGTCGCTGGCGTTGGTAAGGAAATGCACCGCGGCCGCCACGCAGGCCTTGTAGAGAATCGATCCGATGATGACCGATGTGGTCACATTCCAGAGGGTCACACGCCGGAACAGCGTCGTTCCGATGATGACCGAGGCAAGCCCGATCACCATGGTGCCCGTGCCCATCGAGACGTCCGCGTATCGCTGCTGCTGCGCATAGAGGCACCCGCTCAGCGTGACGAGTGCATTTGCAATGATCAGTCCTACAATCCGGACCTTGCCCTTGTCCACGCCGAGTGTCGTGACGATGGTGTCGTTGCTGCCCACCGCCCGGAGCAGGAAGCCCGATTTCGTGCGCATATACCAGTCAAGCGCCAGCTTCACGCAGATCACGATGAGCAGCAGAATAAGCGAAGTTCGGTAATCCGCCATCACGGCCGGAAGACGGTTCACAAGCCCGTTGTCAAAGATGGTCTCCTCGCTGTAGAGCGGAATATTCGCGCGCCCCATAATCCGGAGATTGACGGAATAGAGAGCCGTCATCATGATGATGCCGGAGAGAAGATCCCTGACATGGAGCTTCACGTGAATGACGCCGGTCAGAAACCCGACGAATCCTCCCGCCGCAAACGCAATCGGCAGCGTGAGGATCGCGGGAACGCCTTTCGTGATGAGGAGCGCCGCGATCGCGGCGCCCATCGGAAAGCTTCCATCCACGGTCAGATCCGGGAAATCCAGAATCTTGTACGTGATGTAGATACCCAGGGCCATGATCGAATAGATGAAGCCCTGCTCGAAAACACTGATGACTAACTGCATGACTCCTCTTCCTTACGACTCGGTCTGCGTGCTCTTCTCGACGGAATCGAAGGTTGTGACTCCTTCGCCCGTGTACGCGTCCGGCACCGTGATGCCGAGATCCGACGCAGCCGCCGTGTTGACATAGGCGCTCGGCGATGTGATCGTCTCGAAGGGAAGATCCGACGCCTTCGCCTCGCCCTTCAGTACCTTCGCGGCCATCGCGCCGGTCTGCATTCCCAGCTCATAGTAATCGAGGCCCTCGCAGCCCACGCAGCCGGCCTTCACCTGATCGATCTCGGATCCGAAGACCGGAATCTTCGCCTTGTTGGCCGCATCCAGCTCGGCGGATAGAGCCTGCACCACCGTGTTGTCTGTCAGATTGGAAATGCAGTCCACCTTGCCCGCAAGGTCCGCGGCCGCCATCGGCACGTCGGACAGCTGACTGATCGCGGAATCCACGATCTCAAAATCATACTTCGGAGCCAGCTCCTTGTAGATCGCGATGGTGGAATCCGAGTTGGTCTCGGAAGAGGTGTGAAGGATGCCGATGGTTTTCGCGTCCGGAAGGAAGGCCCGGATCATCTTCAGCTGATCCTCCACCGGAAGCGCGTCTGATGTTCCCGTGATGCTGCCGACCGGCGTGCCGTCCTCCTTCGCCAGCTGCGCCGCGACCGGATCAGACACCGCCGTGTAGATCACCGGAATATCCGTATCCTTCGTGGAGTTGTACGCGGCCATCGCGCTCGGCGTCGCGATCGCGCAGATCAGATTCACGCCGCCGGAGACAAAGCTGTCCGCAATCGTCGCCGCCGTGCCGGTGTCCGCGTTCGCGTTCTGGAGGTCGATCTTAAGATTCGTCCCTTCGATGAAGCCCGCCTTCGCGAGTCCGTCGACAAAGCCCTTCCGGCAGTCGTCGAGGGAGCCGTGCTCGGCAAACTGGGAGATGCCGATGGAATAGTTTCCCTCCACAGGCTCCGCCGCCGAAACCGTGCTCTCCGCACCCGATACGGTGGCCGCCGAATCGGACGCGAACGCCGGAACTGTCATGGATACCGCGCACGCGGCCGCCGTCAGCGCTGCAAGAATGCTCTTCTTCATCATAGAATCCTCCTTTTCTTCAGAACAAGCCTGATCAAAAAGAAACGCCCCAGACATACAGATACGATGTCTGAGACGATATCAACCGCGGTGCCACTCAGATTGCCGGACCATCATCCGGCCTCTTTCATGTTCCGCCTCCAAAGTCCATTCACGTGCTTCTCTCCTGCAGCCCTCTCACCCCCGGCCGCTCTCTGTGAGGTCTTCCGCGCGCTACTCCTCTTTTTCACAGGCGCTTTATAAAGTTGAACAAAGAATAACGCCCGTCCCTCAATTTGTCAAGGTCATGCGTCACTGTACGAAAAAGGAAACATGTCATCATCCGGATAGCGGATCGCAAGAAGCACGAGTCCTTTCGCCACCGCGGTCGGACCGGCCGCTTTCCGGTTCCTCGCCTCGAGCGCCTCCCGCATATGCTCCGGAGGATACGCGCCGCTTCCGATCTCGATCAGGGTGCCGGCCAGAATCCGGACCATATTGTAGAGGAAGCCGTTCCCGGTCACGCGGAAGATCACCCGCTCTCCCTCTCTCCGGACGCCGGCGGAAAGGATCCGGCGGACCGTCGTCTTCGAGGAATAGCCGGACGAACAGAAGGAGGCAAAGTCATGCTCCCCGATGATCATGCGCGCAGCCTTGTCCATCGCCTTTTCGTCCAGCGGATAGTGGTAGTGAAACTCGGTGTGCCGGAACAGCGGATCCGGATGGGTCCGGTTCAGGATCCGGTACTCATACGTCTTTACCGTCCGCTGGAACCGGGGATGCCAACCGTCCGGCACGCGTTCGGAGCGGACCACCCGGATATCCTCCGGCAGCCGCGCGTTCAGCGCGAACGCGATTTTGGAAGGAAGAATTCTCGTCTCCACGTCGAAGGCGGCGACATTTCCTTCCGCGTGAACGCCCGTGTCCGTCCGGCTTGCGCCGATCGTCCTGACCGGACGCTGAAAGAGGTCCGAGACGGCGTCGTTCAGCACGTCCTGGACCGCCGTCCCGTTCTTCTGGCACTGAAATCCCACATAGGCCGTTCCGTCATAGGCCACCGTCAGTTTGATTCTCACAGCTTCAGTACTCCCAGCACAATGCAGGCGGCGAGATACACGCCCGCCAGTGCGTAAGCGGCCGCATCCCGCTTTCGGTAGCGCAGCGGTTTCATCCGGGTCCGGCCCTCGCCGCCGTGATAGCACCGGGCCTCCATCGCCAGCGCGAGATCGTTGGCCCGCCGGAAAGCGGACACGAACAGAGGCACAAGAAGCGGAATCATCGCCCGCATCCGTTCGATGAATTTCCCCGACTCGAAATCCGCGCCGCGAGCCATCTGCGCCTTCCGGATCTTGTCCGTCTCCTCGGTCAGAATCGGGATAAAACGGAGCGCGATCGACATCATCATCGCGATCTCGTGGACGGGCACGTGAAGCACGCCGAGAAACGCAAAAACGCGTTCCATCGCGTCTGTCAGCTCATTAGGCGTCGTTGTCAGCGTCATGACGGACGAGCCGGCCACCAGAAGCACGAGACGCACGCCCATCAGAACCGCCTGACGGATGCCTTCCTCCGTGATGCGGAGAATGCCGAACCGTACCAGCACCGTTCCCGGTGTCAGCAGAATGTTAAAAATCATCGTGATCGCGAGAATGAAATAGACCGGTCTTAAGCTCTTTGCGACGAAGGACGGCGGTACCTTCGAAAGCCCGACCAGAGCCGCCAGCACGAGAAACGCGAACACATAGCCGGCCGGTCCCCGCGCGACAAACAAGGAGACGATATAGAGGATCGTGCCGATGAACTTGACCCGCGGATCGAGCCGGTGCAGGATCGAATCCGCCGGATAATATTGACCGAGCGTCAGTTCTCTCATTTCGCCGTTCCTCTCCCGTCTCCGCCGGACAGCGCCTTCCGCTTCGAAAGCGCCATCAGAATGCTCCGCTTCGCCTCGGAGACCGTCATCGCCGTCACATCCACATCCATTCCCCGGTCGCGGAGAGCATGCATGATATACGTGACCTGAGGCGCCGCCAGCCCCATCTTCTCCAGTTCCCGGTAATGCGCAAAGACCTGACGGGGCGTGCTGTCAAAGGCGATCCGGCCGTCGTTGACCACAAGGAGACGGCTCGCGTACCGGGCGACATCCTCCATACTGTGGGAAACCAGGATCACCGTGATGCCTCTCGAATCCCGGAGATGCTTCACCAGCTGCAGCAGCTCGTCGCGGCCGGCCGGATCGAGTCCGGCGGTCGGCTCGTCGAGGATCAGGACCTCCGGATCCATCGCGAGAACGCCTGCGATGGCGACGCGCCGCTTCTGACCGCCGGAGAGCTCGAAGGGAGACGCGCCGTACAGCGCCTCGGAAATTCCGACCTGACGCAGCGCTTTCTCCGCGCGCGCCTTCTGTTCCTCCTCCGGAAGCCCCTGGTTCTTCGGTCCGAACATCACATCCTTCAGCACATCGGTCTCGAAAAGCTGGTTCTCCGGGTACTGAAAAACGAGTCCCACATGGGTTCTCAGGGAGCGGAGATCATAGCCTGCTTCCCAGATATTTTTCCCTTCGAAGAGCACCTCGCCCGACGTGGGCCGGATCAGCCCGTTGAAAAGCTGGATCAGCGTGGATTTGCCGCTGCCCGTGTGGCCGATCACGCCGACGAACTCACCCTCTCCGATCCCGAGGCTGATGTGCGACAGCGCAGATACCTCGTAGACCGTACCCTCGCCGTAGGTGTAGCAGACGTCCTTCAGTTCGATCAGCATAGCGCCTCCACCAGCTCCTCCGCCGTCAGAATGCCCTCCGGAATGTCCACGCCGGCCTGACGGAGCTCCCAGGCGAGCTCGGTTGCCTGGGGAACGGCCAGACGCAGTTTCTTCAGCTCGTCCACCCGCGAAAAGACCTCCCTTGGCGTGCCGCTCATCACGATCTCGCCGTCGTTCATGACGTAGACATGGTCCGCGAAGACCACCTCTTCCATGTAATGCGTGATCAGGATCACCGTCACGCGCTCCTGCCTGTTGAGCTCCCGGACCACCCCGAGCACCTCGCGGCGGCCGTCGGGATCGAGCATCGCGGTCGGCTCATCCATCACAATGCACTCGGGATGCATCGCCACCACGCCCGCAATCGCCACACGCTGCTTCTGCCCTCCGGAAAGACGGTTCGGCGAACGGTCGCGGAATCCGAGCATGCCGACCCGGTCGAGCGCCTTCTCCACTCTTGTCCAGATGTCCTCTGTCGGCACGCCGAGATTTTCCGGTCCGAAGGCCACATCCTCGTCCACCACGGTTCCGATGATCTGATTGTCCGGGTTCTGGAAGACCATGCCGGCTTTCTGCCGGATCCGCCAGAGATCGCTCTCAGCGGCCGTATTCACGTCATCCACCCACATCGTCCCTCTGGTCGGAACAAGCAGCGCGTTGATCTGCTTGGCGAGCGTCGATTTTCCCGATCCGTTGTGCCCTAGAATCGCGATGAAATCGCCCTTTTTCACGTCAAGATCGACGTCGCGGATGGCGCTGACCTTCTCCCCGGTCTCGGAATCGTCGCTGTACTTGATGTAGTCGTAGCCCAGATGGCTCGCTCTGATGATCGACATCGCCTCTCACCTGCCGTTTCCGCCCGCCGCGCGGATCAGATTCCAGACCTCATCCCGGCCGGTCCTCTTCAGTGAGGAAAAGGCGATCACCGGCGTCTCCTCCTTCACCTTCAGCACGGTCCGGATCACCCGGATCGCTTTCTCCGTCTGCGAGGGCTTCAGCTTGTCCGCCTTAGTGGCGATGATAACCGGCTCCATCCCGCTGGATACGATCCAGTCATGCATCTGCCGGTCGTTCGCTCCCGGCTCGTGCCGGATGTCCACCAGCAGAAAGACGGCGCGGAGAGATGCGGAGGAATGCAGATACCGCTCGATCATCTCTCCCCAGAGAGCCTTCACCTTCTCGGAAGCATTCGCGTAGCCGTAGCCGGGGAGGTCGACGAGATAGCAGTCCGGCGCAAAATCCGGCCGCAGCTCGCCCTCGTTGATCCGGTAATAGTTGATGGTCTGCGTTTTGCCAGGCTGAGCCGACGTACGGGCCAGCGACTTTCTCTCAAGCAGCGCGTTGATGAGCGAGCTTTTCCCTACGTTCGATTTTCCGGCGAAGGCCACCTCATACTGCCTGTTCTCCGGCAGTGTGCTGGTGACGCCGCAGACGGTCTCGAGAACCGCCGACCGAATCTTGTTCATCCTCTCTCCATTTCGTATGCGGCGGGCGCGCCGTAAGCGCGCCCGCCTTCCGTCATTTACCGCATACCGGCGGAGCCCGGTGTACCGCCGCGCAGACGTTTCTTACGCGGTCTCCGTTCTGGTCTTCTTTTTTCTCCCGTCCGGGAGCTCCGGCTTTTCGGACCGGCCGTGCACCATCTCCGGAGCGACCGCGCCGCCCACATTTTCGCGGCGGATAATGCATTCCGTGATGGTCTTGTCAGACGGCACCTCGTACATCGGATCCATCACGGTCTTCTCCATGATGGCGCGGAGCCCGCGCGCACCCGTCTTCCGTTCCAGCGACTCATGGGCAACTTCACGAAGGGCGTCCTCCTCGATGGTGAGGCGTACGCCGTCCATCTCAAACAGCTTCTGGTACTGCTTCACCAGAGAGTTCTTCGGCTCCTTCAGAATCCGTACCAGCGCGTCCTCGTCCAGCGCATCCAGCGGGACGATGACCGGGATCCGGCCGATCAGCTCGGGGATCAGTCCGAATTTTACGAAATCCTGCGGCATCACGGCCTTCAGGATCGCGCTCTCGTCCCGCTCCTTCTCCGTTTTCCGAAGCTCCGCCCCGAAGCCGATGGATTTGGTATCCAGCCGGGATTCGATGATCTTGTCCATCCCGACGAAGGCGCCGCCGCAGATGAACAGGATGTTCGTCGTGTCGATCTGGATCATCTCCTGCTGGGGATGCTTCCGCCCGCCCTGCGGCGGAACGGAGGCGTTGGTGCCCTCGATGATCTTGAGCAGCGCCTGCTGCACGCCCTCGCCCGAGACGTCGCGGGTGATGGATGCATTCTCCGATTTCCGGCCGATCTTATCGATCTCATCGATGTAGATGATGCCGCGCTGCGCCCGCTCGATATCATAGTCTGCGGCCTGAATCAGCTTGAGCAGGATGTTCTCGACGTCCTCGCCGACATAGCCCGCCTCGGTGAGCGTGGTGGCGTCCGCGATCGCAAACGGCACGTTGAGCATCCGCGCGAGCGTCTGGGCGAGCAGCGTCTTGCCGGAACCGGAAGGGCCGAGCATCATGATGTTGGACTTCTGAAGCTCCACATCGTTATCCTTCGGCGCCAGCAGGCGTTTGTAGTGATTGTAGACGGATACCGCCAGTACCTTTTTCGCGTCATCCTGACCGATCACGTACTGGTCGAGAAAGTTCCTGATCTCTGCCGGCGTCCGGAGGTGAATGTCTCCGTCGCTGTATCTGGCGGACGGCTCCTCCGAGAGCATCTCATTGCAGATACCGACGCACTCGTCGCAGATGTAGACGCCGTTGTCCCCGGCGAACAGCTTGTGAACCTCGTCCGCGCCTTTGCCGCAGAAACTGCACTTAAGCTTTGAGCCTGACTGTCTGGCCATTCATTTTCTCCTTTATATAAAAAGCCGCCGCAGAGTATACCGTCCGGCCGCCCCGTTGCCGAAAGCCACACGAGGCGGGTCCGGACAGATTCCGACTGCGACAGCCTTCCCGCTTACCATTTATAAAACCTGAATTTCCGCGTAGGATCATCCTTCCAGCGCGGTGAGGAAATGGATTCCCCGCCGTGCTTACCGGTTCGCGACCACGCTGTCGATCAGACCGTAGGCAACTGCCTCGTCCGCCGTCAGCCAGTGATCCCGGTCTGTATCCCGGGCCACCTCTTCCACCGACCGTCCGGTGTTGGCGGCAAGAAGCTCATTCATCTTCTGTCTGGTCTTGCGGATATGCTCCGCATCGATCAGCATGTCGGATGCCTTGCCCTGCGTTCCGCCGGAAGGCTGATGAATCATGATCTCCGCGTTGGGAAGCGCCTGACGCTTGCCCTTCGCTCCGCCGGCCAGCAGGAACGCGCCCATGCTGGCGGCCATACCGACGCAGATCGTCGAGACGTCGCACTTGATGTACTGCATGGTATCGTAGATCGCCATCCCCGCCGTCACGGATCCGCCCGGCGAATTGATGTAAAGGCTGATATCCTTGGACGGATCCTCCGACTCGAGGAACAGCAGCTGGGCCACAATCACGCTGGCCGAAGCGTCCGTCACCTCCGAATCGAGAAAGATGATCCGCTCCTTCAGAAGTCTCGAGTAGATATCATAGCTGCGCTCCCCCTGCGCGGTCTGCTCGATGACATAGGGGATCAGTGCGTTGCTGATCAAATTCAGACCTCCCTGGCGTTCTCAGCGATCAGCGAGATCGCCTCCTGAACGGCGATGTCCTTCTTCATCTGTTCCTTCTCGCCGTCTCCCATCGCCGCTTTCAGCTTATCCGTCTCCATCTTGTACTGCTTCGCGATCTTCTCGATCTCCTCATCAAGCCGCTCGTCGGAAACCTGGATATCAGCGTCCTTCGCGACCTGCTCGAGGACCAGACGGGTCTGGATCTGCTTCAGAGCCTGCGGCTTCATCTGCTCCTTCATCTGTTCCTCTGTGGAACCGGTGTACTTGAGGTACATATCGATGGGAATGCCCTGGCTGGCCAGTCTCTGGGCGTAGTTCTGATACATCGAGATCACCTCGGAGTTGACCATTGCCTCCGGAATATCCATCTCGGAGGACTCGATCAGCTTGTCCACCGCCTCGTTCTCCTTCGCGGTCTTCGCCTGATCGGCCTTTCTCTTCTCAACGGTCTCGCGGACAGACTTTTTGTATTCGTCAAAGGTGTCGAACTCGGAGACATCCTGCGCGAACTCGTCATTGAGCTCCGGCATCTCCTTCTTCTGGATCTTGTGGACGGTACACGCGAAGACCGCGTCCTTTCCGGCGAGATCCGTCGCGTGATACTCGGCCGGGAACGTCACGTTCACGTCCTTCGACTCTCCGGCGTTCACGCCGACCAGCTGCTCCTCGAAGCCGGGGATGAAGCTGCCGGAACCGATCACCAGCTCCTGATTCTCCGCCGTGCCGCCCGCGAACGCGACGCCGTCGATCGTGCCCTTGTAGTCAAGCGTCACTGTGTCGCCGTTCTCAACCGCACGGTCCGTCACTTCCACAAGACGGGCGTTCTTGTCCTGCTCCTTGCGGATCTCCTCGTCGACTTCCTCATCGGTGACGGTCAGATCCTGCTTCTTGACCTCGATTCCCTTGTACTCGCCGAGCTTCACCTCCGGGCGGACAGCGACAGTAGAGGTGTAGATCAGGCTCTTGCCCTTCTCCACCTGCTCCACATCGAACTCCGGACGGGAGACGAACTCCAGCCCTGTCTCCTCCGCGGCTGCGCCGTAGGTGCCGTTGATGCAGTCGTTGATCGCATCCTCATAGAAAACCGACGGGCCGTACAGCTTCTCGATCAGCTGCTGGGGCGCGTGACCCTTGCGAAAGCCCGGAACGGATATCTTCTTCTTGTTTCTGTTGTAGGCGCGTGTCATCGCCTTCGTGAAATCCTCTGCCGGAACCTCGACCGTCAGCTTGACCATATTGTGTTCCAGCTTCTCAACCTGTGCGCTCATTCTTCCTCCTGCACTCGCTTTCTGCTTTCTTTATATGCGCTGTCCCTGCTTGCGCGGACGGGCGGGTCTTGTCCTGTCCCGCCCCGTCTCCTTCACGCGGAAACGGCCTGTCCGCCGCCGCTCCTCTCCGCCTCCCGTCCCGGACGGGAGAGCCGGGTCTTAAGTCCCTCCGAATGGCGGTCAGCAGGTGACAGACATCGACAGTCAGTAATTAAGTATAGCACAGCCTCTGATGCATGGCTATCTTTTTTTCAGGCGTCAGCTCATCCTGTAGACGATCCCGCGCCGTACGCTCTCCGCCGCCTCGCTGTCCGCCAGCGCGTCGATCAGCTTCAGGGCGAACGGAACCGCGGTCCCGGCTCCTCTTGAGGTGATCACGTGCCCGTCCTTCACGACCTCCTTGTCCACCGTCACGCTTGCGCCGTGCTCCTTCAGCCTGCTCTCGAGCCCCGGATAGCAGGTCGCCTTCCTGCCGTCCAGAAGACCGAGGTCCGCCAGCACGGTGGGTGCGGCGCAGATGGCCGCGGTATAACGCTTCTCCTTCGCCGCCTTCTGAAGCGCGGCCCGGAGTCCCTCATGGTTCATCAGATACGTGGTGCCGGGCATGCCGCCCGGAAGCACGAGCATATCGGCCCGGTCCGTCTCCGCCTCGTCCCACATCTGATCCGCGCTGACCTCGATGCGGCTCCGCCCGCGCACGGTCAGCGAATCGCTGATGGAGACCGTCTTCACATCGAAGTCCGCCCGGCGGAGCAGATCCACCACAGTCAGCGCTTCCACCTCTTCAAAGCCGTCCGCCAGAAATACAAGGACTGATTTCATGCTTTTCTCCTTTCTGTCTGATCCGGATCAGAGCTTCGCGATCCGCTCCAGCGCCGCCTTCGAGTTCTCATGGGTTCCGAACGCGGTGAGCCGGAAGAAGCCCTCTCCGTGAGGACCGAAGCCGCTGCCCGGCGTTCCGACCACATGCGCCCGCTCAAGCAGATAATCAAAGAATTCCCAGGAGCTCATCTGATCCGGCGTCTTGAGCCAGATATACGGGGAATTGACGGCTCCGTACACCGTATAGCCCATTCCGGCCAGACCGTCCCGGATGAGGCGTGCATTTTCCATATAATACCCGACGAGCCCGCGGATCGAGGCCCTGCCCTCCTCCGTATAGCAGGCCTCTCCGGCCCGCTGGACGATGTACGGCGCTCCGTTGTACTTCGTCCCGTGGCGGCGCGCCCACATATCATGAAGGGAGGCGTCTCCCTTCTTCAGATCCTTCGGAACCACCGTGTAACCCAGACGGAGGCCGGTGAAGCCCGCGTTCTTCGAGAAGCTCCGGATCTCGATGGCGCAGGTCCGCGCCCCGTCGCACTCATAGATGGAATGCGGGAGATCCGGATCCGAGATGTAGGCCTCATAGGCCGCGTCATAGATGATCACGCAGCCTTCCCGATTGGCGTAGTCCACCCACCTCTGAAGCTGCTCCTTCGTGACCGCCGCGCCGGTCGGGTTGTTGGGGAAGCAGAGATAGATCAGATCCGGCCGCTCCTTCGGGAGATCGGCGACGAAGCCGTTCGCCTCGGTGCAGGGCATATAGATCACATCGCTCCAGTACCCGGTTTCCGGATCGTATGTGCCGGTGCGGCCGGCCATCACGTTGGAATCCACGTAGACCGGATAGACCGGATCGCAGACCGCGATCCTCGCGTCGTCCGAAAACAGCTCCTGAATGTTGCCGGAGTCGCATTTCGCGCCGTCCGAGACGAAGATCTCGTCGGGCCGGATATCGCAGCCCCGCGCCCTGAAATCGCCGTCCGCGATCGCCTCACGCAGGAATGAGTATCCCAGATCCGGCGCGTAGCCCCGGAATGTGGCCGGGTCCGCCATCTCGTCCACCGCCTTGTGGAGCGCTCGGATCACCGGCTCGCCCAGCGGCTGCGTCACGTCGCCGATGCCGAGACGGATCACGGTCTCGTCCGGATGCTTCTCCGTGTATGCGGCGATCTTCCTCGCGATCGTGGAAAACAGGTAGCTGCCCGGCAGCTTCAGATAGTTCTCATTTACCTTATACATTGATCTCTCCTTCAAATACTTCCTCCGCCGGTCCTGTCATCCAGACATGGCCGTCCGTTTCACTCCACTCGACGGTCAGCCGGCCCCCTCTGAGCGCCATCTCCACCTTCCGTTCCGCGACACCTCTGAGCACGGCCGCGACGCATGCCGCGCAGGCGCCGGTGCCGCAGGCCAGCGTCTCGCCGGAGCCCCGCTCCCAGACCCGCATCTTAAGATGCGTACGGTCCGTCACATTCACGAATTCGGTATTGATTCCCTCCGGGAACACCTGAGCATGCTCAAAAGCCGGTCCCACCGCCGTGAGGTCCATCCCGTCCGCATTCTCATCCGGAAACACCACGCAGTGGGGATTGCCCATGGAGACAAGGGTTATGTTCCACCTCCGGCCGGCCGCTTCGAACGGCGCGTCGACCACGCGTTCTCCCTCAAAATCCGCCGGGATCTGCGCCGGCATAAGCAGCGGTTCCCCCATATCCACGCGCACCCGGCTGATCCGTCCGTCCTCTCCCGGGTAGAGCGTCAGTGTCTTCACGCCGGCGAGCGTATCCACCGTGATCTCCGTCCGGTCTGTCATTCCGTGATCGTAGACATATTTCCCCACGCACCGGATGCCGTTTCCGCACATCCGGCCGCGGCTCCCGTCAAGATTATACATCTCCATCTCGAAATCCGCCCTGTCGGACGGATTGATCAGGATCAGGCCGTCCGAGCCGATGCCGAAGTGCCGGTCACTCAGCTTTCTCGCAAGTGCGGCCGGATCCTTCAGACGCTCCTTCGAGCCGTCCACATAGATGTAATCATTGCCGATGCCCTGCATCTTTGTAAAATGCATCTGTCTCACCTCTTCCCTCCGGGCTGTCCGCCTTTCGCAGCTGTTCCGGGCACCGCATCCACCGGGCCGTCCGTACCTGCGCTCCTATTTTCTCCGGCCTCTCATGTAGGCGCACAGTCCCCGGAAAACAGCCCGGTCGTCCGCATCAAGAAACGCCATGCGCGAAAGGCGCCGTTCCGCCCTGGCAAAGCAGGCGTTCATCGTGTCACGGGCGTAATCGAGCGCGCCGCTCTCGCGGAAAATCGTCCTCACGGCCTCCAGTTCCTCCTCGGACACCGGCTTCCTGCCATAGTAGCGGAGAAGCTCCTCCATCCGTTCCGGGCAGCGCGTCCGGACATAAAGATAAAGGATCGTCTGCTTGAACTCGGAGATATCGGATCCTATGTCTTTCCCCAGCGTCTCCGCGTCCGCGTAGATTCCCAGAATGTCGTCCATGATCTGGAACGCGACGCCCACGTCGCTTCCGAACCGGTCCATCGCCTTCAGATCGGACTCCTCCGCGCCCGCCAGCATCATCCCGAGGTGAAGCGGCCCGACCACGGAATACCATGCGGTCTTCAGCCGGTAAATGTCTCCCACCGACTTCTCCAGCAGCTTCGCCTTCTCCTCCTCGCTGTAGATGGCGTCCTCAAGTTCATAGGGCAGCACCACGTCCAGCAGCTCGCCCCGGATCGTATTGATGACGACTTCATCGAAATACAGCAGCAGTTCTCCCAGCTTCGGATGATTCCGGTACGATTCCGCGAGTTTCCGGTTCGCGGCGTAGAGTCCGAGATCGCCCGCGCAGAGAGCCGCCGAGCGCGCCACATGGCTGACAGGTTCTCCGCCCGCGCAGGCGGAGATGCCGCGCACATCCAGCCGCTGCTCGTACCGCCGGTGGATCGTGGTCTTGCCCCGGCGCGTCTCCGCATTGTCGATGATGTCGTCATGCACCAGCACCGCGGTCTGGAAAATCTCGAAGGCCAGCGCGAGATCGTCCGCCTCCTCCGGCCTCGGTCCGCCCGCGGCCCGGTAGCCCAGCTTCACCAGCACGCCTCTCAGCAGTTTGCCTCCCTCGTCGAGATCCGCCAGATCCGACGTGAACGTGCGGAGAAGCCGGTTCGGGTCCTTCCTCAGCTCCCGGTTGTAAAGGCGCTGCGCCGCCGCCAGCTTTCCCTTCTCTTCCCTGTAGTAAGCGAGAAACGCGTTCAGATTCCGGTCCTCTTTCATTCCGCCGCATCTCCTTTCCGGACTGCTTCCTCAGGTACCCTTGTTGACCTTGATGCCGCGGTACCATGCCAGCGCCTCGCCGAGCAGCGCCTCACTGAAGTCCGGCCAGAGCACGTCGGTGAACCAGAGATCGGCGTAGGTCGTCTGCCACGGAAAGAAATTGGACAGACGCTGCTCGCCGCCGGTCCGGATCACCAGATCCATGTCCGGCACGCCGCGGGTGTCAAGATGCTCCTCAAAGCATTCCTCCGTGATCTCCTCCGGAGAAAGACGGCCTGCCTTCACCTCCTCCGCGATGCCGCGGGCCGCCCGCAGGATCTCGTCCCGGCCGCCGTAGCTGAGCGCGATCTGAAGGTACAGCGTCCTGCAGTTCCGGGTCAGCGCCTCCGCGTCGCGGATCACGCGCCGATCCTCCTCGCTGAGTCCCGAGAGGTTGCCGATGACCACAACCTGCACATCCTTCTCGAGGCAGATATGAATCCGCTCCGTAAAAAAGGTTCTCATCAGCCTGAACAGGTCGGTGACCTCCTGCTGCGAGCGTTTCCAGTTCTCGGTGGAGAAGGCGTATACGGTCAGATAAGGAATGCCCGCGTTCTCGCACCACTGGCAGAGATCCACGAAGACATCGATGCCCTTCTCGTGGCCGCGCATCACCGAAGCGAGCATATGCGCCCTCGCCCATCTCCGGTTGCCGTCCATGATCACGCCCAGATGGCGCACATTGTTTTCCGGCATAAAGGATCCTCCTTTCCCGATATCCGGCCACGGCGCAGGTCACATATGAAACACGCCGTAGGAGATCAGACTCATAATCGTGGCCGCGATGGCGATGCCGAGAAGAATCGCCGCCGAAGCCTTCTTTACGTCGATCTTGAGAAGCGAGGCGATCAGCGCGCCGGTCCAGCCCCCCGTTCCCGGAAGCGGAATCCCGACAAATCCCACAAGGCCCCAGAACTCGGCCCGGGAGACGCTCTCGCTCTTACTCATCGCTCTCGCTTCCATCTTTCTCACAAAACCTCCCAGATGCTTCGTCGGACGAAGCCAGTCGAAGATCCGGTTGATGAAAAGCAGGATAAAGGGGATCGGAATGATGTTGCCGATCAGCGAAAAAATCAGCGCCTGGCCGAGCGAAAGCTTCAGAAGCCGGGCGACCACAATGCCGCCCCGGAGCTCGATCAGCGGGAGCATGGAAACCAGCATGACGAACACCTGCTTTGAAATATAGCGGGCCGGGCCCTGCTGATACCACTGGACAATCGAATCCATCTTTATTGTACTCCTTCCCGGTGCTCAGACGGCGCCGCGGTTTTTCAGATATTCCCCGAGAGCCGCAAGCAGCGTCTTCATCTCATCATCGGTCCCGACGGTGATCCTCAGATAGTCGCGGATCACCGGCTTGTCCCACCAGCGCACATAGATCCGCTTTGACCGGAGATAAGCAAACAGATCGCCTCCGGGAATACCCGGATAAGATACGAAGAGGAAATTGGACGCGGAATCGGTCATCGAAAAGCCCATGGCGCGCATCGCCCGGGCTGTTTCGTCGCGGGTTGCACAGATCCTGCGGCAGCAGTCCCGGAAATACGCCTCATCCTTTATGCTCGCCGTGCCGACAGCCAGTGCCGGCCGGCTGATCGTGTAGGAGTTGAAGCTGTACTTGACATTCTCCAGCGCGCGGATCAGCTCCTCGTCCGCCATCGCGAAGCCGATGCGGACGCCGGCCATACTGCGGGATTTCGAGAACGTCTGCACCACAACCAGATTCTGATAGCGGCGGATCAGCGGCAGCGCGCTCTCGCCGCCGAAATCGATGTAGGCCTCGTCCACGATGACGACACTGTCCGGATTCGACGCCACGATCCGCTCCACCTCTTCCAGAGAGAGCAGCACGCCGGTTGGCGCGTTGGGATTCGGGAAAATGACGCCGCCGTTCGGTTTTTCATAGTCCTCCGGCACGATCCGGAAGGATCCGTCCAGCGGGATCCTCTCGTACGGTATCCGGAAAAGATCGGCCCAGACATCGTAGAAGCTGTAGGTGATGTCCGGAAACAGGACCGGCTTCTCCGAGCAGAAAAAAGTCTGAAAGCACATCGCGAGCACATCGTCCGAGCCGACGCCCACAAAGACCTCGCTGTCTCTTAATCCGTACCGCTCCGCGATCGCGTGGACCAGCCCGCCTGCCGCCGGATCCGGATATTTCCGGAAATCGGCCGGATCCAGCGCGCGGAGCGCCTCGCCCACCTTCGGGGAAGGCGGATACGGATTCTCGTTCGTATTCAGCTTGATCACATCCGCCTGCTTCGGCTGCTCGCCGGGCACATAGGGGACAACCTGCCTGATATTATCTCGAAAGCTCATATTTCTTCGCCAGCCTTTCAAACCCGGGAAGGGCGTTCTGTACCGTCTCGTGGGAAACGCAGTAGGCCAGCCGGACCCATCCCGAACAGCCGAAGCTCCGTCCCTGCACCAGCAGGATCCGTTCCTCCTCCTTCGCGTCCTTCACAAACGTGCGCTCGTCCGCCGTCGGGGACTGAATCCACAGATAGAAGGCGCCTTCCGGTTTCACAAAGGTGAACCCGTCCGCTGCCAGCGCGTCACAGAGGAGCTTCCGGTTCCGGTCGTAGAAGGCGACGTCCGCCTTTTCGCCGCAGCAGCGGGCCACCACACGCTGCATCAGGGAAGGCGCGTTGACGAAGCCGAGGATACGGCCTGCCACATTCGCGGCGGCGGTGACCTCCTCCGCGTCCGCAAGGTCAGGCGGAATCACCAGATATCCGATCCGCTCGCCCGGAAGCGAGAGGGACTTGCTGTAAGACGTGCCGACAATGGTGTCCCGGTACAGAAGCGGAAGCCACGGTACCTGCGCGCCGTCGTAGACGATCTCGCGGTACGGCTCGTCGGAAATCAGATAGATCGGATGGCCGAATGCTCGCTCCGCCGCCTCCAGCCGCTCCGCCACCGCTCTGAGCACCGGCTCGGGATAGACGACGCCGGTCGGATTGTTCGGCGAGTTGAGGATCAGCGCCTTCGTCCTCGGATTCAGCTTTCTTCCGAGATCCTCCGGGTCGGGGAAGAACGTCACCGGATCCGCAGCGGCCTCCACCAGTACGCCGTCATAATTGGAGACATAACTGCGGTACTCGCCGAAGTAAGGGGTCACGGTGATGACCTCATCGCCCGGATCGAGGATCGTCTTCAGAATCACGTTCAGTCCTCCGGCCGCACCCACCGTCATCATGAGATGCTCCGCCCGGTAGTCGGTTCCGTACCGGCGGTTCAGCTCACCGGCCAGCCTCTCACGGACATCCTCGTATCCGGAGTTGTTCATATAGCCGTGGACCAGCACCGGGTCCTCCTGCGTCACGATCCCGACGATCGCCTCACGCACCGCGTCCGGCGCCGGCACGTTGGGATTGCCCAGACTGAAATCATACACCTTGTCGGGGCCGTAGACCGCCGCCATCCGGCGGCCTTCCTCGAACATCGCCCGGATCGCCGAGCTGCCCGCCACATAGGACTGCATTTTTCTCGAAATCACGCGGATCCGCCTCCTCTTCCCGCTGTTATTCCACAACGATCTTCTTGTGCGATTTCTTCCCCTTGCTCAGGATGTGCTCCTCCTTCGCCAGCTCGTCCTTTGTGAAACGGACAAACGGATCCGTGATCTTCGTCCCGTTGACCCGGACGCTGCCGTCCTTCGTGACGGACCGCCGGGCGTCGCCGTTTGACGTCGCAAATCCCGCCTTCGTCAGCAGCGGAATGATCCCGATGGCGCCGTCCTCGAAATCGCCGTCATGCAGAACGAGCTGCGGAATCTCCGCCGCCGGGCCGCCTCCGAACAGCGCCTTGGCCGCCGCCTCTGCCTTCGCCGCCTCCTCCTCTCCGTGGACCAGCTTCGTGAGCTCGTAGGCGAGTATCTCCTTCGCCCTGTTCAGCTGGCTGCCTTCCCAGCGGTCCATCTCGTCCACCTGCTCGAGCGGAAGGAAGGTGAGGAGCCGGATGCAGCGCAGCACGTCGGCATCGGCCACGTTCCGCCAGTACTGGTAGAACTCGTAGGGGCTCGTCTTCTTCGGATCCAGCCAGACGGCGCCGCCTACGGTCTTGCCCATCTTCTGCCCCTCGGAGTTGAGGAGGAGTACCTGCGTCATCGCGTAGACGTCCTTCCCCAGCTTCCGGCGGACCAGCTCGGTGCCGGCCAGCATATTAGACCACTGGTCGTCACCGCCGAACTCCATGTTGCAGCCGTACTTCGTGTAGAGCATGTAGAAGTCATATGCCTGCATCAGCATGTAGTTGAATTCAAGAACCGTCAGGCCGTTCTCCCAGCGGGCCTTGTAGGCCTCCGCCGTGAGCATGCGGTTCACCGTGAAATGCGGTCCCACCTCACGGAGGAAATCGATATAATTCAGGTTCATCAGCCAGTCCGCGTTGTTCACCATCAGCGCCTTCCCGTCGGAAAAGTCGATGAAGCGGCTCATCTGAACCTTGAAGCAGTCAATGTTGTGCTGAATCTCTTCCTTCGTCATCATCCGGCGCATCGCGTTCTTGCCGGAAGGATCGCCGATCATACCCGTCCCGCCGCCGAGCAGCGCGATGGGACGGTTGCCCGCCATCTGAAGCCGCTTCATCAGGCAGAGCGCCATGAAATGCCCCACATGAAGGCTGTCGGCCGTGGGGTCGAAGCCGATGTAGAAGGTCGCCTTCCCGTTGTTCACAAGCTCGCGGATCTTCTCCTCGTCCGTTACCTGCGCGATCAGGCCGCGCGCCTTCAGCTCTTCATAAATCTGCATGGTTCTTCTCCTTCCCAATATGTCCGGCCGTCTGCGGGGCGTAAACCCGCGCGGCCCGGTCTGTCTGTCCACCGCCGGAACGGCCGGGGATCCCCGGCCCTCCTCCGTCAAATCCGGATTCCGGTCATTCTCTTCCGGCTGCCTGTCCCGCGTCCGCCTCCGAACCCTTCAGAAAGCCGAAGGGCTCCGGATCCGATATGAAATGCATCAGCTGGAGCGCACAGTTTCCGGCCATCCGTTCCGTCCGAAGGATCCGCCGCGCCTCCGCCCGGTCGGCCATCACGACCTCGATTTCCTCGGAGTCCTCCAGATGCTGGTCGCGGACATCGCCCTCGGCGTAGCCGTAGACCATCGCGCAGCACTCGTCCGTCATGCCGTCCGTCATATAGTAGGGCCGGGTGAACATCGGGTCCGCCGGAACCGGCGTCAGACGGAGGCCGGTTTCCTCATAGACCTCCCGGACCGCTGCCTCCGTGTAGGACTCGCCTTCTTCAACGAGTCCCGCCGGAAACTCGTAGACGTACTGGCCGATCGGCCAGCGGAACTGGCGGATCAGCAGCACCCGGTCGCGCTTCTCTCCCACGAGGACGAAGACCGCGACGCCGTCGCAGCGGGACTTCTTCCTCCTCAGCTCGAGTCCGTCCGTCGTCAGCGCCCGCGAAGCGAAATAGTAGTGTCCCGGCTCGCCGGTCTTTTTGGTTGTGTGCAGCTCGTAATAGTTGAGGTGATCGTTATGCGTCACCTGAATGATGTCGTTGATCGTTCCCATTTCCTCTAATGCCTCCTGCAAAAAACGCGGGTCCCGCCGGCCTTACTGCTGACCCGTGTAGACGCTCTCGTCATAGGGATCGCCGTAGATCACGACCGCCTCCCCGATCTCCACATTTTTGTAGATCTCCGGCATCACGTCCTCCGGACAGTTGATGCAGCCGTGAGAGCCGTCCGACTTCCAGATACTGCCGCCGAAAGCGTCCCGCCAGGGCGCATCGTGAAGACCTTCTCCGCCGTTGAACGGCACCCAGTAGTTCACCGGACTCGAATAGCCTTCTGTCTTGATGTTGCCAAGAGAGACGTCCGTCATCTTCTTCTTGATCGCGAAACACCCCATATAGGTAATCCGGCCGTGCACCGGCAGACCGGTCACCACGTCCGTATCCACCACGACCTTGCCGTCCCGGTATACCCAGAGATGCTGCTTCTTCAGACTGATCTCGACATAGTTTCCGCCCAGTCCGCTGTTGGTGTCATAAGGCGGTTTGTTCCAGTACTCCGCGTCATACGTCCCGCTGTCCCCGTTCGCGATCCGGCTGCATACGTCCTCGACGGTCGCCTCGTCGTTCAGTGCATAGCCGTAATCGCCCAGCGGATCGATGGTCACCGTCTCCCCGTCCGAAGTCCTGAACGGGAAGGACTTCCCGTAGGTGTCGTACTGATCCTTCCAGCCGTACACCATCGCCGTGACCTTGTCCCTGGACACCGTCACCATCGAGCCGTCGTCCGACAGGAGGGACGCGACCGCCGGACCGTCCAGCGTCACATCGTGCTCGGCGATGCGGAATGTCAGTCCGGCCGACTTGAGCAGCGCGTTCCACTGCTGCATCCGCTTGCTGAGTCCCTCATCGGTGCTCAGGATCTTCGGCTGCACCGCGCAGTCTGTCACATCCACCGCGGTCTGCCCCGATGCCACCGCGTCATGAATCTTCTGCTTCGCAGCGGCCGCATCCAGTTCTGTTCCCGGCTGTTCGGCGGCGATGGCGCAGGTTCCGTCCTTCTGCTCCACTAAAGACGCGTCCGTCGGAGCCGTCATCTTCGAGGCGTCCAGCATCGAGAGCGAATCGATCTTCGTGTTCAGCGCGTTCTCATCGTATCTCATCACAAGCGCCGCCTGATAATCCTTCCGGAAAAAACGGCCGACGGGCCAGCCGAGCGCCCGCTGATCCTTCAGCGCCTTCTTCACACCGGAAGCATCCGCCACCGCAAGCGAAAGGCCGCTTCCGTCAAGCGTCTCCGACTCGCCCGCCGGCCCCTTGATCGTGAGCGCATAGGTATCCGCCACATGGCTCACGGCTTCCTCTGCCTGTCCCAGTGACATTCCGCTCACCTCAATGCCGTTGACAAAGGAATGCGGCTCGAAACGGAACACGCCGCGAACCGCCCCTCCTATATAGAAGAGCAGAAGGAGGCCCAGCGAACCGAGTATGATCCTCTGCTTTCTCACGAGCGCCTTCCGCTCCTCCATTGTCGGTCTTTTATACGGTTTTCCCTGTCTGATTCCAGTTCCCCTCATAGATAAAAGTCCAGTTCCTCTGCCCGTCCCGGATGCATTTAATATGAATCCGTCCCGCCTGTCTTTCCGCACGTTCTCTTCCTGTTCCTGCTTCTTCCGAGAGCCCCGCTGTTCTACAGCCTTCCGATCAGCCGGATATAAAACCGGATCATGCGGAACAGCGTCTCAGCTGAAACGGACTCGTCAATGCCGTGAACGGCCGCCCGCTCCTCCTTCGTCATGATCATCGGGGAAAAGCGGTACACATGGTCGGTGAGGTCCGCGTAGAAACGGGCGTCCGTCCCTCCGTTAAGCTGATAGGGCGCCACGATGGTATGCTTCCAGACGCTGCGGATCGTATCCGCCAGCACGCCGTAAACCGCCGCATCCGGATCGGACACAGGCGACGGATCGCTGCCGGAGATCGTCTCGACCCGGATCTCCGGATCCCGGATCACGCGCTGAAGCTCTTTCCGGACGGATTCCACCGTATCGCCCTCGATCAGGCGGGCGTTGACGCCCAGTGCGCCGCTTTCGGGCAGCACGTTGAAGGCGGACCGGACGTCCATGATCGTCACGGCGCAGGTCGTGCGCACCATCGACCGGAAGCTTCCTCCAAGCAGTGTGGCCGCCGCGGAAATCGCGGGCGACACCAGCGCCGGATGGCGGAAGAAAGGCCGCTCCGCCGCCGGCACATAAGGTGCCAGCGCTTCGAACATCATGCGGACCGGCGTCCCGAGGCGCGCGGGAAATTCATGGGACTCCACCGCCACCGCGGCCGCAGCCAGCCGTCCGGCTACCGTGTGGCGGGGCGGCGCCGACGTATGGCCTCCCCTGTGTTCCTCACAGGAAATCAGATAGTTGGCCGTTCCCTTCTCCGCGATGCCGATCATCGCCGCCTGATGCGGAACGCCGGGAAGTCCCTCCGGGATCACCGCGCCGCCCTCGTCAAGGACGAAATCGGGCTTCACGCCTCTCTTCTTCAGAAACGAGACGATCATCGCGGCCGTCGGACCGGAAACCTCCTCCTCGCCGCCGAAGGCAAGATAGATGTCGTTCGCGGGCACAAACCCGCCGGCAAGCTGCCACGCCATCGCCTCGCAGACCGCCAGCAGCGTCGACTTGGTATCCAGCGTACCGCGGCCCCAGATCCGGCCGTCCGCCCTCTCCGCGCCGAAAGGATCGTGCGACCAGGACGACGGATCGGCGTCCACTACATCATAGTGAGCCATCAGGACGGAAGGATGCTCGGAGGAACGCCCGGGAATCCGGATCAGCGTGCCGTAGTCGCCGATCCCCCATCCCTCTCCCCGCTCGAAAAAAACAGGATAACAGGAGCGGAACAGGGACCGGAAGGCGGCGAACGCGGCTGCGTCCGTACCCCTGCCGTCCGCGTGGGAAACCGTACGCAGCCGGATCATCTTTGCGAAACGCTCCAGCACCTCGGTTCTGTTCAGCTTCATCTGTCATCCTTTCCGCTGTTCACAGACTGCAAATGAACAAACATATACAGTCTATAACCTACTGATTTCCCCCCTTACTGTCAAGCCTTTTCCCCTGTGTCCGGAAACGGCGATCCTTCACGGCCGGTCTTTCCCTTCGTGCGGTTTACCTTGCATCGCTTTTGTGTTATCATGAGACGCGGAATCGAATCTATCTCAATCTGGTAATGAAAACTACATCGGTCGGGCAAAAATCCCCGTTTTGCGGGCTTTTTTATGACAACATTCTTCCATAAAGGAGGACAGCCATGAGCACCTATCTTCTCTATACTGACTCGGCAGCGGATATCCCGTCTCATTATTATCAGGAGTACGATATCCGGATCGTCGCCATGGACTACATGGTGGACGGAGAATCCTGCACCTTCCTGACGGAGGATCCGGATCACGACCCGATCTGCGACCGTCTCTACGAAAAAATGCGGTCGGGAGCCGATGTGCATACCTCCCAGATCACACCCTACCGCTACATCGAGACCTGGACGCCGGAGCTGAAAGCCGGGCACGACATCCTGTATCTCTCCTTCTCATCCGGCATGTCCGCCACATACCAGAACGCGCTGAACGCCGCTTCCCAGCTCGCCGACGAGTTTCCGGACCGCCGGATCGCCGTGGTCGATTCCCTCGCGGCGACCGCCGGCCAGGGCGTCATCACCGTCTGCGCCGCCATGAACCGGCAGAACGGCATGACGCTGGACGAAAACGCCGCCTGGCTGAAGGAAAAGATCCCGTACCTCTGCCACCGTTTCACGGTCGGCGACCTCGATTATCTTCATAAGGGAGGCCGTGTCTCCGCCGCCGTGGCCCTGATCGGCGGCATGCTCAACATCAAACCGCTTCTGATCATCGATGAGGACGGAAAGCTTCAGATGACGGGAAAGGCACGCGGCGTGAACTCCGCACTGAAGGCGCTGACCCACAGCTATCAGCATGAAATGCACGCGCCGGGCGTTCCCGATCTCGTCTTCATCTCACACACCTCCAAGTACGAGAAGGCGGAAGAGCTCGCCCGTATGATCCGCGAGGCGGACCCGGACGCCACAGTGGAAACCGTCTGCGAGACGCCGATCATCGGCGTCCATACCGGGCCCGAGTTTTTCTCGGTCTGCGGCTTCGGCCGGCACCGCACCGAGAGCAAATCTTAAAGCCCGCCTTAAGGACTTCACGTTTTCTTCACTTGTCTTCCCCCTGTCCGGGCGGTAAGATAAAAATGTCAGAGCGGATTCACCTCAGGCTGCACAGGCCGTGCGCCCGCCGTGGTGAATCCGCTTTTCAAATGGAAAGGAGTTCTGCTTATGAAATACCAGCTTTTCATCCCTGTTCTGCTGACGGCGGCCGTGCTCACCGGCTGCGGAAGCCAGACGAACGGCACCTCCGGCGCCGTCTCTTCCGCGTCAAAGTCAACGGCCTCTCCGGTCAGCGCCTCCTCCGCGGCGTCATCCGCCTCCGGAGCCTCTTCAGGCACTCTGTCCGGCGGAGCGGACAGCACGTACACCGATTCCGAGCTGGAGAGCACGCTGAGCACTGATCTCGAGGTTCTCTCCGGAGACGCCGCGGTCACCGAGAGCGGCGGGAGCATCGCCGAGGAATACCCGGACGATGATACCGCTTCCACCGAAGCCGCGCCGGGAAACAACGCCGACAAGGCGCCCACCGTCGACGCCGAGCCTGCCGCGGGCAAGTATGACAGCTTCATTCAGCTGGCGGACTACAAAAACCTCTCCGTCGAGGCACCGGATGACACCGTCATCGCGGACGGAATGACCGTGAACATCGATTATACCGGGAAGCTGAACGGCAAGCCCTTCGACGGCGGTTCGGACACCGGCTTCGATCTGGTCATCGGTTCCGGTTCCTTCGTGAAAGGATTCGAGGATCAGCTGATCGGGCACAAAAAGGGCGACAGCTTCACCATCGACATCAAGTTCCCCTCTGACTATGAGGAAACGTCTCTGGCCGGCCAGACCGCCCAGTTCGACGTCAAGATCAACCGCGTCTACTCCTCGATGACGCCGGATCTCGCGGTCAGCGGTGTCGTGGACGGCTCGAAGGTACTCCAGTACCCGAAGAAGATGGAGGACGAGTGGAAGGACTCCTTCCTTACGCAGTTCAGGCTCTACTCCACCGACTCCACGAGCGACGCCTCCGCGCTTCTCAAGGAGAACGGCTACGACGAGGCCGGCTTCATGGATCTCATCCACACCAGTCTGAAGCAGGATCTGGTCTATCAGGCGATCCTTGACAGGGAAGGCATCACGAAGGACAGCGACGAGTACAAGAAGATGACCGAAACCGTCCTGAAGGGGCTCGGCTTCAGCAGCGCCTCCGACGCGGCCGCTTCCGGCGTCACGGAGCAGGAACTCCGGCTGAATACCGAGGAGAAGCTGGTCGAATCCATCGTGGTCCGTTACGAGAAGAAATAACCGCATAGAGCAGAAAAGCGCCCGGAATCCCGCCGAACGATAAGGCGCACAAAGAAGACGGCAGACGCCGGCACGGATCCGTGCCGGCGTCTGCCGTCTTCTTTCACTGTTTCTCGGATGAATGCGTGCCGGAAATCAGAAAATACGGAGCCTCCGGGGCCAGCACATGACGCGCGCCCCTCTTCCGGCTTCTGGTGCAGTTCACCTCGATCAGATCCGGTGAAAAATGCATGCCATCCATCAGGCGAAGCGCCTCCGACGCACCCTCCACCGTCTGACGGATCACGAGAACCCGCACGCCGGGATTCCGCGAACGCACGATCTGAAGCACCTCTTTGATCCGGCCGTCCGTCCCTTCGATCAGCACGCGGTCGGGAGCGGGAAGATGCGCAAGCGCAAGCGGCGCAGTTCCGTGAATCACCTGAAGCGTACCGCATCCGCGTTCTCCCGCCAGCGTCTCCGCGGCCTCCGCCGCCCCGGCGGACTGCTCGATGCCGTAAACCGCTCCGTCCGACGCGAGAGCAGCCGCTTCCACAGCCAGCGCGCCGTGCCCGCACCCGATGTCGTAGACGACATCGGCCCGTCCGATCCGGAGCTGTCCCAGCGCAAGCGTCCGGATCTCGCCGGGCAGCGCCATATAGGACGGATCCGGCAGGTCCCGGTCCGGGATCCCGATGCGCCCCCTGCCAGCCGGCTCCGGAGACGTAAGAAGCAGCAGCGTCTCGCCGATGAAAAGATGACCGGCCAGATCCTTCGCCAGCCCGCGGAAGATCCTCTCGCGCGGATCGCCGGGCCGGAACACAGCCTCCGCCGCGGCGTCTCCCAGCCCCCGGTCGTTCAGGACGCGTATCTGGTCATTCAGCGCCATCTCCGAAACGGAGAAAACCTTCCCGTATTCCTCCAGCATCATCAACAGAGTCTTCGGCTCCGCGTCCGGGCAGAACGAAACGGCGCCGGTCAGATCCGCGCCGCACCGCGCCGCCAGATACGCCTCCGGCGCAAGGCCCGGAATCACCGTCGGCTTCATCGGCCGGAGTGCCTGAAGCACACGCTGCCCCATCCCCCGCCCTGTCGTCCAGGGAACCAGAACCGCGATCCTGCCTCCGGGCCAGGAACGGACCGCATCGGCGATCGCCTCGGGAGACGAAGCCTCCACCTGCGGATGCTCCGGCCCGGCGCCGACGGCACCGAGAAGCCGCGGAGGACCGATGCGAACGTCCGCCACACGGATCGCCGCAGCCGCCTGGCGTGTGAAGCCGCGCGCGTTCCCGCAGCCCGCGCAGACGATCCAGACCTGCTTTTCCATCCTAGGCTCTCCTTTCCCGCCGCGTCACAGCCGGCAGACGAAGCTGGGACAGCACGATCGCCGCGAACATCAGGATGCACCCTGCCGTCTCCCGCCCGTTCAGCGTCTGACCGAGAATGAGCCATCCTCCCAGTGCGCTGAACACACTCTCGAGGCACATCGCCAGCGACGCCACCGTCGGGTCGAGTCCCTCCTCGCCGATCATCTGAAACGTGTAGGCGACGCCGCTGGACATCACGCCCGCATAGAGAAGCGAAGGCAGGGCCGCCCGGAGTGCGGGCGCCGCCGGATGCTCGAAGAGAAGCATCGCGGCCGTCGCGAGCACGGCGGTCGCCAGCATCTGCATCCAGCAGAGCCAGATTCCGTCGATGAACTGAACGTAATGGTTGACCAGCAGGATCTGGGCGCTGAACAGAAAAGCGCAAAGCAGCAGGATCAGATCGCCGCGCCCGAAACCGCCCGCGCTGCCCGGCCTGATGCACAGAAAGTACAGACCGAGAACGCCCAGCGCCACGCAGAACCAGATCCTGCCGGAAGGAACGGAGCCGAGAAACAGTGAGATCACCGGCACCAGCACGACGTACATTGCCGTGATGAAGCCGGCCTTGGCCGTCGTCGTCATCCCGATTCCGTACTGCTGGGTCGTGGACGCGAGGAAAAGCGCCACGCCGCAGAGCAGACCGCCCGCAAGAAAGCGTTTTGTCTGCTCTCTGCCCTTCGGCAGCGCGGAAGGCATCCCCTTCCGGAGACGGATCCGTTCCGCGGCGGCCAGAACCGGCAGAAGCGCCGCGACCGCGATCCAGCTGCGGAATGCCTGAAACGTGCACGCGCCAACGAAGGACGCACCGATGCTCTGGGAAACGAAGGCGAAGCCCCAGATCAGCGCCGCCGCCACGAGAAGCAGCACATGCGCGGTTTCCTTCCCCGCCCGGTTCGTCCGGCTCATGCCTCCAGCCTCCACGTCTTCCAGACAGACCCGTCGTCCAGACGCTTCCATGAGAAAACGGATCCGTCAAAGGTCATATAACCGCGGCAGCTTCCCTCCTTCGGGATCGACACCGAGCCGGGATTCAGATACGTGAATGTCCCGTGGTCCGCACAGGCCGGCACATGCGTGTGCCCGGTAAGCAGCACGTCCCCCTGCGCAAGGGGCGGCGGCGTCTGCTCCGAGGCATGATGCCCGTGCGTCGCGTAGATCATATGCGTTCCCGCCGGGATCAGCGCGTACTCCGCCATGCACGGGAAATCCAGCACCATCTGGTCCACCTCCGCCTCGCAGTTGCCCCGCACGGTGAAAAGCGAATCCTTCCGCCCGTTCAGCATCGGGATCACCTCCTTCGGCGCGTAGCCATCCGGCAGATTATTCCGCGGACCGTGATACAGCAGATCTCCCAGCAGGAGAAGCCGGTCCGCCTTCTCCTCATCGAACCGCTCCAGCATCGTCCGGCAATACAGCGCGGATCCGTGAATATCCGATGCGATCATCCAGTACATACATTCTCTCCCTTCCGTCCGGGCGCCGTCACGCCCGTCTGAATCCTCACGGCGTGATCCGGCCGTTCCATTCTCTCCTCTCCGCAGGCAGCCTGCCGGCACCGTAAACGACATCCGTTCCGGCATTTTCCGCGCAGACAGCTCAGGCAGGCGCCCCTCATTATAGCAGAAAGGACGCCTGCCTGAAATAAGACGTTTCACCGATATGAAGCCGCCCGGCCCGGGATCCGGTCCGTTCAGAGACCGGCCGCCATCCCGATCAGATGAACCGCAAACGCTGCGGCGTAGGCCACGAGACACTGCCAGAGCAGCACCAGATACGCCCACCTGCGTCCCAGCTCGCGCCGGATCGACGCGATGGCGGCGATACAGGGCGTGTAGAGAAGACAGAACACCAGCAGCGCGGCGCCGCCCAGCGGCGTGATCACCTCGAGCATCTTCTGCGTGCTGCCGAACAGCATACTGGTCGTCGCCACGACCGACTCCTTCGCCATAAAGCCCGAGATCAGCGAGGTCACAACCCGCCAGTCGCCGAAGCCCAGCGGACGGAACAGCGGGGCGATCCAGCTTCCGATGATCGCCAGAATGCTCTCCGACGCACGGCTGTCAGGCAGCAGCGTCAGGGACGGGCTGAAGCTCTTGAGGAACCAGATCACAATCGTCGCCATAAAGATGATCGTGAACGCACGCTGCAGGAAATCCTTCGTCTTGTCCCACAGCAGCATCCCCACATTCTTCGCCGACGGCATCCGGTAATTCGGAAGCTCCATCACGAAGGGCGTCGCCTCCCCCTTGAACATCGTCCGCTTCATCAGGAGCGCGTGCAGAATACCGGTCACGATCCCGAGCAGATAAAGCAGAATCATGATCAGCCCCGCGCGGCCCGGGAAGAACGCGCTGGCGAAGAAACCATAGATCGGAAGCTTCGCCGAACAGCTGAAGTATGGCGTCAGCAGAATCGTCATCTTCCGGTCGCGGGCCGACGGCAGCGTCCGGCTCGACATCACGGCCGGCACGGTACATCCGAAGCCGACCAGCATCGGCACGATGCTGCGGCCGGACAGACCGAGCTTTCTCAGCATCTTGTCCATCACGAAAGCGACCCGGGCCATATAGCCGGTGTCCTCCAGCAGCGACAGGAAGAAGAACAGCGTCACGATAATCGGCAGGAACGAGAGCACCGCACCGACCCCCTCGAAAATCCCGCCGATCACGAGCGACTGGATCACGGGATTCACGTTCCATGCGGAAAATGCAGCCGCCGTCACGTCCTCGAGCCGGCCGATCCCCGTCTCCATCAGTCCCTGAAGCCAGGCGCCGACCACATTGAAGGTCAGGTAGAACACAAGCGCCATGATGCCGATGAACGCCGGAATCGCGGTATACTTTCCGGTCAGGAAACGGTCGATGCGGCTGCTCCGCTCCGCCTCCCTGCTCCGCGACGGCTTCACGACCGTCTGGTCCACAAGATGCGTGATGAAGTCAAACCGCATGTCCGCGATGGCGGCCGCCCGGTCAAGACCGCGCTCGCTCTCCATCTGACGGATGATGTGCTCAAGCGTCTCCTTCTCGTTCTCTTCCAGCTTCAGCGCTTCCTCGATCCGGGGATCCTCCTCGATCAGCTTCGTCGCGGCAAAACGCACCGGAATGCCCGCGGCCTCGGCGTGATCCTCGATGAGATGCATAACACCGTGCAGAGCCCGGTGCACGGCGCCCCCGTCCTCCGTCGGCGAACAGAAGTCCTTCCGCCCCGGGCTCTCCTGATACTTCGCGACATGCACCGCGTGGCGGACCAGCTCGTCGATGCCTTCGTCCTTCGCCGCCGAGATCGGCACCACCGGAATCCCCAGCTGCTTCTCCATCTCGTTGACGCGGATGTAGCCGCCGTTGCCCCTCATCTCGTCCATCATGTTGAGGGCCAGCACCATCGGCACGTCCAGCTCCATCAGCTGCATCGTCAGATAAAGATTCCGCTCGATGTTCGTGGCGTCCACGATGTTGATGATGCCGCGGGGCTTCGACTGCAGGATGAACTGCCGGGAGACGATCTCCTCCGAGCTGTAAGGGGAGAGCGAGTAGATCCCCGGGAGGTCGGTCACAAGCGTATCCGGATAGCCGCGGATCACGCCGCTCTTCCGGTCCACCGTGACGCCCGGAAAATTGCCCACATGCTGGTTCGATCCGGTGAGCTGGTTGAACAGCGTCGTCTTGCCGCAGTTCTGATTGCCCGCCAGCGCGAAAGTGAGCACGGTTCCCTTCGGAAGCTCCTGACCGGGGGACTCCACGTGATACCGTCCATCTTCGCCGAGACCCGGATGCTCCGCCTGATTGGCGAAACGGCGGGGCACACTCTCCGATTCGCCGGCGGATGCGTGCACGCCGTCAATCCCGATCTGTGCCGCCTCCTCCAGCCGGAGCGTCAGTTCGTAGCCCCGGATCTCAAGCTCCATCGGATCGCCCATCGGGGCGAATTTGACCAGACGAACCTCCACGCCCGGGATCAGTCCCATATCCAGAAAATGCTGTCTTAGCGAGCCCTGACCGCCGACACGCGTCACCGTAGCGGCCTGCCCTTCCTTCAGTTCCCGAAGTGTCACGTCTTTCTGCTCTCCCTGCGTATGGATCCGTATTGGGAAATGCATCCGGCAGATACCGCTTCCCGGTTCAGACGCCGGAAATCTTAGAGGCTGCCATCTGTTTTTCCTGAAATTAGTGTACGCTAACCAAAGAGAGCCGTCAAGATCAAACCCGCGCCGCGCGTTACGCCAGATCCGCCGGGCCGAAACCGTCCGGCAGATACGCCTTCAGCGTATGGATCCGGTATTCCTCCGTGCTCCGCGCCGTGATGATGAGGAAGGCCTCCGGATCGCAGAACTCCATCATCACCTGACGGCAGACGCCGCAGGGCGGACAGAAATCGAGCTTCTCCGCCCCCTGCGGCCCGCCGGCAATCGCGATCGCCCGGAAATGCCGCTCGCCGGCCGCCACCGCCGTGAAGAACGCCGTGCGCTCTGCGCAGTTGGTCGGCGTGTAGGCTGCATTTTCGATATTGCATCCGCCGTAGACCGTTCCGTCCGCCGTCAGCAGCGCCGCTCCCACCGCGAAACGGGAATACGGCACATAAGACCGGTCTCTCATCTGCATCGCGGTCCGGATCAGTTTCCTGACAGTCTCCTGTCCGAGCGCCGCACGCGCTTCCTCTGCCTTCATGCTCCGCCCTCCTTACGCCAGCTCCAGAGCCAGCTCCATCATCTTCCGGAAACCGGTCTCCCGCTCCTTCGAACTCAGCTGCTTTCCGGTGAGAATCTCATCCGACACCGTCAGGACAGACAGCGCCTGCTTTCCGCAGCGGGCAGCCTCGCAGTAGAGCGCCGCCGTTTCCATCTCGAGGCAGAGCACGCCCATCTTCATCCACGCCTTGTTGTAGTCCGGGTCGTCATTGTAGAACTGGTCCTCCGAAAGCACGTTGCCCACGACCACCGGCGTCCCCTGCTCCTTCGCGACGGCGGCGGCGCGGCTCAGCAGCTCCCAGTCGGCGATCGGCGCGAACGTGCCGCCCAGACGGTACATCTCCATCCAGTTGGAATTGGTACAGGCGCCCTCCGCGATCACCAGATCCATCAGATGACAGCGCTCGCTGATGGAGCCCGTGGATCCGATCCGGATGATCCGCTTCACATCATAGAAATTGAACAGCTCATGGGAATAGATGCCGATGGACGGCATTCCCATCCCGCCGCCCATCACAGAAACACGGCGGCCCTTCCAGAACCCGGTGTAGCCGAGCATGTTCCGGACATCCGTCACCAGTTCCGCGTTTTCAAGATAAGTCCCGGCGATGAATTTTGCGCGCAGCGGATCGCCCGGCATCAGCACCGTGTCCGCAAAATCGCCCTTTTTCCCCCGGTTGTGAGGGGTCGGTATCCGTTCAGCCATCCTGTATCCTCCCTTTCGTGTGTCGAGCCTGCCTCAGACGCGTTCCGCCGCGTCCCGATTCCGATTCAGATTTCCTTTCGTCCTGTCCGGTCTCTCCCCTTCCGGGCGGCTTCGCTTACCCTTCCTTCTCAGGAGATTCCTTCTCCCCGTCCCGGCGGATCAGCACCCGGATCGCCTCGATGGCCGCCCGGATCGGCTGATCAATGTCGTGCACCACCGGATTGTCGAGCCCGCGGGCCTCCCGCTCCTGATTCGCCATCACCAGGAAAAGCGAGCCCACCCGCACCCGGAGGAAGCTCCCCGCGATGAAGAGCGCGGCGGACTCCATCTCCGATGCAAGGCATCCCATCCTGAGCCACGCCTGCCATTTGTCGAGCAGCTCATAGCTCACCGGCATCGTCTCCGGATGGTGCTGACCGTAGAACGCGTCCTTGCATTCCACAACCCCCACATGGTAAGGCGCGCCCACCTTCCGGGCGCCTTCGATCATAGCCGAAAGCACCTCATAGTCGGCGAGAGCCGGGTACTCGATCGGCGCGTATTCCTTGCTCGTGCCTTCCATTCGAACCGCGCCCTGCGCGATCACCATGTCCCCGCTCTTCACGTCGAGCTGCATGCCGCCGCAGGTTCCCACCCGGAGAAACGTATCCGCGCCGCAGTTCGTCAGCTCCTCGAGCGCAATCGACGCGGACGGCCCCCCGATTCCGGTCGAGGTCACCGATACCTTCACGCCGTCCAGAAAGCCGGTATAAGTCGTGAACTCACGGCTGTCCGCGATCAGACGCGGCTGGTCGAAATACGCCGCGATCTTCGCGCAGCGCTTCGGATCCCCCGGAAGGATCACGTAACGCCCTACCTCGCCCTTCGCCACCTGAATGTGATACTGTCTGTCAGGATCTTCCGAATAATGCATACTGCCACCTCCTTACCGGAATCTTACTCACGCCGACGGCGCGCCGGAATCATCAAGAAACGCCTCGGGCACATGCGCCCGGACCATCTTCCAGAGCCCGGAAAGCGACATCGGCGAATCAAACGTCTTCACCCCGTTCTCCGCCGCGAGCTTCTCCGTATAATCCTTCAGCGGATAAATCTGAACGTTCTGCCTGTCCCCCGTGTAGTGGGTCACAACGGGAAGACAGCGGAGCCCTGTGCATTTCACATCCCCCGTATCCGGGTTCTTCGCAAAGGTCGCCGTCGTCAGGATACTGAGAAGATGATCCTTCTCCTTCTGGCCCGACACGAAATTGCCTCCTCCGTACTGAACCGGCACCAGGGCGCCGTCCGACGACCGCCGCACCGCCGTCACCTGCTGCACCAGATGAGAGTGATTCCCGATGATGAAATCCGCGCCGAAGTCAGCCAGCTTCTGACTCAGCGACTTCATCGCGTCCGTCACCTTGTCCGAGTTCTCGACGCCCCAGTGGCAGTGAACCACGACCACATCCGCGTTGTCGTGAGCCGTCCGGATCAGCTTCTCCATCCTCTCGTCATAGGACTCGCTGACCAGATTCTCATCATAGACCTCATCCAGCTCATCCGCGGTAAGCTCAGACGGCAGACTGCCCGAGCTCGGATCGTCGGAATTGGTCATCGCGAGGAATCCGAGAAAGGCCACCCGGATCCCGTTGACCTCGAACACACGCATCGTGTACATATCGTCCCGGTCCTGATAGGCGCCGCAGTAGGTATAGCCCTTGCTGTTCATGTATTCCAGCGTCGCCTGAATGCCCTCCGGACCCTGATCGAGAATATGGTTGTTCCCGAAATTCAGGATGTCGAACCCCGCGCCGATCAGCGCATCCGCCGCCTGCACCGGCGTGTTGAAGGTCGGATACCCCGATACCGGATACAGCTCAGACGCCAGCGGCCCCTCCTGATTCACCGTCGCCAGATCCGCCGCCTGAATATAAGGGCTGACCCTCCGGTAGAAAGAAGCGAAATCATAGCTGCCGTCCTTCGTCTTCGCCTGCTTATAAAGCGCTTCGTGAATGATGTTATCGCCGGTCCCAAGAATCGTGACCTGCTCCGAATAGGCCGGGTCAGAGGTAAAGGAAGCCGTCTGACCGTCCGCCGCCGTAAAGGAGACCGAACCGGCCGCTGCCTCCGCGGACTGAGCCGCGGAGAAGCCGGCGGCCGCCGTCCCCGCGCTCTGCACGCCGCCTCCGGCAGCCGTCCCACCGTTTCCTGCGCCCGATGGCACCGTCCCGCCGGAACGCCTCATAAACAGCGCCGCTCCGATCAGAACAAGGACCGCCGCCGCGGCGATGATCCCAAGCCGGACCGTCCGCTGCACCTGGAACTGCCTCTCCAGCATCGACATGTTCGGATCACGCCGGCGGGGAGCCGGCCCGGTCCTTTCGCTCCGCCGCGCACGCAGCGCCTCGCGAAGCTCCTCTTCCCGCCTCCGGAGTTCCGAATCCGGCTGATCCCGCCTTTTTCCCGTTCCGGCTGTTCCGTTCCTGCCTTCCGAGCCGTTTCCGGTTTCAGCTCCGTTCTCCGGCCTCCTGTCTCCCGTTTCATTCCCAGGCTTGTCCCCGGAACCCGATGCCGTATCAGGCGCATGCTCCGCTTTGCCCCCGTCCCCGTTTCCGGCCGTCCGCGCGGCTTTCGCCTCCCGGTGCTCCGTCCTGACTTCCGCGCTGCCTCCGTTCCCGTTTCCGGCCGTCCGCGCGGCTTTCGCCTCCTGGCGCTCCGTCCTGCCTTCCGCGCTGCCTCCGTTCCCGTTTCCGGCCGTCCGCGCGGCTTTCGCCTCCCGGCGCTCCGTCTTGCCTTCCGCGCTGCCTCCGTTCCCGTTTCCGGCCGGATTCGCGCCTTTCTTCTCCTCTTCCACTCTCACGCTATTGCCATATCCTTCCTCGTCTATACGCCGTCAGCTCTCCGGCCCGCCGGAAGCAAAATCCGACCCGTCCCGGGGCGTCGAATTTCCGTACTTCGAAAGAAACTCCTCGAAGCAGAGATCCTCCTTCTTCATAACCTCCGCCACCGTCCGTCCGACATACCGGTAATGCCAGGGCTCGTAGATGATGCCGGTCAGCGCCTTCTTCTCCGGCGGGTACCGCAGGACAAAGCCGTATTCCCACGAGTGCTCCATCAGCCACTTCTGCGTCGGCGTATCCTCCTGCTTCGTATTGAGGTCCAGATTATCCGCCGAGACGATGTCCACCGCCAGTCCAAGCTCATGCTCCGATGTGCCCGGATAAGCCACCACCGTAGCCGCCTTCTCCTCCGCCTCCTCCTGCGGAAGTCCCTGCTTCCGATATTCCTGTGTCTTGTTGTCGAACAGCTCCTGCTGCTGCGCCAGCGTCCGGAACGCGCCGCGGATGATGATCGAATGTCCCGCCTGCTCGCAGGCATCCACCAGTTTCTCGAGGTTTCCGACCGCCCGGGCGTCGAATCGCACGTCCGGATCCGCCGGAAGCGCCGCCGTTTCCACTGAAAAGTCGTCCGGAAGACGATGCGACGGATTCACAAGAATCAGCCGCCAGTCGCAGTCCGTATCCGTGAGCACCGAATGTCCGATACCCGGCGAAGCAATCAGAGCGGAAAGACTCTCCGCGCTTTCCGCTTCCGCCTTCGATGACAGCGCCTCAGAAACGGAGGACGCGCCGGCCAGAGCGGGAACCGTTTTCTCCGGAACGGAAAGGGATCCCGCCGCCCGGCCGCGGCGAAGCAGGATCGTCATTCCCGCGAAAGCAAAAAACAGCAGCGCTCCGGCCACCAGGAGATGCACAAGAAGCTCGACCTTCCTGTTCCGTATCCATCTGCCATGTCTTCGTCTGTCATCTCTCATGCTTCTATTTTAACATCAAAACCAGACCCCTACCACCTGAATCAAAGAGATCCCGCCTTCCTGACCGCCAGCAGGTACGCCATCACATGGCCCATCTGCTGAAACCTTCCTTCTGAAATCATCGTCTCAATCTCTTCCTTCGTGACGATCACCGGCTCGAGATCCTCCGTCACGTCGAGGTGAAGCCCCGATACCTTCCGGCAGTTCCTCGCAAGAAAAACATGCGCGTAGTTGTCCGCGATCGTCGCATTGGACGGAATCGTGATGAGATGCGTCCACTCATCCGATTCGTACCCCGTCTCCTCCTTCAGCTCCCGCTTAGCCGCCGCCAGCGCGTCCTCCCGGGTCACCTGACCGTATTCCGACCCGTCCGCCTCAATGCCTCCGGCCGGAAACTCCGTCGTCGTCTCGCCGATCCCCTGACGGAACTGCCGGACACAGAGAAACCGCCCGTCCGGAAGAACCGGAACGATCACTGAATAGCTCTTCCGACTGTACTGGTAAAACGGTCCGAATTCTCTGCCGTCCGGGTAACGGTAGCGCACCTTTCTGAAGTCGATCCATTCATCCCGCACAATATGCTCCACACTGACCGGCTCCCACGCCAGCTCCTGATCCGTCCTCACCGCGATGATCCTCCAGTCTGCTGATTCTCTTTTCAAGCAGCTCCTTCCCGGACCGCCGGTCCAGACCGGCAGATTGGGGTTCCCGTCCATTTCGGACTGTCTGCACGTTCACCGCCTGAATGCTCATAACAGGAAATTGAAAAAGAACTCCGTATCACATCATACAGAGTTCTCAATTGGCTTATCTTGATTCAATTGATATGAGGACCTCCCTCTTCCGGCTTCGTGTTGCCCGGGATAGAGACCCATACGCAGCGAATGTCCTCGTCCGAAAACACGATCACATCAGCTTCAGGCTTCTGATATTCTTTTCTATGATCCATCCTGTCACTCCTTCTATACCCAGCTGCTCCAGACGGAATACGATGACCGACCCGAACTGGATCCGAAATAGATTTTATGAAGAGATCATAGTGACTTTCTGTCCATGCGTCAACCCGGAAAAGATGCCGGTATGATGGTCATTCATGCGATTTTTCCGGATGCATTTTCATTCCTGGCGGTCATGAGCCCTGCCCTCTGAGCGATGCGAGAAGCTCATCCGTGATATCCGTATCCTCCCTCAGCCCGTGATCCTGTTCATATTTCAGGATCTGATTGTTCGTATTCTTTCCTGCGACGCCGTCCGCATTTCCGCAATTGTAGCCGGCCGCATTAAGCAGCGACTGGACTTCTGCGACTGTCGCTTTGTCCGTGTATACGACCTTGTTAACAATGCGGCCGTTTTCGTCAATGGAGACATGGAGCGGGCCGATTGTCCCAAGCTCATTATAATTGTCATTGTCCGTAACCAGAAACGTAAACGATATATCTTCAATCGCTGTGATGCCGGCGTTCTTGAGATCCTCGCTCCAAAAATTGACACTCTGAGTTTCCGTTTTGCCAGCTGCGATCTCAAAACTCGGCCCAGTCGACATAGCCGCGCCATTCACATACGGATTCGTGTCACTGATCTCCACATTATGATGCGTCAGATTCGTAATCTTCATGGTCAGCGCCGGCCCCATATTGTACTGACCTTCCGGATCATAGCCGAGCAGTTCAATGGTATATCCGTCCTGATTATAGAGCACAAAGGGCGTATCTTTCGAATCGGCTGCCGCTGCTGAAGACGCACCGCTTTCTGCGGCTGCGCCGGCCGTCGCTTCAGTCAGATTCGTTTCCGAGGACGCCGCCCCGCTTTCTTCTGCATCTGTGCCATCCGAAAGATCAAGGACAGTCGGATCTTTTGCCGTCAAGGCCAGACTGATCCTGTCAGTCAGATCATTTTGCTGCGATGCCGTCAGCTTATTGGATGTCCTCACAATACAAGTGCCCAGGACTTTATGGGACCCGCTTGCAATCAAAGAGCCGTCAAAACCCGCAAGATATGTATTGCGGGCTTCCGCCCCGGCCGCATCCCCGTATATCTCGATGCACCCGCCGCCCTCGGTTCCCACTTCAATGACATCATCCGTCCCGACATATAGCTGAGACCAATTGACTGCGGAATCCCGGAAATATATACAACCAGTATAGCCGCCCTGCTTGTGAAGCAATCCGTTCGGATCATGATCTTCTGTAACGGCCTCCATATCGGTAATTGAACCAATCAGCTTGAGACGGCTGATCACAAAATCATCGGTCGGGGAAACCGCGAGTTTTTCGTCCGTATCAATCGCGGCTTCTGCGCCAGACGCCGAAACTGATTCCGTGCCTTCCATGCCCGAAGCAGAACTTTCCACCGAATCAGGAGCCGCATTACTTCCTATACCGAGCTGTTCATCAATCCTGGCGAGTCTCTCCGCGAGCGTACCGGTTTTATCCGTAATACCCAGTTCATCTTCGAGCGAAGAAACCCGGTCAATCGCCTTTTTATCTGAGTTGTCTATACCGAGCGCCGCTTCAGCCGATGAAATATCGGTCGTAATATCAGCAAATGCCGGTACTGATACGAGGACAGATGCTGTCATGACAGCAACAGCAAAAAGCCTTCTCTTTTTCATAAAATGCCTCCCTATTAAGCTTTAAAACCTTACCGTATCCAGCTGCAGTCTTCTGGCTCTTCAGCATTCGATCTATCTGATGCGGATTCATGCATGTGCAATGACGTCATGCGGTTTTGCCAAAGTCTGCACAGTGATAACTTCCATGATTCAACCGTCTGAGCAAGAGCATCATTGTGCACTCTTCACATGTATCTCTAAATTGTACACAATTTCTATGGGCATTTTCATTGTAGCACGTTCTTATTGCTTCCGCACTCATTTCATATATCTTTCCAGATTACGTCTTCCACCTCAAAACCGCTCGCGAAGATCTTACCGGTACTATCGGCGGCAGTTGCAAACGATCCTTTTCTCCTCTTAAGCAAATTTTCGCTCGAAAGCAATAAGCAAATTAAAATAAACTTCAACGGTGGCGATCTTTCTTCTGACGGAGGAATGCTCCTCATCAAAGAATTCGCTGCCAGAGTCGGCCTTACAAGGCTCGTAAAAAAGCTCTTCAAGACCAATGACCATACTGCCCGCAGGCATACGGACCCTGACAACCTGATGCAGATAATCTACCAGATCATAGCCGCCTACTTTGAGGATGACTGTGCCGATGAACTGACAAACGATCCCGTACTGACAGCCATCCTGGGAAAAGAGAAGCTGGTCTCACAGCCTACTTTGTCCCCTTTCTGGAACCGGATGGATGAAGATACCCGCTCTCAGCTGGAAGCCATTACAGAAAGAATGAGAGAGCTCGTCTATTCCGTTCAGAATCCGACCTCCTGCTTTAAGAGAAGCAGCCGGTTCAGCTCTTCCGATATCTTCTGTTCCATCTCCCACACCCGATCAAGTGTTTTTACAAACGCTGCGTCGGTCGGACGATTCGGGTTATAGTGTTTCTCAAAGCCGGGGCTTCCCACACTCACCGCCAGTGTTCTTAAGTTATCGAGTTCCGCCTGATCCAGCTGAATTCTCTGGTCCAGCCGGTACGCCTGACCGAGATATTCCCTTGCTGTCATGACGCCACCTTCTCTCTTAATCTCCGGATCAGATAATCCGGATCCACACCGGTCAGGACGCCGTACCAACTGGAGTGAAAAACCGCTCAATCTCCATGGCTTCTGCCATAGCTGCTGTGTTCCTCGGATTCTTTTTGAAAAATAGCATGAAAAAAGCACCGACTATATTGGTCAGTGCCTTAGTGAATCAAAATGCTTGAGACTTCTTATGTTCATGGCCTTCACAGACCAAGAATGATATTCAAATAGTCCTGTCTCTGATCGACGACGGCATACACAATGACTTTTCTTCTTTCTTCGTTGATCTTGTAAAAAACAAGGTCCTTTTCCAGAATGAGGACCTTATATCCTTCTCGTTTTAACACCAGATATCTCGGATCGACTCCTACATAGGGATTTTCTCCCAGAGCCAGAATGCTTTTCCCCATATCGTCCAGTTTTTTCAGAGCAACCTCCGCCCCAAAATTCTGTGCAACATAAAGAATGATGCGCCGGATGCCCTCATCTGCGGTATCTGTTCTTACAACCTCGTACTTTTCCATCAGCGCACCTGAAGCTGCTTCCTAAGGTCATCGAAGGTTTCCTTAATCGGAGCCACGCGACCATTCTTCACATCATCTTCACCTTGTGCCAGAAGCTCCAGCAATTCGATACGGGCTCTCATGTTCTGATATTCTTCATAAGAGATCGAAACCGTATCGCCCCTGCCATTCACTGTGATGATCACTGCCTCCCGGTTTTCCCTGCACTGCTTTGAGATCTCGTTGTAATGATTCCGTAGATCGGCCGATGGTCTGATGGATTCCTTTAATGTCATCATGACAATCACCTCCCATGAAATTTAATATGCAAATTATATCATCAATTGCATATGCCTTCAACGGCAGTTGATCGCAATACAGGAAATTGCAGTCAGCGGATTCCAACGGACGGTTTTGCGGAGCAAAACGGACGCGATGCTTCTTTCTGTCGGGGCCCTATATTTAGATCCTACAGGAAACTCCTTATCACTTGCCGGAACCAGATGCGGTCGTACCTGTCGAGCTGGACGAAGCTGCGTTTATGCCAGTCTTCGACGCAGCAGGCGTATAGACCTTGTGATACCAGCTCTTGTAAGTGACATCGGTCGTATCCGCGCTGGAACGTGCTTTGACGATGTTCTTCCCAAGCATCGCATCCTTGATCGATATCGCATTGATCGTCAGGCTCTCCGTCTGTACTTCGACAGAGTCCTCCTTCGTGGAAGATGCCACGGAGGGTCTCGATGCCGTGCAGTTATACATGACGTGGCGGATTTCATTCACATTGCCTGTTCAGTTTTTGCGAACATTATTGTACGCTATCCGCTCCAGGCGGCGATCCGGCTGTCGAAATATTACGAAATGACTTTTATGAACTTTTTGAGCTCACCAGTAAATGATTTTCATGGATGGATCAGAAGTAGCCCCGAAAACGCAAAAGAGCCCCGGAGGCTGATCTGCTATCTGAATCGACATGCAGAAAACCTCCGGGGCTCTTTTGCAGGTTGCCATCGAAAAAGGGCATCGGCACCTTTCTACAGAAGGTTAAAATCCGAGGAATTATCCTTGTGCCATCCCTGGCTTTTCGCCCAGGTCAGACTGTCCTTCTTCTCCTGTTTCCTGTCCGCTTTCTCATCCGGATCCAGTCCTTCCAGTTCCGGATGGATATTCCCCAGAAATTCCGTGAAGCCGTGGAGGCCGCCTACATCATCGATCAGCATCTCCCCGTCACGTGCGAGAAGAACAGGTCGGTAAACCTCACGGCATTTCACATTCGCGCTGTCAAGCTCTGACTGTGTGATCCTTCCGGCAGTGACAAGATCCGGGCAGTTCCGACTCGCGGTGATCCGGATCTTCCAGCCGTCGCCAAAGTCATAATGATAATAAAGCGTATCTGTCACCGGAGGCGGTACCACCTGTACCTCCGGAGAATCAACCTGAGCTTCGATGATCCTCTTCATGTACCTTCCTACACTTCCATAGATCTCCTGTCCTGAGGAACAGATCTCGCCGTCAATATATTCCCGCTCTTTCTCAGAGCAGCCATCCGGAAGCTCATCCGTTCCCGCCGCAAGAACGGAAGAAATGGGCAGCCTCTCCAGGAGCGCCATGGGATTCCTTTCAAAGATGAACTTCAGTGCTTCCGCCGGAAGCTCCTCAAAGTTCTTCACTTCCACCCGGTAAGAGATTTCTTCACTGCCCCAGGGCTTTGGTGCCTCTCTCTTCCTGCCCTGATAGTCATACTCCGGAGATGCCATGGATATCAGTTCCGCTCCGTCATACTTTCCTGTCTCCGCATTCCATGCATTCTGATAAAGCACATAATACTCTGCCCCCATGTCGAGCCTCATCATGTCTTCCTGACAGCTCAAGATCCCCTCCCCGCGGCATTGCGAAAGATACGGCCCCGTATATTTCTTCCGAAGCCAGTTCTTGAAGCTGCCGCCATTATAGTCATCCGCCCAGAATTCATCATTCTCGTCCATAAGAGGCGAACGGAACAGCACACCCACAAGGCAGCTCCACATGGAGGCATTATCATGTGTGATTCTCCGGAATACCTCTTCCGGCAGTTCAAACTCACGCAGGTGAGAGTTCTGCCAGCCGAATGCCCTCTGAATCACGTAATGAAGGGCATAGAGCGGAAGGTCTTCCGGCACAGCGATGTCCCTGCTGATTCTGTCACCGTATTTAAGATTCCCATATTTCTTAAGAATCTGCGTGATTTCATCCGAATCATAATCATCGTAAAGTTCGAGGTGCAGGCGGATCACATCAACCGGTTCCGGAGGAAGCCGGTCTCCCGCAATCTCTTCAAGTATTTTTCTATCCCGGTCTCCTAATGCGCCCTTATACAGGCCAAGCTCGTGTTCCAGCTCTCCAAGTCTGATCTTTTCCTCATCTGAAAATGCCTTCTTCTCTTTCAGCTGCTCATATTCTTTTTCCTTTTCAGCTTTCTCTTCTGTGGCCTTTTTTAGTATAGCGGTAAGTTCTTCTGAGAGCCCTCCTGCCTCATCTGTATCTCCGGCGGCCATCTGTGCTTCCATCTCTTTCCGGATCTTCTCCACATCTTCCCAGGTATTCCTGTGCGGTCTGTGGTAGGCCTCTGTATAAGACATCCTGATATCCTTCTGCCATTCTTTATGGGTGCCTTTATCCTCTGCCATATTTTTTCCTTTCCGGTCAGTAGTAGCCTTATTTGCATCAGGAAAAGCTGCCTGTCTGTCTTTGCCCGCCTGTCTCTTTTCCTGATCCTGCCTTTCCTTGTGTCTCTGCCTCTTATTCTGCTCCTGCCTCTCCTGCAGCCCCTGCCTTTTTTTCTGCGCCTGTCTTTTCTTCTGCTCCTTCTCATATGCCCGATAATCGCGGACGTCCGAGGCATGCTCTGTCGGATCCAGAGTATGATCCACCTTGCTTTCATAAGGCAGGGAAGTTGACACCGTCGCTGTCGAGATGCCGAGATCCCGGGCAATATCACGAATACTCATGCCGGAATCCCTGAGCCGGATCACTTTATCCGTATATGGAGACTGCAGTTCTCCTATTGTTATCAAAATCTTTCGTACCTTGTTGCGGTTGATATCAAAGGCTCTTGCCGTATCACGGATCGACCCGTCCGGCTCTGTGGGCGTTTTCGTATTCCTGAAATACGCCGCAACTTTCTCCATAAACTCCTTATCCTTCTGAGAGATTGACATATGAATTTCCTCTCTTTTCACACTTAGACATGTCTTAGCAAGAGAATACCCTGAGTCTTGATCAATGTCAATATATGTTCTGATGCTTTCACAGTTAGACACATCAAGGAAGAAAAACAGCCACACAAGGGGATTTCAAGGGAGGCGGGCACAGGGCACGTAGAGGATCACAGCACCCCGCCGTCTTTGTCGACTGTGATGTCTCCGATCTCGTAGGCGCAGGTCGGCATCCGCATGTACTTTGATTCCTGTCCGGTGATCTCTGCGATGGCGTTTACCAGCTCTTTTCTCTCTGTTCCTGTCTTGTTGTAGTTTGCTTTCATGGTATGTACCTCCTTTTGGTAGCACATACATACTACGAAACTAACCCCAGCCTTTGAGGTACGTCTATATACGCTCTACAGGCAAAAACAGTCAAGAGATATTTTTAAAGACCATGTTTTACGAAAAATGGGTGCAAAAAGTTAACCTTAACCATTTGCAAGGTTACGGTTTACCATGTAAGATAAATTTCAGAGAGATGCTTAAGCGGGTACAAGCTTAAATCCCAGTTTGGTGGCTTCGGATTTCAACTTCTGCTTACGTCTCTCTTCTTGATTTTTCTTTGTTTGCTCATAATGCTCCTCGGAGTATTCCTCTCCACTCGTTAAGAGATTCCAGATAATAACAAGCAACTTCCGTGCAACAGCGATCAATGCCTTTTTGATTCCTCTGCGTGCTTTGAGCCGGTAAAACCAGTCCCGTAAGAAGAAATTCTTGCACCGTGTAGCCGCCCACGCACATTGCACCATCACGCTTTTAATTCTTGGATTTCCCTTCGTGAGGCGTGCTGTTTTCTTCTTTTTGGCACTTTCGTTATCTCCCGGACATAACCCAGCCCATTTGACGAGATGTCCTGCAGTTGGAAACATGGAAAGATCTGTCCCAAGTTCGGAAATAATAATCGTACTCGCACGTCTTTGAACTGCCGGAATGGTTTCAAGCAACTCTAAAGCAGGTTCGTATTTTCCAGCGTATTCGGATATGCGGTTTTCGACCTCTTCAATCTCCGAATCGCAGTTTTCTTTTACCTTTACAAGATTCTTGAGAAAAAGTCGATCGTGATCGGATAGCTGCCCGGCCACAGCAAGCTGAACATCTTCCATCTTATTCCGGAGAGTACCTTTCAAACATTCATCAACATCTGATGCCGTTAACTTTCCTTTTTCACAAAGCCTTTTTATCAACTGAATTCCGCTGACTCCGAAGATATCCGTAAGAATCGTTGAAAGTTTAAACCCGCACTGTTGCAGATATTTTTCAATCCGGTTTTTATGTCCGACCATTTCTTTTATCAGGATATCCCGGTAGCGTGTCCAGTCTCGCAGCTCTCGGATTTTTTTGGGTGGGATATAACTTGGTGCCAGGAGACCGGCCCTCAGGAGTGTTGCAATCCAGTGAGCATCTTTTATATCGGTCTTCTTGCCGGGTACATTTTTCATATGGTGCGGATTGGCGACAATGATTTTGACATTTTTCTGCTCGTCGTCATCGTAGAGAATTGATTCCAGCACGTTATAAATCGGAAACCAATAGACTCCGGTGCTTTCCATCGCCACATGTCGACAGTTGTTCTCAATGATCCATTTCTTGAATTCATCAAGACCATTGAGCAGTGTTGGAAATTCACGGATTTCAGGTTCTGGCTCTTCATCCAGTCTGCCTTTCAGCAGGCAGGCAACAAGAACTTCCTTGTGAACGTCCAGGCCACAACAGATGTCCAGAAGATTTTGCATAGACGGTCCTCCCTTCAAATGTGTAATTGACAGGGCGGATGTACTCCGGTGATATTGAATTATACTACGCGTGCTATTCCTGAAATGCATAGGCAGATCAGGGCGACATGTTCCTGTGCTCCAGAATACATCGAACCATGATCACTCACGATTTCTGAGAATCAGATGTATGTCGATCTTGCCCTGTATTTTCAGTATAGCGGATAAGGGCCACAGTTTCATTCCTACCTGTGAAAATCCATTTCATTGGTGATCACTCTTTCGAGCCGCTATAGCAACACATAGATCGAAGCGTCCTTTGCCATCACGTCATGGAAACAGGAGAAAGCTTTCTTTAAGAACTCATATCCGTCCTTGTCGTTTAAGTCATCGTTTTTGATCTTCCCGGAGGTACTCTCCAGGTTGACGAGATACGGAGGATCCGTGCAGACGATCTTATCCGCGGCGGAGTCGGGCTTGCTCCCGGCTCTAATCCGCCTGCCGCCGCGGTAGGTTCCGTCTTTTGCCACACTTACACTTCCTTTCCATAGGCGGCATGGGGTTAATCCCCTGTTTGAATTGAAAAAATTGCATGCGTGAGGAGGCGGCGGTCTCCTGTGCCACTGGTTTTAGGGATCTTTACCTCCCCCGCCTCTCTCTTCTTTCAAATTACATTAATAATTTATTGAATTCGTCCTAGAATTTATCTATAATCAAAAATACAAAGGAGGTACTCATTATGATTATTGATACAGATAAAACTGTTTCTATGACTGAAGCTAATCAGAACTTTTCCAAGGTTGCCCGCATGGCAATGGAATATGGCGACGTCACTATTCTGAAAAACAACAAGGTTTTTCTAACTGTTCACTATGCCCAACAGGATGATTCTGTAAAGGCTGCTTCTGACGAAGACGTGCTTGCCTCCTCGGAAAAGCTCTTGAAACGAAACAAACACGTTTATGAGGAACTTGCCAAATGAATATGCTGACCAAACAGCAGATTCTTCTGTTGCACTCACAACTGATCAGACAATCGGGAGGATCCGATGGCATTCGTGATGAGGGAATGCTTGATTCAGCAATTAACCAGCCCTTTCAGACCTTCAACGGTATAGAGCTTTATCCCAGCATTGTCGACAAAGCCATCCGCCTTGGGTACGGACTGATTACAAATCACCCTTTTATTGACGGCAACAAGCGCATTGGAACACATGCCCTCCTTGTGACGTTGGATATCAATGGTATTGAACTACAATATCGGGACGAAGATCTGATCCAACTAATCCTGAAAATTGCTTCGGGAAAAGCAGATGATCGCATCCTTCGAACATGGGTTCTTGCGCACATCGCGTAATGAGTTCTTTTTCTTACTCATCTCCCTTCAGTACCGATACGTCGGATTGCTATCCTCTCTCCTCGTCTTCCTGTCATGGCATCTCTTGCAGAGCGCCTGCCAGTTCGATCTGTCCCAGAAGCCTTAACTTCGTAAACGTCAAACCATTTGCCCTGGACGAAAGAAATGCCGCTGACTTTCATCAGCGGTAAACGTCAAACCATTCGCCCTGGACGAAAGAAATGCCGCTGACTTTCATCAGCGGCGCGGTTTGTGACACTTTTCGGGAAGCTGATCTGACCATGGTAACAATGGTTCAAGCTTTGATGTGCCGATATCTCCTTTTTCATCGGCGAGCTTTGGCAGCTCAGTCAGGAGGTGTTCCAGATAGCAGAAGACGTTGAGTTTATTGAGCTTCGCAGTCTCTACAATTGAATAGATAACCGCACTGGCCTGGGCTCCACGTATGGAATCAATGATGACCCAGTTCTTCCTTCCGATCGTAAACGGCCGGATGGCACGTTCCGAGGCCGAGTTGTCCATCGGGACATACCCGTTTGTCAGGAAGACGCGGAGATATTTCTCCTTGTCGATGCAGTAGTTCAGGCCCTCAGCCGTTTTTCCACGCGGAAGGACTGTGGTATCACTGACGCATTTCTTTACCCACATGAAAAACTCATCAACAAGCGGGGCAATTGACTTCTGCCGCTCCCTGATCCGTTCCTCTGCTGAAAGATCCCGGAGAGTATCTTCAATCTTGTACATCGCTGCGATCCGAACCAATGCCTGATAAGCGATGGCGTTCTTTGTTCTCTTTTTATTATCTTTACTGAGAGCTTTGATCGCATCCGCGAAATCCCGTCGGGCATGTACCCAGCAGTTCGCGTTCGTGATTCCATCCATCGAATCATCCAGGATGTGATACTGCTGGAGACCATCCGTTTCCAGGATTCCTTTGAACTCCTTCAGGAATTCTTTCGGATGCTGATGGTGCCGGGTGCGCTGATAATCGTAGATTACGATCGGACGCTCTTTGTTGAATTCCCCGGTCCGGTAAACCCACATGTAATTCTTGTGGCCCGGAGCGCTTTTCTTATCATCCGGATTTTTCGGATCGTTATCGTGGATGACCTGGCAGGTGGTTTCATCTGCCTGGATGACTCCTTCATCATTATGAAGGAGTTCTTCCTTCATCAGCCCCCAGACCGCCTTGAGATATTTCTGACTGACCGCAATGGTCCAGTTGGCCATGTTCTGTCGGGGGATGTTGACACCGTTCATCTCAAACTGCTGCTCGATCCGGTAGAGCGGCATTGCGTTGAGGTACTTCGCATTCAGAATCGCGGCCACCAGGGAAGGCGTTGCATCGCTGTTCTTCAGAAGATCCTTTGGACGGTCGCCGCGGAGAAATTCATCCTGATGATCACCGTCCGTTCCGACAGCGGCATCAACCGTATATTTCTCTGCCGTAAAGGTCGCAGGCTGGCAGCGGACACGGGTGAATTCTTCCTGCTTCATCCTTCTCCAGCAGCCTTTCCCGAAGTACTGGTCGAGCTGTTCATCCGTAAGGGCATGATGAATCTCTTCCTGAGGGAGATCCTTGAAGTCTTCCTGCCGTTTTCCCTTCTGCTTCGGCTTCTTTACAATGACCTTGATGAGGACTTTGTCAGCATCCGGCTCAGGAATATCGGGATCGGCGTATTCTTCTGCCTCATTGAAAAGAGACATCTGGCCTGCGATCTGATCGATCTTCTCGGCTCTGCGTCCGAAACGGTTTTGCTGGGCAAGACGGATCTGTTCGATCAGTCTGTCCAGGTTCTGATTCGTCTGATCGAGCTGATCCTGAAGGGTGCAGAACAGGCTGATGATCTGTTCCTTGCTGAAATCATTCAGTTGTTCCGGAGTGTATTTTCCCATGAAACCGTTCCTCTTCTACCTGTCATTATACGAAAAAGTGCGGTTTTAAGCCACTTTCCGGGCTTTCGGTCTTCGTCATTCTGCCTATGGTTCAGCTTCCGCAGGCTGCCCGTATGCGGTATGGAAAGATAGACTTTTCAAAGTGCAATGCCTCATCCAGAAGCAGAGCAGCACACCCTCTGCTCCGGTATGAGACCTTCTGCGAAGCACAGAAGTAAGTTTTGATCATGCAAAACAGAGCCGAAAAATTTGGGTCAATCACTTTTTCTGTGTGCTTGATGGTTACTGGTTACGTACGCCACCCTTGACTGAACCTGTCAGAAACGCTGCGGCTTAAGTGCCGACGGTGAAGAACTCAAGAACAGCCTGCCTTCTTCACCATATCGGCTGCTCAGTATAGCGTTTCTGCCAGAACCCGCCAAGGGCAGGCCCTGCTTCGCAGGGTGGCTGTTTCTATGCCTCAGGCTCAGGAGCCTAAGAACAGCCTGCTTATAACACTTTGCACCTTTACACTTGAATAAAAGAAGGATCATCCTGTAAGGTTGTACGTATCATCCTGGCAAGATGAGATACCACAATCCAAAGGAGACCCTTCATCATGCAGTATATCCGACCTGAGGCTGACGGACAACTCACATTTGCAGAATCAACAGATTTTTTGATGATTCCGTGCTGCCTGTATGGCTTCCATAATACGGAGACTACCGTTCATGAAGCGGTATCCGGCAGAAAAGTCTTCTGCTACCACGGTACGCTGGATGTCCCTCCGGAAGAAACGGTCTGTCCGGAGTGCGGCGCGAGGATGCATGTGAACCAGCATCCGGAGATCACTCTGCGGCATCTTTGCATCGGCGGGAATCTCTCCAGTGTTGTGTTTCCGCATAACCAGTTTCGGTGTCCGGAATGCGGCGGGACACATTCCCAGTTCATCTCTTTTAAAGCGGATGGGCACCGGATCACGGAAGAACTGTACCAGTACACCCGGGATCTTTTGGCTCATGGAACATATACACTCAAGCAGGTTTCCGAGATCACCGGCCTTGGGAAAAACGTTGTCAAGGCAATCGATAAAAAGCGCCTGCAGGATGCGTATACGATTGACGGCAAAAAGCTGCGTAAGCCGGAACATAAGGCAAAGTTTCTTGGTATCGATGAGTTCAAGCTGCATAACGGGCACCGCTACGCTACGCACATCATCGACATGGAGCGCGGCCACGTCCTCTGGATCGGCCACGGCAAGAAGAAGCAGGTCGTCTACGACTTCATTGACCATGTCGGGATGGAGTGGATGGAAAGCGTAGAAGCTGTCGCCTGCGACATGAATTCCGATTTCCAGGAGGCCTTCGAGGAGCGCTGCGAATGGATCCAGCCGGTATTCGACTACTTCCACATCGTCAAAAACTTCAATGATAAGGTGGTCAGCGAAGTCCGGCGCGATGAGCAGAGACGGCTCACTGAAGAAGGAAACCTCGAAGCAGCCAGGGCACTCAAGCGCACCCGCTATATCCTTACGTCCAGCCGCTCGACCCTTCAGCGGAAGGATCAGGAAGCATCTGAGGGCAAAGTGTTGTCAAAGGGCGGCGGTCTCTTCAATAAGGAAGAGGTCATCCGGAAGTCCGGATATGAGGCAAAGTATGACGCGCTCCTTGCGGAAAACGAGCTCCTGTTCACGCTGGATCTCATCAAGGAGAAACTCAGCGAGGCGTACCGGCAGACCAGTGAAGTAGTCATGGCGGAGATGATGACTGAGACCATAGATATCTGCTTCGCCACAGGGAACAGACATCTGCGGTGGTTCGGCCGCCTGATTGAAAACCACTTTGAAGGTATCATTGCCCATGCGACTTACCGGATCTCAGCCGGAAAGATCGAAGGACTGAACAACAAGATCAAAACACTCAGGCGGCAGGGCTATGGCTATCCAGATGACGAATACTTCTTCCTGAAGATCTTCGACATCAGCCGTCGGGACTATGACCGGAACCCTGCATCACACAGAAAATGTGACTGAGCCAAAAATTTCTCTGTTTTGCACAAAACTTTTCAAAGGACACGGTCCGGATGGACTTCCTTGATCTTCGGATCAATCGGATTCAGTCCCATCATCAGCATGGAGTACTGCTCCCTTGTAATCTCGGCAGCTTCTTCCGGAGTCCGCGGCCAGGAGAAGGAACCCGATTCCAACCTTTTATAGAGGAGGAGAAACCCTGTTCCCTCCCAGAGGAGGCCTTTGATCCTGTCGCAGCGCTTGCCGCAGAACAGGAACAGCACATCCTTCTGGAAAGGATTGAGATTGAACTTCGTCCCGACAAGCTGGGCAAGACCATCGATTCCCTTGCGGAGATCCGTGTAGCCAACAGCGATGAAGATCCGTTGTATCCCGGCGGCTTCAGCAAGCATGATTCACCGCATCGAGGATAATATCCTCCCATTATTGATTTTGCAGTTGTAGTTCCTGCTGATCAGAAAATCCCTCTAACGATTGCAAAGAGATCCTGTCTTCGTGTTTTTCGACAGGTACGCCATAAGTATCTATATCTCCCGGATAGAAGGGTGTTCTCGAAACCTTAGCCTCCCTCTGCTTCATCGCCTCCAGTTCTTCCAGCGTCATCTCTTCGCGCAGCTTCTGCAGTTCCACTTTGGTGCGCTTCGGTCTCTCACGGAAGATTTCTGCATCATCCAGCTCAAAGACATAAAGAGTTTCTCCCTGATAATCGATGCGGTGGCCAAGAATCTTATATCGGCACAACACATCCCAGCTCATCATCTTATAGATAATGCTGGAAAACTGCCTGCCCGTAATTTTTCTGCTCTTTCTCTTGTCATTCTTCTGGATACACCACCGGAGTGAGTCCCTGTCGTCTTTCCCGCATCTTCGGATTACCAGCCGCTTCTGGTCCTGATTGACGAGGACCTGAATGTAGACCGTATCCTCGAACCCCTCAATACAGGCATTATTGAACGTAATGCTGTCTGTCCGAATGGTCCTTCGAGCTTGCTGATATCGCTCTCCCCGGCGTTCATCAGTGCCAGGAATCCGGACATTGCGTTCTTTCCGGCGATTGATTCAGCCGTTGCCGCCTGCTCCGATTCAGATAGCTGCCCCGAAAGCCGTAAGGGCATCCGTTACGATGTCACTTGTGGTCGCCAAATCCTCGCCAGACGCGGCCGCCAGATTCATGATCCCCTCGATACCGCCGAGCATGTCTTCCGTCTTCCAACCGGCCATGGCCATATAATTCATGGCTTCTGCGGCCTCGGAAGCGGAGAACTTCGTCTTCTCGCCCATCTCACGTGCTTTGTCCCTCAGGGCTTCCAGATCGGAACCAGTCGCGCCGGAAACGGCGGAAACCTGGCTCATGCCGGAATCGAAATCAGCCGCAGTCTTCACCGCCGCGACACCCGCTGCCGTGACAACGCCCGTAATAGGAAGCATTTTTGTCCCGGCTCCGGAGATCTTGTCTCCGACATCCTGCATCTTCTTTCCTGCAGTCTGCAATTCCTGTCCCGCGACGGAGCCGAAGTTCTGATATTCTTTCGTCAGACTTTTCAGCTGCTGTTCGGTATCCGCGATTTCCCTGGTCAGCGCTTCCTGCTGACGGATTGTATCATCAGTCTGCGGTCCGTTTTTCAGCTGCTCGAGGGCTGACTTTTCTTCTTCCAGCTTCTTCTTGGTCGCGTCAATCGCGTCTGTCAGATACTTCTGCTTCTGCGCCAGAAGATCGGCATTCCCCGGATCCATTTTGAGTAACTTGTTCACATCCCGGAGACTGCTCTGTGTGTCCCTGATCTGCTTGTCAACCTGCTTCAAAGCCGTGGTGAGCTTTGTGGTATCGCCGTCAATCTCGATTGTAATGCCCTTTATACGTCCGGATGCCATGCGCTCACCTCTTCAACTTCTGATGGAGATATACTTCTCCACATGATATACTATCCGTGAAATCACAATTTGTGATTTCACGGAATTTACGAAAGGATATATTTGTTTAATGGAAGAAAAACAGCCACCTCAGGATAATAAATCTGCCGGCCTGATAGAAATAAACAGCACGACTCTCCAACCAATGATCTATACCATTCGGAATCAACAGGTTATGCTTGATTTTGACCTTGCCGGAATCTACGGTTACGAAGTCAGGACTTTGAACCAGCAGGTAAAACGTAACATTTCCAGATTCCCGGATGACTTTATGTTCCAGCTGACGCCACAAGAAGTTGAGCTCGTGAAATCACAAATTGTGACTTCAGGAAATTCATCATTCTTTTCCGGACAATTAGGAGGACGCCGTAAACCTCCATATGCTTTCACAGAGCAAGGAATATATATGCTTGCAACAGTTTTGCACGGTGATACTGCAGACAAACAGACAATCTTCATCATGCGTGCTTTTAGAGAAATGCGGCGTTTTATTGCCAGTAATGCATATATGTTTGACCGGATTTCTTCTGTTGAGCTGCGCCAGATTGAGTATGAGAAAAAAACTGATACAAAATTGGACCAGATTTTCGATTATATCTCCGATCATGAGGAATCTACTCAAAAAGTCTTTTTTGACGGCCAGATTTATGATGCGTTCAGTTTAATCTCAACATTGATACAAAAGGCATCAAACGACATCATACTTATTGATGGCTATGTCGATACTGGAACATTAGATCTTCTTTCAAAAAAGACTGATGGAGTCTCTGTTTCTCTTTATACAACGAATAGAGGTTGTCGCCTTACAGCATCCGAAATATCCACTTTCAATGGACAATATCCGACCTTGACTGTAAATTATATAAATACTTTTCATGATCGTTTTCTGATCCTTGATCAAAAAATCGGATATCATATAGGCGCATCGCTAAAAGATGCTGGCAAAAAAAGCTTTGCAATCACTTTACTTCAAGATCATCAGATGATTATCGATATTATAAACAGACTTTAATTTGCTTTTAAAAAGCATCCATCATGCGCTGATCCGCTACCTGGCAATATTCATCCGAACAAGCATCATTACCGGATTCGATGACCATGTCCATGACGAGGCCTTCTTCCATTTCATCAAGCTCCGCGATGGACAGACCCATCTGTTTTGCGCGGAGCATGTAGACGGCGGTATTTATTTCCCGGTCGGTCGGGAGACTCCTTTTTTTGGCGTCGATGTGGTCTGCCGGGAGCCAAGATACATGGAAACAAAATCCTTCATGTGAAGAAACAGCGCTGCACCGTCAAACTGATCCGCCCATTCCAGGAAAGCATCAACATTCAGCTTGTTCATGTCCTTCTTTTCCGCCTGGGCATTCATGATGAAAGCCAGCTTGTCACCGACGGTCATATCCGCCTGATCATCTGCGGTGTCTTCCATGTTGTTCAATGCAATCATCAGATCCTGATGAAAACACTGCTTATATCTGTATGCTGTTGTTCCTGTCGCCAGGAAGGGAAACGTTTTCTTCCCCTCCTGCGTTTCCAGTTCGATTTCCTTATACATCAGCCTTCATCCTCCTAAGGAGAAGCTTGTATCTGGCCTTATCCCCGAGATGCTGCATGCCCTTGGACTGGCGTGACCGGTTGTCTTTTAGCTTGTGACCCTCATCGGCGATAATGAGGTCTGCATCGAACCTTAAGAGTTCTTCTTCCAGCCTCCATGCGGATTCATAATTGACAACCAGAACCTGCAGCCCCTCGGACGGGATCCGATCAATCTGCTGACGCTTGGATCAGATTAAATGCAAGAAAGTACTTCACATACATGGAATTAATAAGTTCAGCTGGGACAAGGCAGACTTTGCTGATCTGAAACATTTCTCTTATAAAATCTGGAAGAATTTCCGATGGGGATGTCTGTACAAGTTTAATGGTAATGCCATCAAGCAGTACCAAGCTTCTCTTGTTCCTCACTGATCACAGCATCAAGCTCGTCGGTCAGTGGTCCATCACACACAAGAACGAAGTCATCTGTAGGAACCGTCTGACACCGCATACTCTCCATCGCCTGACGCAAATTATTCGGTTGTTCTTTGAAATAAACGGACATTAAGACCGAATAGTTCTCCCTGCTCACAGCTGATTCTCTTCCCTCATTAATAACACCAATATTTCTGAGGCTTCTGGCACATGTGTGAGAGCCCTCTAGCCTCTCTTTGATGTTATGGCTGTTTGTGCAGCCTGGTTACCGAAGCAATCTCGAAGGGGGATCACCTCCCGTTCTTCCCCTTGATGTGCTTTTCATAACGAGCCCCGTTTGGCGCGGGCGGCGGGTCCCATGGGGCAGTGGGTCGACGCGCCGGGGCGACCGGTGACATAACCTTCCGGGTTCGCATCAATAATTGAAAAAAATCACCCGGGCTCCCATAATGTATAGCTGACAAAGAAACACAGAACGGGAGGCTCCGAGTGATTTCAGTTACTACATTATGCAAAGAACTGTTGAATGTCAATGGTCTTGTCGTTGACGATGCCGATTTTTTTACCAACAAGTATGGTGAACTATGTGTCTTGATCAAAGTACATCTGCGCAAGGGTTTACAGTGGAGATGCCCTGTATGCGGCAAGCGTTATACCCGGATCTATGACGCTCCTTATGAGAATAAGCGCTGGCGGGCGTTGGATTTCGGTGGAATTCTTGTTTACATCGAAGCATACCTTCCGCGTATTTGCTGCAAGGAGCATGGTGTCAAGACCGCCGATGTCCCATGGGCTTTCCCGAATTCGAACTTTACTAAAGACTTCGATTACACCGTCACCTGGATGGGCAAGTATCTCAGCCGCAGTGCCATCTCCAAATATATGAGTGTGTTTTGTCAATAAGAAATCCCCAAAATCGGAAGGAAAATTCCCCAGTTTCGTATTGGGAATTCCTCAGTTTCGGAAAGTGGCATGATTTCTCCTCATCTGGGTTCCGCCGAGGCCTGCCCATCGTCGGGCAGAGAATGGAACTGTTTTCCGCGGCTGAGGATTTTCTGTGCCTCTTTTTCAGGGACTGCCCGGCCGCTTCACGTCAAGCGGTCTGTCCCCTTGACAACGCCCGCTCCAGGCTGGCGTGCCGTCTGCTTCATCAGCGCATGCTCCATACGGTAGCTGTTTCCTTCGAAGAGGAGCAGATGCCCGTGATGGACAAGACGGTCAATCATCGCCGCGGCCATCTGGTCATCAGTAAATATGCTGCCCCATTTAGAGAATTCCAGATTGGTAGTAAGAATGAGGCTTTTGCTCTCATAACTGTCTGATATTACGCGGAACAGGAGCTGGGATCCGTCACGGTCTACCGGGACATATCCCCACTCATCCAGAATTAGCAGATCAAGGGAGTTCAGATCACTGCGGAGCCTCTCGAGCGTTCCATTCTTCCTGGCCTCTGCCAGTTTCAGGACAAGTTCCGTCACTGTATAAAAGCGCACCTTGTATCCTTTCCGGCAGGCATTCACGCCGGCGGCGATCGCCATATGGGTCTTGCCAACACCTACGGGCCCATAAAGGACAAGGTTATGCTTATGCTCTATGAAACGGACAGCTTCCAGATCTTCTTTGGATAGCGCCGGCGGAAGTTTTACACAGCGGTATTCATATCCGTCGAACGTTTTATAAACCGGGAACCGGGCGCGTTTGACCAGACGTTCGCGCTTGTTCTCGTCCCTGCGGACAACTTCTTTTCGGAGGGCAGCCGCAAGATATTCGATCTGCTTCGGCGTGCCGTCTTCCTTGATGAACTCCGGGATCGCGGAAGTAAGAAACAGGGACTTGCAACAGGCTTGTATGCTTTCTTCCATCTCAGTTCTGGCGATTGCCGTGATCATGATGCCGCCTCCTTGTCTGTGGCCTGGTTGGGCAGAAAGGCCTGGTCATAAACAACAAGTGACGGGCCGGGTTCCGGCGGAGTATCAATGCCGTATCCGGTGATACGCGCCGCGAGAATGGCGGTATCCGACTTGTTGACACTGTTGCCTTTGATGGCGAGCTCCAGCGCGTTTACAGCTGCCTCATAGCCGTACTGTTTTGACAGGCTGCTTAGCATCCGGATACAGGATTTGCGCCCTGCACGGGGCTGGCTGTCAACGTACTCCCGGATCAGTTCCGGTGCGTCCTTCCGAAATCCGCTGTTCGGCCAGGCACCGATATTCTTTGAGAGCATCTCAAGCGATGTACTGTAATCCGTAAGATCGGTACGTTTTTCCCCATATTGACGCCTGTGGCGGACCAGAAGACCGCCGTTTGGTTCCAGGATGTCTATGTAATGGGCGCGGATGCCGACCATGACCTTCTGGTTGTGGTTTTCGGGCTTGGTGGAGTAAAAATGTCTGCCATCAAGGCAGATCTTTCCATATCCGTCGGCCTTGCAGGTCTCATACCGGCATACATTGAACGGTTTTGCCGGAAGCGGGAGGAAATGCTTCTTATCTTCTTCAAAGAGCTCTGATATCGTAGTGCCCTTCTTATAGTGGGCTTCTGCCGCTTTCTTTGCATGCTGGCCAAGAAGGCCGCGGTTGAACTCTTCGATGTCGTGGTATGTGGGAACAGGAACAAACAGGTTCCGCCGGCTTGTACCTACTTTATTCTCGACGTTGCCCTTCTCGTATCCGGCATGCGGATTGCAGAACCGGATACGGAACCCGTAATGGGCACGGAACCGGGCAAACAGCTCGGTCTCATGGATCTTATCCATGACCCTGCGGCCAACGCCGGTTGCGTTGTCGAACACAAGAAGCGAAGGGACACCCCCAATGTAGTTGAAGATATCCTGAAGCCCCTGGCAGACGCATTCGGCAGTTTCGCCCCGAAATACCTGGTTATATCCGTCGTTGCTGAATGGGAAGGATACGGTAAGGTATTTCCGGCGGACGCATTCGGTATCCTCATTGAAATCCGCCTCTCCGAAGTCAACCTGTGCGCAGCCGGGCTCCCAGACGAGTTCTTGTGTTCCTTTGGTTTGGATATCGGTCCGGATTCTGTGCACGAATTTCTGGACAGAATCATAGCTTCCGGTAAAACCGTATTCCTCCTGCAGGCGTTCGTGGATGCGCTTGGCAGTATGCCGCTGCTTGGACCAGTGTTTCTGGTCCTCCTCAAGCCATTCCGTGATGATATCAATGTACGGCGTGACGATGGATGTTCTGGATTTCGCCACAGGCGGCTCCGGTGAGAAGTCGTCTTGTTCAAGGTATTTACGGATCGTCTTGCGATCCTTTCCTGTGAGGGATGATATTTTGGAAATCCCATATCCCTTTCGGCTCAAATCTCTGATATCATTGATTTGGGACATAGTCAGCATCTTCCTTTCCTCCTTTGCCTTTGGTCGTGCTTAGACAAAGGATAAATGATTGGTTTGTTTGCTACAACATGTCCCTTTCCGATTTCGGGGATTTCCCCTTCTGAAACTGGGGAATTTTGTTTCCGATTCCGGGTACTTTTATTTTACGCTACACATATGAGGATTGACTGGCGCACTGTCGGCAGATGTATCGCACGAGTCCACGAAGATCTCGAACCTGATGTCAACGTCCGTCTTGACGGAGCTGTGAAGATCGGGATCGATGAAACCAGCTACCGTAAAGGGCACAGCTACATCACAGTTGTTGTAAACCACGAGACCAATACCGTTATCTGGGCTGCAAAGGATCACGGCAAGTCGGTTCTGCAGAAGTTCTGCGAACAGCTGACTCCAGAGCAGCGCGCATCCATCAGGGTAGTGACCGGCGACGGCGCACGTTGGATCACAGACTGCGTAAAGGAGTATTTCCCAAATGCAGAACGCTGTGTTGATCCGTTCCACGTCGTGGAGTGGGCAACCGAAGCGCTTGACAAGGTACGTGTCGTCGCCTGGCGAAGAGCACAGGAGGCCGCAAAGGCCGTTGCTGTATCCAGAGGCAAAGGCCGTCCCAGGAAGGACGATACAGAAGCCCAGATCGCAGCGGCTGCCAAGAAGAAAGCTGACCAGATCAAAAAGTCCATGTACTCCCTGGGCAAGGCACCGGAACACCTGACATCGAATCAGGCAGTCCGCCTCGAAATGATCGCCAAGTCTGATAATCAGCTGTATCGAGCATACCTTCTAAAAGAAAAGCTGCGGTTGATCTTCCAGATCGATGACGTCGATGAGGCGGAGCAGGAACTCATTGCCTGGGTTAAATGGGCCCGGCATTGCCGCATACCTGAGTTCGTAGAACTGCAGAGAAAGATCATGCGGCAAAAGGATCATATCCTGAACACGATACGGCTTGATGTCAGCAACGCACGTATCGAAGCAACCAACAACAAGATAAAACTGCTCATCCGACAGGCCTACGGATTTCGTGATGTCGACAATATGATTCACATGGTCATGCTGTATTGTTCGGACCTGAAAATCCCGTTGCCGAATCGAGGTACTCGGAGAGGCGTTTTATCTCATGCGGCGTAGGGAAAAGTGGGGGTTACGCTTCCACACCTATGCCAGAAGAGCCATATTTCTTTAAGATTGCTTCTAAATTATTTCTTCTAAAACTAAAAAAGACTGCCCTCTCAGACAGTCTTGTTCACTACTTCCTGCCCTGCGTTCCCCTGTGAATCCTCCTTACTTCCCGCGGCCGCCGTGGTCTGCCCCTCCGCGACACCCTCGGTGCTCTCCTTCATAAACAGGATCCAAGTTTTTTCGGCGAGATGCCAACCACAATATATTGTGATGTGCGCCTCGTTTTCTTCTATATATAGAAAGCCAACGTTTTACAGAAGGATGCCCAAAAGTGCTCTAAGCCCAATAGACAAAGGGTTTTCGGACTGTTACCCTGATATGTGTGGAGGGTAACGTTTTACAGAGAGATGCCGAGGGCGACCGGACGACAATTTCAGTGGATTTTCCCTCCGTGAACTGCAGAATTTTCCTTACCGCCCGTCACCTGCCCCAAGGCGCAAAAAAAAGACCGCCTCCGCCAGCAGTTCTGGCAAAAAGCAGTCATATGTATCCCTTCATTTATTCAGTTTTCAACACATCCGGCATCTCCGTATAAAACGTTACCCTACTCGGAATATTGGCCGATATGCGCTTCTGATTTTCCCAAAAATCCGGCATCTCCCGTAAAACGTTACCCCTCTGAAAAAAATCCGGAAGCAGCACATAATTCGGGTATGTTCAACTTGAAATCGCCGCACATATCCGATAATCTGAGGCGCATATCCAATAATTTGGCACACATACCGGTTAATCACCTACATATTCCGCGAGAATGATCTACATATCTGGCTGGAAATGAAAAATATACAAAAAAAGAAGCCCACTCTGCCACTATTCCACTCACATATCTCTATGTCAGTAGAACAGCCGCAAGGTGAGCTAATAAACTCGTTATCATGCTTTATGTTTTTTTTATCATTCTCGCGATCCAGTTTCGATAATTAGGCTTGGATAAATAGCATCTTTTGCCAGCTTCAACCACTTTCCGATACGTATCTTGCCAGCTAAATACTCAGGATCCATAGCCCCATGCAAATGATTTGATATACGGCCTTTTCTTCCCCATTCATCAGCATAGAAGCAGAAATCATCAACGGTCTCTTCATCGAAGCCTGAATAATCAATGTTACGCCCCAGATACATCAAGCACATCAGGTCGTGCCGTTTGTGTTCTGACATATCGGAAATATACCGTAAAATGCTTCCATACGGTTCGCCACAGGATGGATCACGGTCCAGGTTATAACGAAAGCTATCCATTTCGATCAGTCTTTCGATCTCGGATTCTTTGAGTTCAAACCATTTAATACGTCGTGCTGCTTTCGATCGCAATTCACATTTTTTCATACACCTTCATCCCCATATACAGATCGGCTAGATACTGATAGAAGCCCACAGGCTCGGTTCTCAAATACCGTTCCCCGTCGAAGTCCTCCATCAGCTGATCGATGGCCTCGTTCATCTCCCTGGTTAGCTTCTCCTCATAGCCGCGTGAGCTGCTTTTATACCAGTCCAGTGCTGCGTTCAGAAGCTCTGCCAACGCCGGAAAGTCTATCTCGGTACTGATCGGTGTCCAATCCTTTACAGCGATCACCCTTGGATTGATTATCCTTCCCAGTTCTGTCCTACTCACATGGTCTGATATGTACTGCGTAGTGATCAGCGCTATAACGGTCTCAAAGGGCTCGAATCCGTAGTTCTTCATATGTACGGCCCCTTTCGGAAGATTTTTTCACGGGTCAGGATAAAGCGGAATTCTGCACATTGCAAGAGGGAGGGGCAGATTTAACAAAAAAGAGGCCCACCCTGCAACTATTCCGCTGACAGGGTATATGTCACTGGAACAGCCGCAAAGTGGGCTGGGTTTTACAATCAGCTCAGTTGCTGAAACATGAATATGCAGTTTTCATCATAGTTCGGCTTTAGCCTCTTATGCAGTTCATCTTCCGACGCACTGTCCAGCCGCAAGAAACCATATTCACCGTATCTTTTGATGAGACGTTCAAAAGGCAAAGCGAAAATATAAATGATTTTCACACCAATACTCTTGGCCGCTTCTTCAATCGTTGGAACGATAAAATCGTTGAAAATAATCAGTCCCGTACCACGCATTTCCTTATGCTTTTGAAGGTACGTATTGTTTACTGCAAAGTTTGCTACTTCCACTCCTGGAATCGTATCGAATGTCGTTTCACCTTCTGTGTGGACTTCGTTTACGGAAATAAGGCCAGCCTTAAGAGAAAAATAGCCCACCAATTCAGATGAAAAATTATCTCTTACCACATAGGTTCGCATGGTACCTGCATCTTCTTCGGGAAATGCCATAAATCGAAGATAATTCATAAGTCCCTGCCCATGCTGATCCTTAACGGTAAAATTCAAGATATCCTGTTCATCATGCTCCGAAACTCCTAAATGGTTGCAATAGAACAGATCATTTTGCAGTATTCCCTTGAGCAATTTCTCTCTTCCTCACTTCGACATTTTCTTTGACTAAGCGTCTGCTTTCAGAACGCATTTTCTCTCGGTCCGGCGCAGGAGAATTAAGAATCTGCTTGAAAATCGCCACGCCAAGATCCCGTGGAAGATTGGTCATGCTCGGCTTGTTATATCTGGAAATCTCAGCCATGTCTACACCTCCAATCGCATCTATGCCAACCAGATAAGTATAATACACCTATCTTAAGATAAGTATAAGCCCAAAGCCCTGAAAAATCAAGGCTTAAAGCGTTTCCAGGGCTTGAAAATTCTGTGAACACAGGGCTTTGGCTTTGCGTTCAAACGATCAGAACCCTTCCGATGATCACGATTATTATAGAAATGGGTGGAAGGAAGCTTTCCGTAGGCCGATCACATTCCTATCCTACGCTTCTGTACTCCCGGTTCTCACTATCTCGCTCTTTCTCGACAATTCTGCATTGCGCTCCTTCGCCGGGAATACATGTGTGCACCCCTGCCCGGTTCTCGCCCATTTTCTTTTTGAATCCTTTTCCTCTACTACATTTCTGGGTATCAGGTGATGCCAGCAGAGAAAGCATCGTAGTTTTCTGTCTCGTCTTCGCGGCAATACACCGCGAACTCAATCACATGGAAGAATTGCTTGTAATCCGCAATCGCATCTCGGTATGCCCTGGAAACGATAATCGGATCATTCGCAAAGGCACCACAGCCGAACGCACCGAGAATCATGGCATCGACTCCATTTGACGCCGCTATATGCATGATATGCTTAGCCCGCTTCAGATGGAGCTGATAAAGTCCATCATCCGATATTGAAACCGTCCTTCCGTATTCCGGGTTGTGAACATTCCCCGGACGCCTGCGGAGGTTCGGCGCAGCACAGCTGATCACATCCACTGTCGCCCAATCGCTCTCATCCATCCTCTCAGGGAAAGAATCATCGTTTTTGCAGATGACTACGCCCGGAGAATAGATGCATGCGTCGGTGTGAAGATTATTCTGAGCATCACGATTCTTCTGATAATAACACTGCCAAAGCCAGTTCTGGTTCAGGGTTGGATACAGGGTTGAACAGCGACATAGACTTTCCTCCTGTGCACTGCTACCCGTTTTCACTCCTCCGCCAGGATTTGTGGCTGAAGCGAAATTCAATACAGCGATTTTCCAATCTGGATGTTCCTTATGGATCAGCATCGCGGCTTCGAATGTTTTATGCTTTGAAACTGCAACAGTTCCTTCCAAGTCCGCTTGTTTCGTAATTGCGGGGTAATCGTCCGCCTCATACAGTTTTGTTGCTTTCCTGGCATCCTGTAGCGCTTTAGCAAGAGCCGCGTTTTGTGCATAAAACCGCTGTGTATCATCAAATATCTCAATCAATCTTTGACGTCTGTCCATTCTGTTTCCCCCTCTATTCCAACATGATCACATCATGGAATAGGAATCGAATTTTCCCATCCTGTTTTTCGGTATGCCAATGTCCGCAATACAAAGCGTTATACTCCGTAGCATCCACAATCTCCTGCAGGAAATACTCCATAGTGTTGTCCACAGTTCGTTCATCAACACCGGAGATAAACATTTCAACCGGCCGATGATCATAAGGACAGGTGTGCGCAAGAATAATATCCTCCCGATTTCCGTGTGCAATCATGTTGTTCCGTATTGCTTCCATCTCCGCTGTCGTCAGCTGTTCATCAGGGAACCAAAGATATCCCCGCTGCAGCCGATAGTACTTGTCAACAGAATAAGCGCCGCCGATCACAAGGAAATCCCTGCCGTTAATATGATACCTTGCGCCATCCGCCGCCATGATAAAACGCGGATAAGTATCTTCTATATAGGCTGTATCGCCCATCCATTGGACCGGCTGATATAGCGCTGCCACCTTCGGACTGGTTGGCCGCAGCTCATGGTTTCCATGAATACATAGGATCGTCGCTGGAATCATTGCCAGCATGTCCTTGCTTCGCAAATCTTTCCGGCCAGCATAATAGTTTATGCTCACATCCCCCAGAATAATCAGGAGGTCACGATCTGTTATGCCGTACCGTACAGCCTTGGCGATCAGATCACTAAAATCCGCATGAGTATCGCCAGTCAAATAAATATGATCAAAATCGTGCATAAATTCCCTCACCCTTGCCTTTATTATTTTGCTGATTTAACCTCAATAAATGGCGGATGCTCCAGTTGCTTCTTTATTGCCTCAAGAAATCTGATTTCCTGTTCTGAGTAACTGGATTCAAACCCAGCAATGCTAAACCAATCCGGATCATTAAGCAAAGCCTCAACAACCCCATCAAAGGTGTGTGCATGCCCGCTGTAGTCCTTATCCCTCGTTTTCTTGTTGTTGTAAGGGTAATACAGCCCAGTCCTGGCAAACTCTGAAGCAACATAGAGAAGGTCGCCCTCCTCGTCGTCGCGGTCCGGGAATCGTACTCTCCAGCATTTCTTGTCATGATCAAAAAATGGGCAACCGGTACGTCTATAAAGTTCATTCGTCTTTTCACTCAACATTTTGTTTTACCTCTTTTCCTTAATCATCTTCCGATATTCTCTCATCAAATATTTCATCTACATACCGTTCATAGGTAGAGATCGAATCCGGATAGAGTGGTTTGTATCGGTCGCAAATCTGATGATAGAGCATCTCCATAGGCTCTTTTGTATTAACTCTGAATTGCAGTTAATTCAAGCAACTGCTGGTATAATTATCCGAATCGTTACAATCTTCTGCCAGTTCTCCGGCACGGACACAACATACCCCAAAGTTTTGCACATAGCAATAAAAAAATTGCCCGCCGGGCATATTTCTGCTCAGCGGGCAAACATATGTCTATGAGATTGCAGCATTGATTACGCAGCCTCTTTCATAATCAGTTCAAGTTCATCCTCGTGGATGACCACACGGACAATCTCCCTGTTAAACCGGGCTTCGTCCATCACGCTCCATTCGAGGGCTTCCCGGATCTCCTCAATCAGTTCCTCCTCCCGGATGATTCTGCATTTACAGCCGTTTCCCCTCCGGCCCTTTTGCCGTTCGGAGCAGTTCCAGACCTTGTAGTAGGTTCCATCCCTGCCGGTCAGGGTCCTGCGTTTAAAAATAGCACCACATTCTCCACAGATGACTTTTCCGTAGAGAAAGTGATGCTCCGTGCAGTGCTTCGCGCCGTTTTCCATATCTGTTCCGGCCCGCTCCAGTTTCGCTTTTACTTTTTCCCATACCTCCCGGCTGATGATTCCCTCGTGGTCATCCCGCAGGTAGTAATCAGGCGCATGCTCATTGGGATCAGGTTTATGGGTAATGTAGTCTTTGGGCGGATTCTTTTGAAGATGCTTGTCTCCCACATACGTCTCGTTTCCGAGGATGTAGCGTATGCCAGGTGCATTGAACGGTTTTCCCATCAGCGTCTTCGCGCCCTTTTCGTTTAGGGCTCTTGCAATGCCGTGGAAAGTTTCACCTTCAATATACATATTGAAGATTTCGCGTATGATCCACGCATCCCTGTTCGGTACCAGCTTTCCTTCCTTATTCGTATCGTAGCCAAGGATGCGGTTGTTGCCCAGATTGAATTTTCCCCTTGAAAACCGCTCATGGTACCCCATAGCTACGTTCTTGCTGATTGAGTGGCTTTCGTCCTGGCTCACCGCGCCGATCAGCGCCAGGGCAAAATTGCTGGACGGATCATCCGTTCGGATGTGCTCACGTTCAAAGAAAATCACAATCCCTTTCTCCCGGAGCATGTCAACGTACCGCTGACAGTCACCGACATTTCTCGCAAACCGGCTGATGCTCTTCACATAAAGAACATCGAACTTTTTCTCATCTGCATCTGCTATCATCTGCTGAAACCCAGGACGATGCTTGTAACTGGTGCCGCTCTTGCCCTTATCAGAATAGATGCCTGCAAATTCGTATTCCGGATTGCTCTCTATCATCTTCTTGTAGACAGTGTACTGAGTTTCATACGATTCTTCCTGCAGATTCGTTGAAACCCGGCAATATGCCGCTGCCCGCTTCTTTCTGACCGGCTGTTTGGGGTCGATTCTTCTGATAATCATTCAGCTTCCTCCTTCTTTGAGATTCTTGTAACGGAAGCGCCCCTGTTGGCTTCCTTCAGCTTACGCTCATGAATGCTTTTAGGCCTAGCTGGGACATATTCGCCGCTTATGATTCGATCCAAGAACTGTTTGTAAAGTTCCGCCACATGGACCGGCTCCTCAGTTCCTCGGCTATCGACGGGCAGCGGAACCACAGACTGAAGTCCATACTGCCAATCAATATGCACCGTCCAGGAGTACACTGTCTTTTCTGTGGCAGGTCCCTTTTTGTGCTTCTGCATCGTTGTGCCTGTTTCATAACTGAAAGAGATCTTTTTCACCATATCATCGAGAAAAGCATATTCTATGCTCTCCGGAGCCCCGCGCATCTTCCATTCTCTCATGCGCTTCGCCTGCTCAGTGTAATTGGTCACACCCGTAAGATCGAGCGAAGCAAATGCCTGCTTCAGGGCCTCATCCAGCATCCAGGTTTTCACTGAAAACCTCTGGCAGCCGTCGTCCCCAAAACAGCAGACTGCTTTTTTCTCCTTCTGTACATGCATCTGCCTTGTTACCATCGGCTTCCCACAGAATGGGCAGATGATCTTCGTATCTACGTATGGATAGCGTGTAATCTCTCCTCGTGGTGCCCTTAATTCAAGGATTCTCTGCACCTGATTAAAGGTTCTCTTGCTCACAATCGCATCATGGTGGTTACGGACATAGTAGCTGGGAACCTCGGTTTCATCGTTAGGGATACATTTATGCGAGATGTGATCTGTCGATATCCATTTCTGCAATTTCATATCCCCAATATACTTCTCATTCATGAGGATTCCCTGAATACATGTCGTAGTCCAGGTTTTTCCGCGAGGAGAAGGAATCATTTCCTTGTTCAGCGCCTCTACAAGTTGTGTAATCGTTATCCCGGTTCGATAATCTTCGAAAATGCGTTTAACAACAGCAGCCTCTTCCGCCTGAATTACGATATTGTCGTCCTTATCCTTTTTGTAGCCATAAGTGGCACTCCACCTGGCCTCGCCGGTCTCATAGCGTTTTCGAATGCCCCATTTAAGGTTTTCCGAAATACTGCGGCTTTCCTCCTGCGCAAAAGCTGCAAGCACGGTCAAAAGCATTTCGCTCATAACAGAAGAGGTATCAATCGCCTCTTTCTCAAAAATCACATTGACTCCGATGTCTTTCAGTTTTCTGACATACTGCAAGCATTCAACAGTATTGCGGGCAAATCGACTGATGCTCTTGGTCATGATACAGTCGATCTTACCGTCTTCTGCGTCACGGATCATCTGCAGAAACTGTGTGCGTTTTCGTACGGAAGTGCCCGTGATGCCTTCATCTGCATACACGCCTGCCAGGATCATTCCCGGAGTCTCGTTAATCTTTTTCTTGAATCCCTCCATCTGAGACTCCAGGCTGAGCTGCTGGCAATCCAGCGCTGTCGATACCCGGCAATAGCATGCTGTCCTGATCAGTCTGCTCTTTCCGGCAGAAGAAGGTCTCAGTTTAATCTTCTTTACGTTTTCTTCCATCTACCTTTCCTCCTCCAGGTAAAATCACGCCATTCGCGTTCTTCTTTCTCTCTGCTTGAGATGCTTCCAACGCTTCCTGGCCAATCTTCCAGCTCTCATCAGCGACAAATTCTTTTTCCTCAGGTGTCAGAAAACGCCGCCAGCATTTGTAATGACTGTTTTTGAAAGCACTGAGCCGCCTCACTCGATCGAAAACCTCACGAGTCACAATTGGTTCATGATGGCCTTCCAGATAATAGCTTGGGCGCTGACCGTCATTCGGCTTTGATTTCCCATTAATGACATACCTTTTTCCTGTCAGCACATCGCCCTTGAAGGCTTCATGCCGCAACATGCGATAGACTCTCGATGGAGTCCACTTTGTGTCCGTTCCTTCTGCCTTCTCCATTTCATTAAGCGCAGCGCTGATTTCTTCTCCGTTATGAACTCCTGCCGCCATCCGGAATGCAAGCCGGATTCGTTTAGCTTCTTCCTCCATAATCCCCCAATCTGCATCCTTATTCAGCCTGCGATATCCATACGGAGGCTGTCCTGTTGGGTGTCCTGTTGCATGGCGGAGTTCAAATCCCAGCCTGACATTCTCTCCGTAAGACCTGCTTTCCTCCTGCGCAATGATGCCAAGAATGTGAAGAAGGAGTTCCGTGCTGCGGTCCATGGTGTTAAGGCATTCCCTTTCAAAATAGACACAAACCCCAAGGCTTCTGAGTTTTTGCACTACCTCTACCAGGTCGGCAATGTTACGGGCAAAGCGTGAAACTGATTTTGTGTAGATCACCTCGATCTTTCCCGCTTCACAATCCCTGATCATTTTCTGAAATTCAGGACGTTTTTCTGCAAACCGACCGCTCTTTCCATAATCCCCGTAGCAACCGACAAACTCAAGTTCCGGATCTTCTTTGATCATGTTAATGAAGTACTCTTTTTGCAGAATAAAGGATCCTTCCTGTTCTTCCCTGTCGGTGCTTGTCCGCACATAACAAGCGGCTTTTGTCTTTGCCATAATTTGCTCCTTTCTGGCGGTTCCCCGGAGTGCTTTCCGGTAAGAACACCGGCGTTTTGGTAGTGCTATTCATCACTCTAAAAGCCACACATATGAAGTCTGTAAATTGATAAATCTCAAAGAAAATCCACCAGAATACTTGACTGGAAGCAGCCATTCTTCTGGTGGATAGTGACAAATTCAGATTCAGCAAGAAAGAAGGAGCCAGTATTTCATCGCCCCCTCCGTTGGTTCTTACAGCTTCGTTGTGTAGGACAGCTTGATCCATCCGTTACGATTCTGCGCATACGCTTTCAGCAAGCCCCAGCCATCCTGCTCATCCACAATCGTATAGACGCCCGGCTCGATATAGCCGTAGCTGTCGTAAGATGTGGACGGACCTTTCCGGTAGTTCAGATCACTGATGGTGATCCGTACCAGGTAAGAAGCGAATGCAGTTTCCGGATACAACTGATTGCCGTTGTCATCAAACGTGGCATAGCCGGGATTCGCATCCACACAGTTCTTGGCATTCTGGAATACCGTGAAGGCTCCAATCTGGCTGGACTTCTCCGCCCAGGACTTCCGCACACGGTAATACTTTGTGACTGCTGGATCAGGCTGTGTCGGTGTAATCACCGCAGTTCCCGGATTCCAGGAAGACTTCACTTTTACGCCCAGCGTCACGTTCGTTGCTGTGTGATGACCGTCATTGAGGAGGATGTCCCCCGGCAGGAGGTAATCGCCACCAGTCAGATACTTGCTGTCGGTAAGCAGCTGGAATCCCGCCTTTGTGAGAGCAGAGCGCATATTGCCGGTGTAAGTCCCGGTATGGTTCTGCAGTGCCGGGATACCCAGAAGATGACCAGCCGCTGTCACGTTGGCACACACGCCAGCGGAACAGTCCGCTTCACAGGCAACCGTAATTTTAGACGGCTCCCAGCCCAAAGCTTTGAGCTGAGCAAGGTAGGTGCGGTTCTGACTCTGGTCATAGCCGACCTTATCGTTCAGGGCGGCATCGATAGCAAGCAGCGCATTCTTCAGCGCCACCTTCTGGTCCGGATACCGGAGCACACAGGACCAGGGGCGGTTATACCAGGAGCGCATCTGCCATTCCTTTCCGGTCTGATCTCCTGCCTGTCCGCCGGTGTAAGAGCCGTTCTCATCCGATCCGGAATTGCTGATATAATGGGTTTCTGTCGAGTTAATATACCTGGCGTACTTCTCTTCCAGGACAACCGGCTTATCCTCCTCTGCAGGAGCGGTGGCCACAGCTTTAGCGTACTTGTCATAGTACTTCTGCCCGTATCCCGCTCTCTTGATCTGCACCGCTTCACTCTGATCCGCCGGACGCTCAAACTTAGTGAGCACTGCATCTGACGCAGCACGAACAGAGGTCGCGGAAACCAACGCCTCCAGTGCGGAGGTATAACCACCAGTCAGCTCTTTCCAGAGGAATTCGAGCTGAATCTGCAGATCTCCGATGCTCTTTCCCTGGCTTCTTGCATACTCCAGGAGTGCCTTCTTCCGACTGTAATACGTCCACTGGGCGAGCCCATATCCGTATCCATCATGGATGAAGGTGTCATCACCGTACAATCCGGCATCGAACGCAGCGGTAAACTCTGCATCCGTCATCTCCAGAGCCTTATTACCGTTGTTCTGCAGATTCTGCGGATTCAATGCGCTCTCTGCATACAGGTTTCCCATGAGACCGGCTACGCCAAAAGTATTGTTGATCTTCTCCATGAAGAAATCCCAGATCGCCTGCTCTGTGGCAATGGTCGACTGGGAGACAGGAGACGTATCATGCGAGGCGTATGCCTTCTCCAGTGTCGCTTTGGTCGCTGGACTATAGATACCGTCAACTGTTAAGCCCTTATCTTTCTGGAATGCCTTCACTGCTGCCAGCGTATTATTTCCAAAGTTGCCATCTGCACCTGTAGCGCCACAGCTGTAGCCGCAGGCAATCAACATCGTCTGCATTGTCTTGACCGCTTCCCCGGCGCTGCCCTTGGTGAGATTGCTATCGGCAACAGATGTGGACACAGCAGAATCATCCCCGGCCAGCAATGCCGCCACATCGTTACGGACGTTCTCCATAGTTTTACCGTACTTCCGGCTCCAATGCTGAACGTCACCATGGTTCGATCCTAAGCCGAGGGCATGGCTGCCGGTATGATCAATGATCGTCGGAACCGTCACACCGTTGCAAACGGTCGTTCCCTTCGGGTCAATACCGAACATCTTGCAAAGGTAAGCCGTCATCTCACAGGCTTCCTTGTAACAGGCTTCCCAGTAAGATTTATCGTTCAGCCCATCCTCACAGATCTCAAACTGGATGTGGGTATTGTTGCAGGAGCCGTTATTACCGGAACCGCATCCCCACGGACGATAATCCCAGGGCATGGTCTGTACCGCTGCCACAGTCCCATCCGCCAGCTTGCCGATCCAAAAATTCAAGCCTGCTTCCCGCTCAATATGATTCCAGTCGTTCCCGTACTGGTTCTTGCCCAGAAGATTCAGCAGTTCAGAACGATTGGCAGCATTATCATCCGGCTGTACATACCGCTTCAGCCATGGATTATTCGCGCCGGTCGAATGCCACAGAACGCCCTTCGGAGTAAACTTCCGAGTTCCCTTATAGCAGGTGCTCTGCGTCATCATACAAACCAGCGGCTTGTTCTTATCGTTATACTTCATCAGGTTCTCCTTTCTCCCGCACTCCTGCGGGGCTTAAGGCCATAAAGAAAGCACCGTCTTTTGAACGATGCCTCTAACATCCCTCTATCTTTCCACGGACAGTACCCGTCCGTTTGACAACCGGGATCTGTTATTTTTCTGCAGAAATGAAAAAAGCACCGCCGTTAAGCGATGCTCAGTCTGTTTTCTTAAAGCTTGATCTTCTCTCCGGTGATGATGTTCACCACCGTGGTGCCCTTCCCGAATGCGGCTTCCATCTCCGTCCGTTCCTCTGCCGTTGTTCTATGGCTCCGGCGGTAGTTTCCGAGGAATTCGGTTGTCTGTGCCTTCCGCTTTGCTGCGGTTGCTTCTTCAGAAAAGAAATCCGCTCCGGCGAAGATCAGCTTCTCGACCACATCGGCTGGAAGGTAGCTGCCGTTGTTCTTCCACTTGGCTGCGCCGTCTTCGTCGACCTCGATGTTGTCCCGCTGCGCCAGGAGCCTTGCGGCTTCCTCGTGTGCGTTCTTCTGCCAGAAGGCTCCAAGCTCTCCGTTCCATTCCCTTGCAAATCTCGTCATCGTCGTATCCTCCTTGATGTGTTTTCCCTTTCGGTGTGTACATATATACTACGAAACTAACCCCAGCCTTTGAGGTACGTCTATATACGCTCTACAGGCAAAAACAGTCAAGAGATATTTTTAAAGACCATGTTTTACGAAAAATGGGTGCAAAAAGTTAACCTTAACCATTTGCAAGGTTACGGTTTACCATGTAAGATAAATTTCAGAGAGATGCTTAAGCGGGTACAAGCTTAAATCCCAGTTTGGTGGCTTCGGATTTCAACTTCTGCTTACGTCTCTCTTCTTGATTTTTCTTTGTTTGCTCATAATGCTCCTCGGAGTATTCCTCTCCACTCGTTAAGAGATTCCAGATAATAACAAGCAACTTCCGTGCAACAGCGATCAATGCCTTTTTGATTCCTCTGCGTGCTTTGAGCCGGTAAAACCAGTCCCGTAAGAAGAAATTCTTGCACCGTGTAGCCGCCCACGCACATTGCACCATCACGCTTTTAATTCTTGGATTTCCCTTCGTGAGGCGTGCTGTTTTCTTCTTTTTGGCACTTTCGTTATCTCCCGGACATAACCCAGCCCATTTGACGAGATGTCCTGCAGTTGGAAACATGGAAAGATCTGTCCCAAGTTCGGAAATAATAATCGTACTCGCACGTCTTTGAACTGCCGGAATGGTTTCAAGCAACTCTAAAGCAGGTTCGTATTTTCCAGCGTATTCGGATATGCGGTTTTCGACCTCTTCAATCTCCGAATCGCAGTTTTCTTTTACCTTTACAAGATTCTTGAGAAAAAGTCGATCGTGATCGGATAGCTGCCCGGCCACAGCAAGCTGAACATCTTCCATCTTATTCCGGAGAGTACCTTTCAAACATTCATCAACATCTGATGCCGTTAACTTTCCTTTTTCACAAAGCCTTTTTATCAACTGAATTCCGCTGACTCCGAAGATATCCGTAAGAATCGTTGAAAGTTTAAACCCGCACTGTTGCAGATATTTTTCAATCCGGTTTTTATGTCCGACCATTTCTTTTATCAGGATATCCCGGTAGCGTGTCCAGTCTCGCAGCTCTCGGATTTTTTTGGGTGGGATATAACTTGGTGCCAGGAGACCGGCCCTCAGGAGTGTTGCAATCCAGTGAGCATCTTTTATATCGGTCTTCTTGCCGGGTACATTTTTCATATGGTGCGGATTGGCGACAATGATTTTGACATTTTTCTGCTCGTCGTCATCGTAGAGAATTGATTCCAGCACGTTATAAATCGGAAACCAATAGACTCCGGTGCTTTCCATCGCCACATGTCGACAGTTGTTCTCAATGATCCATTTCTTGAATTCATCAAGACCATTGAGCAGTGTTGGAAATTCACGGATTTCAGGTTCTGGCTCTTCATCCAGTCTGCCTTTCAGCAGGCAGGCAACAAGAACTTCCTTGTGAACGTCCAGGCCACAACAGATGTCCAGAAGATTTTGCATAGACGGTCCTCCCTTCAAATGTGTAATTGACAGGGCGGATGTACTCCGGTGATATTGAATTATACTACGCGTGCTATTCCTGAAATGCATAGGCAGATCAGGGCGACATGTTCCTGTGCTCCAGAATACATCGAACCATGATCACTCACGATTTCTGAGAATCAGATGTATGTCGATCTTGCCCTGTATTTTCAGTATAGCGGATAAGGGCCACAGTTTCATTCCTACCTGTGAAAATCCATTTCATTGGTGATCACTCTGTTGGGAGATATTATCAAGTCAATTCTGAGGCATATAATGCACAATTATCTGCAAGGGAAAATGGTCGTATTACTGCTGTTTCCTGGCGTTTTTCCCATTCTCGTAGAGGATGAAGGTACCGTCCGTCAGGCAGAGCCAATCGTTCTTGATAGCCCTGACCTCAACAACGGCTTCGGCATCCAGCACCTTCAGCTTGGCTGCAGACAGAGAGGGAGCCTTGCGGACGTTCATCTTGCGGAGTAGGGTGTAGATCTCAGGCTTCCGTTCCTCCGCCACAACTGTTTCTTCGACAGCTTCCTCAGTAGGAGCGACAGTGCCCTGGTAGACACACTTGCCGTCGCAGAACACCTCCGCGCCTTCCGTATCAGCCAGCTTCTTTGCAGCAGTCAGGCTCTTCAGTTCCTTCAATTCTTCTCCGTCCTTTATGACGGTATAAGTCTTATTCGCCATTTGTACCTCCTCCAGCCCATAATGGCTGTGCTTCAATGCCATGATCCCGGCAAATTGCCGACACCTCTTCATGGCTCAGTATTCTTCTAATCCGTATACGATTGGAGATGATCCAGGGGAATGGCTGCTGGACTTTCGTCCTGAAATAATACCAGTCAGCAGGAAGGGATCTTTTCCCTCCCTTACCGACCTGCTCCTCTTTTCCGGTCACTTCGCATTCACACCAGACCGTATCCGGTCGCTGGACCAGACGATCGCCCTGACGCTTTCCGATCCAGTCCGTAAACGGAACCTCCGTAGAATGAAAACCAGGGCGAAGAGAAAGCGGACCGAGCCTGCTCTTCACATGACCCGCGTCCGCCAGTTCTCCGACTTTCGCCTCCACCCACACCCCCTGTGGCATCTCCTGCTTTGTATCCACAAAGAGCGGATACAGCTTTCCGCCCCTCAGACGGAACAGCTTATACGTCACCATTCTTGATCCGGGCGATCAGGGCCTCGCCTGCGCCGGTCACAATGGCATTGATATCCACGTTGGCGGCCTTCAGCACACCGATACCGCTATCGGACATCTTGGCCAGCGTTCCCTCCAGTAGCTTCTTCCCAAGCACGGTGATCTCCTCCTGGGTGAGCTTCCCATCAGCACTGGCTGCTTTCAGGTCATCGACCACAGTCTGCTGCAGCTCATAGACTGTCTGCTCCGCCGCCGTGGTCAGTTCGCCAACTGCCGCGTTGATCGTTTTCAGCTGCTGGCTCTTTCCGATCTGAGTGACAAGCCATGCTCCGGCCACGCCGATCAGGGTAATGGCCAAGTTGGCAAGGACGCTCACGATGGTTTCGATAATGACAGTATTCATAGTGTTCTCCTTCCTGCCCGTTGGGCAAATCAAATCTTGTGTTCCCGGCTGAGTTCCTGATAAAGATCGCGGACATACCGGGTATCCGCTTTCACCACACCGTTGCTGACAGCATGAGTGGAACAGTAGACCTCATATTCATCGGCAAGCGCGAGAATATGGTTCCACTCCTCCGCATCGTGGTGAATATCGGCACGGCATTCCCGTGCAAAGGTCAGGATGCTCTGTCTGTGGCTGCTGATCCAGATATCCGTGATATGTTTCTGCAGATCGGCTACCTGCTTATGCAGCTCACCCTGCGTTTTCTTTCCGATCCATCCGAAGATACGATCCCACGGGTTTAGCTTCAGCGGACTGATCTGAATCAGGGACAGAAGCAAGATAAGCGCCGTAAGTGCCCACCCTGCCAATTCCCCGCTCGTGATCTTCTGAAACACTTCAGTAATCGTCATAGGGTTCTCCTTCCTGCCGCGATGGGCATAAAAAATGACAGGATCACTCCTGCCTGCAAATGGTTTATATACACACCCCGCTGCCTGTGCGCATCAGGTGCGGGATGGGGTCTTATAGAAGCAAAGTTTCAAGGAATGCTACAAACCTCGGCGCAAGTATGGCGTGACCGTTCTCGTCCGGATGACATCCGCCGCCGTCGTCTCTTGTATAGAACAGTTCACGAAAAGCAGCCTCCCACGGGCGCAGATTACTGCAATGGTAAAGGTCGAGGCACGGGATGCTCCTCCGTCTGCAAATCTCAACAATCGCATCGGAATACAGCGCCATATTGTTATTGGGATTTGAAGGGTTGCTGTTTGCCCAGGGACAAGGTGTCACGATGCCCAGGGGCTTGCCCGGAAACAGCTCATTATAACGATCAATCGTGGTATTAACGCATCCACAGAGAGTATCGGTTCCTGTGTCCGTGACCTCTCCAAGATCAGTCGCCAGATCGTTGCCGCTTCCATAGAAGGTGACCACGTCCGTATCTTCCGGGATTCTGTCAAGCAGCTGATAAAATGCCTTGTTATCCTCCCAGCGCCGCTTATAGCCGGAACCGGAAGACCCGAGATTGACTACTGTGATGCCTGTCTTCTCCGCCACATAATCATGATAGTTCTTCGTAGCACGGATGTTATGCTCCGTATGGCTATCTCCGATGGTGGCCCACTTCTTTCCATCCCACTTGAAGAACTCGCCTGTCAGCGTGCCCGTGATATTTCCAGACACATTTCCATCGATACTGCCCTCAAAAGTGCCACTGAAGTTGCCCACAAAACCGCTACGGGTCATGCGCTTTACAAAACCAGTCAGGGTCGTGGGCATATAAGAGATTCTCAGGTAAGCGGCCCTGAGCGGAACAACAATCTTTCCATCAAATTCCGTTACAGGAGCGCCAACCTCTGAGACCAGCTTATCGATCATCTTTTCGTTGGCGTCGTAAAACACATAGACACAGTTGTTATAATGGCTGCAGGCAATGATGTGAAGCGGTTCCATCGGAGTAACGGGAATCATCTCCGAAACCTTATAATTATCACTGGGACGGACTAGGTCAGTAGGCACACCGGTTGACGCAGGAAGCACTTTGCTGCTGATGATTTCAAACTCCACATTTTCCTCTGTGTAGCTGTAATCATCGGAAATAAGCTCTTCCGAAGCGTGATCAAATGCCGCTTGCGCCTTTTCATTCAGGTATTCATAATCCTCCAAGAGCTCCCCAGTCAGCCTGTCCGTTGGGAAGATGAGCTTATTTACCACAGCTATCTTTCCAACGAACGTCGCTCCTTCAATCCAAGCGATCCTGAGCTTTGCGGCATTGATAGGGGCAACGACCAGTTTGTCGTAGATCTTCACAGGAGCCACTGTCGTGGTTTCAAGCTGCCCGGCCAGAAGATGGTCATTCTCGTCATAGAATGCGTAGAGCATCTTGTTGTAGTAGCCGCTTGCCGTAATACTATAGATATCACCCGGCTCGACTTCCACCGCATCAGATACGCGATACGCAGCTGTAAGGGTCTGCGCAATCGTAATCGCTCCGGTTTTCTCAATGACCGCGCATTCCGTGTATCCGTACTCGCAGGCTTCCGCTTCAACACCTTCTGCTGTTGCGAGGGCATTGCAAAGAGCGTCGTAATTTGTGATCACCCGCTTTGTAACGGCGCGGATATGCTCTCCAAGGTTTTCATGGACTACATTATCCGTATCCACGCGGGCGTCCAGAACTTCCGTATCGGTTGTCGCTCCACCAACGATGCTGTCCATCCGAGCGGTCAGGGCAGCGCTGGTTGTGTTAAATGACTGCTTTGCCAGGTTCATCTCAGTCAGAGCGTCATCGGTCACCTGATCCACATGAGACCTGGTATTTGCATTGTCCTGGGCAATGGTCTGCTCCGTCGCATCATTATCAGCCCTGATCGTTGCTTCCGTCGCATCATTATCCTCCAGGACCTGCCGAAGTGTTTCCGTCAACTGATCGGACACATTTTGGAGCTGCTGGCTGTAATCGCTGCTCTTCGCCCAAAAGGCGGTATCCGTAATGGCCGTTCCGGCAGGAACCTGCCGCTTTGCCATATAGCTGTCACCAGTTTCCGCATGGAGCACTACGGACAGCATTTCATACTCCTTGGTCTGTACCCACTCGCCGCAGGGCAGTGGGACGATCCGTTTTCCTACATATTTCGCCATGAAAAATCTCCTCTCTTGAATTCATCTTTACCGGTGTTATCTGACAAGATGAACTCAAGGAGGAGACATAGCGTAGGGTCTTATTCTACAAGGGAGTACCCCCCCCCCGCTTTAGTTCGCTAAAGTATCGCATCGTATTTCCTTTCTCCGCCGCAGGCGGATTACAGCGCCTCAATCTCGGCATCCAGTGCCTGCACTCGTAGCCGATACCAGTCGAGGATCTGGCTGAGGTTATTCGTATTCGTTCCGGGAATCAGAGGCCACCGTTCCACTTCCTTGTTCTGGATCGCACGAGGGATGTCCACCATGAAGTTCTCAAAGGTAAAGGCCACATTCTCCTCGCTCATTACACCGGCGCGGAGTTCCGCATACCGGGCTTTCAGCAGAGGACGCTTGTACTTGCGGAGCAAATACATCAGCTGATGCCCGTTGGCATAACTTTTGACTGTCGGGCTCATTGTTGCTTTGTTGTAGTACTTGCCTGTCCAATGATTGCCGAACACAGAGTCCATGTCGTAAGCTGTGAAGAACCATTTCACACCATCGTAGGTACTGATGATATAGTTCTTGTCGGTCATATCACTTCCGCCCAGAAGGCACACAAAGAGGTAATAGTCAACGGCGCTGTCAAGGTCAACTTTGTCTGCCAAAGCATCTACCGCCTCCTCACTGTCTGCCGCAAGGCAAGCGTCAATAAGGTTATTAAGGCTGTCAACTGCCCACTGGAAGTCCTCTTCATCAGGAACATACTTATAGGAGAAGTCTGATTCATCCACGATAGCATGACCCTTAAACTGGGTAGAAGTCGCGTGCGTATCTGCACAAAATACAGCCTGCGGAAGCAATGTTTCCTCGCCAGTCTCCGGATCAACCGTGCTTTCACCGATGCCAAAGAGATCTTCATCCTTCGGAGTATTGAGGGTATAAAGGCCATAGAACTCGCCATTGAGAAGCATGATGCAGGGGAAACCGTCTATAGCACCACCATTTGGATATGGATACAGTCTCTCGTTTCTCACTGTTCTGCTCTTTACGATCTGCCCCCACAGTCTTGCACAGACAATATTGCGAGCGTGTGAGAAGTCAATATAGTTGGCTTTCAGAACATATTTCTTCCTTTGACCCCATCCTTCTTTTGCCTCAAATTTCTGGTCAAACTTAACCGTGAAATTTTTCTTTGGATAGGAAAGCGATGAGCCGCCCTGCCATTTCATCGTGCAGGAACCGGAAAGGTCGCCATAGATATAATCAAACTTACCTGTTACATCCTTCGTCACCTCTTCCATAGAACCAGTCAGCTTCAGGACAGGAAGTCCAAAAGCCTCATAGTCCAAATCCTTAGTTCCTGAGGAATCCGCCATCATTTCGTTTTCACCGTAGATACCTTCCAGAACATAAAAGTGGAAAACATGGTGACTGAATACTTCATGGCCTGTGAGTTGGAGCGTCGCCTGAATATAACCGTCCTCTTCCGGAGTAATGAACCCGTAGCGTTTATTCCGTACATGGAAGTAGTGCACGCTTCCATCCTGCCTCATTGCAGTCATAGCCGGATAATTTACGAAATAAACCTGAAACATGGCTTCAGGATCTTCATCCGTGATTAGCACTGTGTAAGTTTTTCCGGCCTCCATAAAGAACGGCTCCGAATAGCGAAACGTTGGCATTCCGACCTCGCTGCCCAAATCACCATCCAAAACTGCCCCCGCTCGATCATGGGCTCCAACGGGCGCAGCTTTGATGGAGTACGTTCCCGTTGCTTCCGACTGAGCCCTGCTCCCACATGTTACAAGGTTCTTCCTTCGCACCCAGTCCTTCACACGAACCATATCCGAGACCGAATCCGCAATCTGAGTTCCACTTGCCATGCCCATGAACTCAGAACGGTCAAAGCGCCCTTTCACCACATAGGCATGAATTTCCTGATGATTCAGAATGGCATTCGAGGCATACAGGCCGACGCGATAACTGCCGCCGGTATCAGGAATCAGATAGGAAAACGGCTCACTCCGGACGCTGATGCCCCGGTTTACACCACCCTGCTGCAGCGCCACTCCTGACGGAGTATAGAAATACATGGAATAAGCTACCGACTGATCAGAAGAATCCAAGAAAACCGTATAGGTCTCCCCAGCCTCCAGGTCAAAGTAATCGGACATCTGGATGACGCTGTGTCCTTCCGCTGCGCTCAGAGTACCGTTTACAACGCAGCCAGCAGGATCGTTCCTTCCAATCGGCACACAGGTGAGAACGACTTCTCCACTTATATTTTTCTTTTCCAGCGGCATCATTTTGATCAGATTTCGCGCCCGGATCGCATCACAAATCGACTGCGCCTTAATGCTGTGAGAATTGAAGCTTTCTGCATCGGTTTCTGTCCGTCTGGCTTCTTCAGCTAGTTCCTCCCGGAGCACTCCCGCCGCCTCTTCCAGATTTCTTGCCGTCACCACACCTACAATATCTTTCAGAGCCTTCTGCCCCTTTACCAGGTAAACATGGATCTTTTGGGCTTCAAAGCTCATATCCCTGGGAACACGGATGCGAAGGAAGACTGCATCACTGGTATCAGGGACAAAACTCCCGTAAGGCATCGTCACCGCATTGAAGTTCACCGCCTGTCCGTTCATCGTGATTGTGGTGCTGTCAGTGGCCTTTCCGAACCACATCTGATAATCCAAGGATTTGTCGCTGTCCATATAGAACGTATACGCTTCTCCTGCTTCAAGTTCGATGGCTTCTGACAGAATGACATTGTTTTTCTCTACTGCCGGACCGAGAACGCCATTCAAAACCATTCCCGCATTATCAAGGCGATTCATTGGAGTACAGGAAAATAGCTTCTCGTCATCTGCGCTCCATGCATTATTAAGCCTTGAGATAACCAGGTTCTCTTTCAGAACTTCTGGCTGCACAAGCGCCATCGAGAGTAAAGTCTCCTTGTATTCTTCAAACGTAATGCCGGAACGAATGTCCTGAAGAGTGTAATGCCCTTTCAGAACAATGAGACGGAGGGGATGATCGACAAAAGTACCGTCGTGGCAATAAATACCCGCCCGGTATTCGCCGCCCTCGTCCGGGGTGATATACCACAGAGGATAATTGATCACGCTCCTGCCAAGATTGACACCGTCCTGCTGCATCGCACCACCGCCGCGTTTGTAGAAATAGATTGAATAGTCTACGGTCTGCTTCTGGTCAAGGGCAAAGATGGTATATTCCTGTCCGGCTTCAAAAGAAGCAAAATCCGAAAAGTAATGTGTTGTTCTCTGGATGGAATCACCGATATACCCGTTAAAAGTAACCATGGTCTTATCCGCGTCCGCGTCGCCGGTGCTGGTAATATAGATGTCTCCCTTCGTGTCGTAGGAAACTCTCGTCACCATGGAGAGGAGGCTCTGCTTACGTATCTCATCCCGTACCATGACTTCCGTTGCGATATTGGCAGAAGAAATGGCTTCTTTTCGTCGTCCTTCTTCATATCCCATATGCGAACGGATTTGTTCAAGTGGGACTGCGCCTTTCAGCAGATAAACCCTGAGCGGCTGCTCTTCAAAATCGATTACATAGTTGGAATGGATTCTCACATGGTAGGTCTGGTCATCTGGTACGACAAACTGTCCATATGGGTTCTCCTCCATATGGAAATATAAAACGACATCGTTGATTCGCATACCAGCACCTGCCGCATTGGCAAGAAGAATGCTGTAGATTTTTCCTGTACCGCCATCATCCGCATAGAGCGTATAGGTTTCTCCCTGTTCCAGTTCAAGGTCCTCGCTCAATCTCAGTATTGTCGATCCTGTTCCAAGAGACCCATTGATAATAATTGCCCCAGGATCAAAGTAACCGGCTTTCCGACCTTCGATCACTACATCGCCATCGCCATTTCTGGCTACACCGCTCCGCATCCGGATGATATTTTTCTCCCGAGCAAGATCCGAAACGTTTCCTAACGCTGTGAGTTCTTCCCTCATCTCGGAATAAGGAATGTAGGTCAGGAAATCAGAATCGGTGTACGTTCCTTCAAGCACATACAGTCTGAATTTGTAATCTTCAAAATTTGATCCATGGCTGTACAGACCAGCCACATAATCTCCCGATTCATCAGGAACAAAAGTTTGCACGGAGCAGTACAGCATGCTGAAAGATCGGTTTGAACCGTTTTCCCTCATAACCCCGCCGGAAACACCATAGAAGTAGATATTGGCATTCCCGGTTCTCTTCAAATCATCGAGGAACAGGGTGTAGGTTTTTCCTGCTTCGAGGGTAAGGGGCTCTGTGAATCTCAGTGTGTTTGCTCCGTAATCTTCGCCAAGCACACCGTTGACCACCGCTCTGGCCTCATCCGATTTCCCAATGGAGGAAACCCTGCAGATAGTAACACCGCCTGTTCCATTTACAGATGAATCCTTGACCTGGATAAGATTCTTCTGCCTGATCTCATCGGGAACAGATACCAGCACCTCACCGTAATCGAAGATGTTCTGAATATCCTCATCTGCTTTACGGATATGCTCACCGAGGTTAGCGTGGATTGTACCGTCCGCATCCGTCCTAGCATCGAGGATTTCCGTATCAGTGGTTGCCTGACCTGCGATACCGTTCATCCGTGCTGTCAGAGCTGCGTTGGTGTCGTTGATATTGGATACTGCCTCTTCCATATCGGCAAGAGACCGCGCCACTGCCTGATCCACATGCTGTTTAGTTGCCGTATTGTCATCCTTAACAGCCTGTTCCGTGGCGTCATTATCCTGCCGGATCGCCTGCTCTGTTGCATCGTTATCCTGACGGATAGCAGCCAGCGTATTGGCATTGTTCTGCGTGATCTGATTCTGCCGTTCCTCGAACTCTTCTCCCATATCCGCGATCTGCTGGGAAAACAGAGAGCAAATGGACCAGTAGTATTCATCGGTCAGAAGCGTGCCCGCCGGTACTACTCTCCGGGAGATATAGCTCTCGCCGCTGGCTTCATCCAGTACAATGGAAAGCATTTCGTATTCTTTGTTTTTCGTCCATGCGCCGCAGTGCTTAGGCACCACACGTTTGCCTACATATTTCGCCATCGCTTAATCCTCCTCCTGATAGTACACAACGAGCCGCCCTTCCTCGTCCATGTCATAGACCAGGCCAAGTCGCTCATCTGTCTCGAAATTCATATAACCGCTGTCATCGATGGAGCAATCCACCAGCACCTCGTGGACTCTTTCCACCGTTGCGGAATACGAGTCTGATCCAAGGCCGAGGCCGTCATTACTGTTGATGCCGAAGTACCCATCGTCTGTAATGAAGCACTCGAACACACCTAGGCGTACCGCCTCAGCCACAGCAGCATAGGTCGCTGTCAGAATCTTGCGGTTCTTGGTGGCTGCCCTCTCGACATAGAGGGTAAAAGAAAAGCTGCCGAGGATGTCCCCGTCAGCGTCGATCATGACCAGGTCAACTGGATAACGCCCGGAGACCTCCGTCATAAAGTCTGAGATTGTTACAATGATGCGGTTATTGACCACATCCACTTTGTCGTTATGCAGCGACTCTGTGCTGTACTGGAACAGCCGTCCATCTGGACGTGTCCCAGAGTAAGCCAGAATCACATTCGTCGGAATCGTGTATTCCACCGCATTGTTATAGAGGGCACATCGTACCTTCCGCGCCATGTGATCAAACTGTTTTACATGAACAACAGGAGGCACAAGGTGCTCTGTCAGGGAAAGCTCAATATCCTGATAAATGGATACAGCGCCGATATTGATCGCCATTTAGCTGCTGCCTCCTTCCTCTCCCTCGCTGGGAGTTTCTTCGCCGCCGGACTCACTGCCTTCTTCTCCACCAGACTCGCCACCAGAATCATCACCGCCGCCTTCGTCTCCCCCTTCTCCGGGGTTATCCGGATCAGTTGGATCTGTAGGTGTATCCGGATCAGTCGGAGTATCTGGATCGGTCGGATCATCGGGCATCTCCGGCTCAAAACCAATATTGGCCCATTCAGTTCCATCCCACATGTGGAGCCGCATCTCGACAGAATCGATCCACAGGTCATGCAGTTCAGGGTTGGCTGGTGCTTCTGCCGCTCTCGTGATCAGATCCTGATAGATAATCGTCTGCCCTCCGCCTCCGCCGTGCAAGCCATCAAAGTCGATGATCGTTGTCCATGTCGTGCCGTTGTCGGTACTGACGGCAATGCCGTAATCTCCGGTCCGGTACTGACCGATCTTGATCAGCTTCGTGGCATCATTGGGAGCGACCATCACAATGGACCCTCCGTCCCAGTAGAACTGATCCGTACCAAGGATCTTCACCAGCGCTGTCCGAAGGGTACCGGAGCCGAGGATGTTGGCATTAACGCCGACCGCTTCCACTGCTGTTTTCACGACCTTGTCTGCTGTATCCCAGCCGAGCCGCCATGTCTGACCGCCGTCGTTGGAAACGAAGAATCCCCTGATGCCGCTCTTCCATGCCCAGGCTGAATCTTCCAGTCGTTCACTGGTGTGGGCATATCGGATTGTCGAGCCATCCTCCTCCACACCGGAGGAATAATGCAGGCCGAACAACCCGGATGCCAGAGCATTGAAGTATTCCTGCTGCACCGTCAGCGTGCGCACATCCGTCACCTGCGTCTCCACCCGGTTAATCGCTTCCGTTGCCAGCTGCGCTTCATCTCGAAGAGATCCCAGGGAACCGGACAAACTGCTGTTCCGGCTATAGACTGACGCATTGGAAAGTGTGATGCTCTTGTACCGCTCCAGTAGCACATCGTACTCTGTCTCGGTGACCTTGCAACTGACTTCGATGCCAAGCTTTGAGATATACACATGGACCGTATCACAAAGGCTCACCCGCTCGGCTTCTGCAATATCCGCATAGCCAGGTGTCTGCCAGAGCTGCACAAAATCGATCTTGATGTCGATGTCCGGTTCCGTCAGGCTGGTATTTTTCAGGTAGGATTTTACGTAGTTTCGCAGTTGCGCTTCCGTCGGCTTTTCCTGAAACTGGCTGGTACAGTCCAGAACAGAGATCTTTTCAAACGGTCCGTCATGCTCGATGGTTACCACCTTCTCTGGCAGTTCAAAGAGCGTGCCGTCTTCTGAATGCTTCCAGTACGGATGCACACCCGTGATCATATTCTCTATGGATCGCTCCATCTCAAAATTGATCAGGTTTTTGCCGTATACGATCTTCACTCCATGATCGGCACCGCGATGTCCGTGGAGCATGGCCGTGTACATATCCCACTCATATTCGCCGCCGTAGGTGTCCAGCATGGAGCCGTCCATGCCGCCAAGGCATCCGCGCACCGTCGCCGGACTTGTAATCGTGAACGTGGCCTGTGAGTCGATATCTGTCCAGAAAGAAAATGGGCAGTCTGTTGTCGTATGGCTTTTCAGCGCTGCCATTGCTGCCTGACTTCCTACTGCCGAGAACGGGGAAACTGTGATGAAGTTCTCTTGGTACTGGATATGCCGGGCAGCGACCTCCAAAATGCCGGAGAGAGGTGTCGTGATCTTATAGATCCGAAACGGCTGGAAGGTTGCCCGTTCACTCGGCTTTGCCAGAATAATGTTCCCTTCCACCAGATCTTCCGCATGAAGCCCGGAGGCGGAGTACGTCATCTTCAGCTCATAGCTGCCGTTCCGCTTCTCTGTCACATAGCAGGATAATGCATCGCAGAGCTTGCCGATGCCGTTGGTCGTGAAGGCTGTTTCTGTTTCGGTGTATAAACATGGAATCATAGCGTCCACCACCTCGGTGTGATCTCCACATGGTCTATCGCTCCGCTCCATGCGATATGGTTCTTGCCGGGTTTCAGATCCGGGAAGTCGTCGCTCTTCACATATCCGTTACAGAAGCCGGAAGCATCATAGGCGTTGTGGGTCTCACAGTTCAGATCAATATAACCGTTGTTAGCAAGGATGCTGACTGACTGGTCGCCGATATACACGTTGCCAGCGCCGGAACCATACACCCGGATCAGCGGCTTTGCCCGGAACTCAAACGGATTCTTGATCGTCGTTTCCTGTGTGAGCACCAGCTTCCGCTGTCCGTCCACGCTCCATCGTTGCGGCTGACAGTGAAAGGTCAGCTTCATGGTCGCGCCCTTATCCCGTTTCGGCTCAAAGGCAATCGCAGCCTTACAAAGCCCCATGCGGAAGAAGTCCGGGTCGTAAGTATCATGGAGGACCTGATATCCCACAGGCGACAACAGCCAGCTCTTTACGGAAGCTGTGCGAGCTGGAAGTCCATCAAAGAAGAAGGCATCATAGGTAATGTCCAGATTCTTAAAGCGATGTTCCCCCGCCTTGGCGTTGTCCCTTACGATGTCGCCGTTCTTCCCAGGAACCGCCTGCAGCTCCATATCCACCTCCGGGCTGTCATACACACCGGGAGCGGAAAGGTATAGGAGATAGTCTTTACTGTTCTTCCCGGCGAAGGTCAGATAGTTGCGGACGTATCGTGTTTTCAGTTCAAAGAGCGACATGTCTGAATCGCTCAGGATAGGCATTCTCTGCATCGGATTCTCCTTTCTCCCTGTCCCTGGGCATGAAAAAAGCACCCTGGATTTCTCCAAGATGCTTCGTTTAGGTCTCTGTTCAATTTTCTTCTCAAATCGCTACTGCCTGAAACGGTTTAATATCAGCGATTTCTTTTTCCATGCTCATCTTCAAGTTACGGATATCAATGTCATTCTGCATATCAAGAAAATATCGATCAGACACGCCGAAGAACTTCGCCAGACGCAGCGATGTATCCGCTGTTATTCTCCTGCCGCTATTCAGAATTGCCTGTATCCGGGAAACAGGAACATGGATTTCCTGTGCCAGTTTGTATGCCGACAGATTCATCGGCTCCATAAACTCCTCCTTGAGAATCTCGCCCATCGTAGGAGTAGGAATAAAATCAGCCATCATGCTCCTCCTCTCTGTTTATCATAGTATGCCCATGCTCCGTCAGTGATAATCAACGATTTCGACCGCTTGAAAGTCATTCTTTCCTTCGACCGAAAAGCAGATACGATACTGATCATTGATACGAATGCTGTATTGCCCTTCCCGATCTCCATGCAGTGGTTCCAGATGATTTGCGGGTGGGACTTTCAGATCCTCCAAACATCCTGCATTGTCAATCATAATCAGTTTACGTAATGCCACTCGCTGAATATTCTGCGGAAGCTTCCTTGAGAAAATCTGGTTGTAGACTTTCTCCGTTTCCTTGTCAGCGAAGCTCTTTATCATACGGCTACATTATACCCGCTTCGCGTGTATATGTCAAGCGGGTATATCGGTAATTCAGAGAAAAGTAACAAACTGGACGAAGGCGCAGGACTTTACCTGCCCCACACCTTATCGTCCTCATTAAGCATTTCGTTGATCCGCTGGACAACCGTGTCCGCCAGATCGTTGTCGTTCCTGGCGTTGTAGCCGTTGACCACAACTTGCACCGAGCCGATGGATCTATTGTTGTTTACCACAGAACCCCCGCTTCCAGCCCCCGCCACCGCAAGCTGTCCCGCGCTGATCTCCGGCAAAGCAAGCCCTGTAAAGGCACCGCCCACAGAGGACGCAAGCTCTCTCACAGAGGCAACCAGCACCTTGCTGCTCTTCCGGATGCCTTCGGCCATCAATTCCATGAAGTCCGGCATATACTCATCCGCATCGGAAAGTGGGCCTTCCTTCGGGATGGAGAAGCCGACAATGTTGCTGACGGCATTGGCCAGGTTGCTTGCTGCATTGGTCACACGCCATGCGTTGTTATTGATGCCGCTTGCCATCTCAATACAGATATCCGCGCCCCAGCTGTATGCCGAGTTGGAAATACCGCCCAGGATGGAACTGCAGCTGTTGGCGATCGCCGTGCACGCATTGGAGACGTTGGTCTTCATCGTATTCAGGGCATTGGTCATATTGGTATTGGCCGTTGCCATCTTTGTGCTGACTGTGTTCGCTACTGCTGTCAGGCCATCGCTGAAGCTGGTCTTGATCGCCGTCATGGCGTTGGTCACAGCAGTTTTGATATCATTCAGCGCCGTGGTGATCGTCGTTTTGATCGTTGCCCAGCTCGTGGTCGTGTTGGAGACCACTGCCGTCCAGGTGTTGGCGATGGTGTTTTTGATCACTCCCATAGCCGTATCCACCGAGGAACGGATTGCCGTCAGCGCCGTAGTGATGGTCGTCTTGATGCTGTTCCAGCTTGTCGTAGTATTGGAGTTTACCGCCGTCCAGGCATTGGCAATCGTGTTCTTGATGACGCCGGTTGCCGTGGTGACCGTACTCCGCATGGCTGTACAGGTCGTGGTGATGGTCTGCTGCATCTGCTTCCACATGGAAGAGGTGCTGTTGCCGGTTCCCGTCCAGGCTGTAGTCATCACCTTTGTGATGGCCGAACCAACCTGGCTGATGCCGCTCTGCATCTTGGAAAGCTGCTGCGTCACCACCTGCCCGATCTGGTTCCAGCTCTGAGTGGTTGCCGTCTGCACCTGCGTCCAGGCCGTCCGAACAGCTGTGGTTACCTGCGTTGCAGCCGTGGTCGTGCTCTGGGCAATCTTCGTCCAGGCATTGGTGTAGGCTGTCTGCACTGCCGTCATACTGTTGGTGATGGAGTTACTTAGAGTCGTGCTCAGGCCGTTCGCCGCCGTTTCCACCAGAGACACGTTACTGCTGATGCCGTTTGCCAGATTGCTCATAAAGTCAGGCATCCAGCTCTGCATATCCGCCAGCGGTCCCTCATCCGGCACAGAGAAGTGCAGGAAGTTTCGGATCGCGCTTGCCACTGAAGATACAGCGCTCGTAACCGTCCCGATGGCTCCCCGGATACCGGAGGCAATGTTGCTCACCAGATCGGAGCCCCAGGAAGTCGCCGAAGAGATCACATTGGTAACAGCAGTCTTCGCATTATTGAAGCCGTTGGTGATGGCTGTTTTAATGCTCGTGATTTTGCTGGAAATGCTGGTGGCCATGCTCTGGAATCCGTTTACGACAGAGGTCTTCAGATTGGTAACGGTCGTGGAGACTGAAGTTTTGATATTGCTCCATGCCGTGGAGACAGATGTCTTGATTCCATTCACCGCCGTCGTGACGGAAGTCTTTATGCCATTCCATGCCGTGGTCACGCTGGTTTTCAAGCTGTTCATCGTCGTGGTCACGCTCGTCTTCAGACTGTTCCATGCCGTCGTTACGGCAGTTTTTAGGCCATTGACAGTCGTGGTAACAGAAGTTTTCAGCCCTGTCCATGCCGTAGAGACAGCCGTTTTCAGCGCCGTAGTCGCGGTTGTTACAGCAGTCTTCAGTCCGTTCCAGACGGTTGTTACCGTCGTTTTGATCGCATTCACAGTCGTGGACACAGCTGTCTTCAGTCCGTTCCATGCCGTCGTTACTGCTGTTTTTGTCCCGTTGGTGACTGTTGTAACCGTTCCCTTTATCGCATTCCAGACAGAAGTGATTACAGACTTAATCGCATTGACTACCGTTGTGACAGCCGTTTTTATTCCATTCCAGACATTGGTGACGGTCGTTTTTATAGCATTAACGACTGTAGATACGGTCGTTTTAATTCCGTTCCAAGCCGTCGTGATGGCCGTCTTCAGTCCATTCACAATCGTCGTCACCGTAGATTTAATGCCGTTCCAGACCGTTGTGACGACTGTCTTTATGGCATTCACTACCGATAAGACAACGGTTTTAATCGTGTTCCAGGCGTTGGAAATCGCAATCCGGATGCCGGTCATCACAGTTGTAACCACGGTTTTTATGGCGTTCCATACTGTGGAAATCACAGTCTTTATGCCATTTACCGTATTGGTAACCACGGTTTTGATCGTATTCCATACCGTGCTGATCACCGTGCTGATTCCGGACATTACAGTAGAAATGATCGTCTTTATGGCATTCCATACGGTTGTGATAATGGTCTTGATCGTGTTAATGATCGTAGAGATCACCGTTTTGATCGCGCCCCACACAGTCATCTGCCCCGACTTTATGCCATTGGATACAGAATCCACCGTTCCCTTAATGGCATTCCAGATCGTCGTGATGATGGTTTTAATCGTATTGACTACCGTAGAAATCACCGTTCTTATGGTGTTCCACACGGTTGTAATTACAGTTTTTATTCCATTCACAACGGTTGTGACATTGGCCTTGATCGTATTCCATACCGTGCTGATGGTCGTGGAAATCGCGCTCATAACCGTAGAAATCACGGTTTTTATCGTGTTCCATACGATGGAGATATGCGTCTTAATCCCATTGACCACGGTTGTAACCGTCGTTTTAATTGCCGTCCATACCGTAGAGAAAATCGTCTTGATTCCCTCCAGTACAGAAGAGAAAAAGCTCTTGATGCCGTTCCATACGGTCGATGCCGTTGTTTTAATTCCCGTCCATGCCGTGGAGAGCCAGGTCTTGATGGCCGTCCATACGGTTGTGAAGGTCGTTTTGATTCCGGTCAGCGTATTGGAGAAGAACGTTTTTATAACATTCCATACGGTTGTCGCCGTCGTCTTGATCCCTGTCCAGGCATTGGAAAGCCAGGTGGAGATCGCCGTCCATACGGTAACCGCTACGGTTTTGATTCCATTCAGGATTCCGGAGAAAAACGTCTTGATGCTGTTCCAGGTATTGACGAAGAAGGTCTTCACGCTCGTCCATACCGTATCCCAGTCCGTGCCGAACCAGGACAGGAATACATCCGCCACGCCCTTCAGCGCATTCAGCACCGTGGAGAAGATGGATTTAATCCCGTTCCATATCGAGGAGAACAGGCTCTTTACCGCTTCCCATGCTCCGGACCAGTTGCCCTGGAAGAGATTGCTGAAGATATCGAAGATATTGATCAGCGAATCAAGAACTGTGCCCAGCACAGTTGCGATCACCTGAAATGCGCCTTCAAACAGCGGGGCCAGCACCTGACAGAAGCCATCCCATACCGCCTTCAGCACCTCGGTGATGTTTTTAAAGTCAAAGCCGAGGGCATTCAGCCTGTCGGTGATGGCTTTCCCGAATTCCTGGAACTTGGCCTTCACGCTCTCCCAGATCGCCGTGATCTTATTGCGGAACTCCTCGTTGTTTTTCCACAGGCTCACAAAAGCCGCCGCAAGGACAGCAATGACCGCAACCACCGCTCCGATGGGGCTGGTCAGTGCGGCGAAGGCTTTCTTGAGCAAGCCTCCCATACTGCCGACCTTCTTCATGGCTTTCGCGATCTTCGTAAAGCCCTTCATGGCCGATCCGACCGTGGATACCGTTTTGCCCAGCACCACCAGCAGCGGACCGATGGCAGCCGCCAGAGCCGCCACCTTCAGGATCGTTTTCTTCTGCGCTTCACTCATGTTGTTGAGCTTGTCCACAAAGGCCTGTACCTTGGAGACTACCGCGCGGATAGCAGGCATGAGCAGCTCACCGAAGCTGATCGCCAGCTCCTCCAGCTGGGATTTCAGAATGGTCAGCTGTCCTTTCAAGTTGTCCTGCATGGTTGCAGCCATGCTTTCCGCTGTACCGTCGCAGTTTTCGATTGCAGAAGACAGCTTGTCGATATCCTCCGGAGCCGCGTTCATCAGGGCTAGGAATCCGGACATGGCGTTCTTGCCAACCAGAGATTCAGCGGCAGCAGCCGCTTCCGATTCGGAAAGGCCGGAAAAGGCCACACGGCAATCTGCCAGAATATCCGACAGATCCCGCATGGAGCCATCTGCATTGGAGGTCTGGATCGTGACTTCACCGATATTCTTTCCGGCGATCTTCACTTCACCGGCGAGGTTGTTCATGATGGTACGAAGGGATGTACCTGCCTGGCTTCCCTTGATCCCGGCATTGGCCATCAGGCCGATCGCCTCTGCTGTATCCTCTGCAGAGAAACCAAGAGCGCCCGCGATAGGTGCAGCATATTTGAAGGTCTCGCCCATCATGGAGACATTGGTATTCGCGTTGGAGCTTGCCGCTGCCAGAATGTCTGCAAAATGGCCGGAGTCAGAAGCGGAAAGCCCAAATGCCGTCAGGGCGTCCGTCACGATATCTGAGGTCGTCGCCAGATCTTCACCGGACGCAGCCGCCAGGTTCATGATGCCTTCAATACCGTCCATCATGTCGCCAGTCTTCCAGCCTGCCATGGCCATGTACTCAAAGGCCGACGCGGCTTCTGTCGCGGAGAATTTGGTCTTGGCTCCCATCTCACGGGCTTTCCCGCGCAGGTCATCCAGATCTTTCCCGGTTGCTCCGGAGATGGCTGCCACCTTGGACATGCCCTCGTCAAAATCCGCAGCAGTCTTCACCGCCGCCGTACCGAGCCCCACGATGGGAGCCGTCACATGGGTGGTCAGGGTCTTTCCCACAGAGGAGATCTTCTCGCCGACCTGTTGGAATTTGCCGCCCACCTCTTCGATCTTGGCAAGGGTTGCGTTGGTGGTAGATGCCTGGGACTCCAAGGATTTCAGCTGCTGCTCCGTCTCCTGGATCTCGCGCTGGAGCGCATCATACTGCTGCTGGGTGATCTCCCCTTTCTGCAGCTGTTCGTTTGCCTGCTCCGCCGCCGTTTTCAGTGTGGCCAGTTTCTCCTTGGTATCCTTGATAGCCTGGGCGAGAAGCTGCTGCTTCTGCCGGACCAGTTCCGTGTTGGAGGGATCAAGCTTCAGCAGCTTTTCGACATCCTTCAGCTGTGTCTGGGTGCTCTTAATATCCTTGTTAACACCTTGCAGCGCTTTCGAGAGTTTCGTGGTATCGCCGCCGATTTCAACGGTGATTCCCTGAATTCTGCCAGCCATGACTTATCCCTCCTTTCTGCCCTTAATGGGCGATTTATTCAGCCTTTTCAGACTGCAGAAAAAGAGCCAATGGATGTTGCTCCATCAGCTCCTTGCATCGTTTCAGGTTTTCCTGTTTCAGCGCCTCCGTCTCCCGGAGAAACTGCTCAGTCACAGGCTTCACGCGGATCAGCTGCCGTCTCCGGCTATATTCCGTGATGTCGGCTCTGAGCGCCGTGTCTGTTGCAGAGATGGGGTAGACCGCGCCGCATTCCGGGCAGCGGAAGAAGGTATGCTCAATATCGCCATCTCTCACGCTCTCCGGTTTGACGGTCTCTGCCACAGCACCGCAGTTGTCACAATTGATTTTCATTAACATGTCCTTTCCTTGTTAAGACAAAGTTCACAATATGCTCGTTGCTATCCGGCGCATTTTGAGGTATACTGATTATGGATTTTTATATCCAAAGGAGGTGTTCGCTTTGAGTCAGGAGCAAATTGGCATTGCAGATATGCAGTGCTGGGTATTCCGCAAAGCCCAAAGAAAATGGAATATCTCGCCATCTCAATGCGCACAGTTGTTCAAGAAATATGATCTGCTCGGCTTCATCTCCGAGTGCTATGATCTTTTGCATGTCAGCAGTTATGAACGCGCCCTCGATGATGTCGAAGATATCCTTCGCCGTAAGGGGGTATCCATATGATTCGCATCCCCGAAGACGGCATCCTTTATCACGGGAGTTATACAGAGGTGTCCCGGATTGATCTTTCCCTGTGCCGTTACGGCCTTGATTTTGGAAAAGGCTTCTATCTGACATCTTCCCTGGAACAGGCAGTCTCCTATATCCCGGCATCTGTCCGTAAAGCAAAAAGACGCGGGATTCTGCCAGACAGCTTCAAAGAAGCGGACGGTAAAGTGTCCGTGTTCCAATTCTGCTCAAACCCCAACCTGTTCATCCACTATTTTGATGAAGCTGACGAGGAATGGCTGCACTTCGCAGCATGCAACAGAAGCAGGGATCTTTTCCCTGAACTCAGGAAAAAGTATGCCCTTGTGGATGTCATCGGCGGGAAAGTCGCAGATGACCAGACGGCCATTACCCTGAACAACTATGTGTCCGGTGCATACGGGACCCCCGGAACCGAACGCGCGGACCGTACAGCCATAGGACTTCTGGAAGCAGACCGGCTGAAGGACCAGTTTTGTTTCAGAACGAAAGAAGCCATTGCATCCCTTGCTTTCATAAGGAGCGACCGATATGGAAAATACCGTTAATCAGATAACCCCAGATCGGAAAGAAGCCACGGCGATTACCGTTATGCGCTGTATGCTGCTGATATATGCTGAAGAGCAGCATATTCCCTTTGAAGATGCCATGCTTTCTTTTTCGCAATCAAAAACCTACGAAGACCTGTTTGACTTCGATACCGAAATCTGGAAAGAAGGTCCTGAATACCTGCGCTGTCTTTACGATGAAGAACTGCATGGCGCTTCTCAGGCTGTAAACGCATAAAGACGACCACACCAGAAAGGCACAATTATGGACACCGTTCTCCGGTATAAAGGATATTCCGGCAGCGTAGAGTTTTCAGAAGAAGATAGCCTTTTCTATGGAAAGGTTCAGCATATTCGTTCATTGATCTCCTATGAAGGAAGAACAGAACAGGAACTTCTCCTGGACTTTCAAAAGGCAGTGGAGGATTATCTTACCCTTTGCGAAGCAGAAGGCATTTCTCCAGAGATAGCTTCTTAAACTGCTCCCCACCCAGTCACAACGACTGAGTGGGGTTTTTACATCTATCCGCAGTCCCGTCCTTTTTGCGTATGATTTTCCAAACGTAACAGAATTTTTTGCAGCAATCCGCACTTTTTTCACTTAGAACTTGTCCATATCCCCCTGGGAAGCTTCCTCCCGCCACTCAAGGGAGTCGCGCCTCTTCTCGTTGAACATGTCATTCACGGAGCCTATCGTCAGCAGATCCAGATCGCCTATATTCAGCCCTAGCTCCACGCATCTGAGCATAAACAGAGCGGTTGTCATCGGCCGCTCTGTCTTCCTCAGTTTTTTCCCGCAGGCACCGTGGTCTTGATGTTCATGCCCCACAGATCGATCAGCTCCGGGAGAATCTGATAAATGCTGAAGGTGTTGAACTGATCAAGCCATTCATCCGGGCTATCATACTTCTCCTCCGGATGCGCTGCCGACCACATCACAAACGCCAGGTCCTCAAACATCTCCAGGGAGAATCCGTCCAGCGTGGAAGCGTCCTCCGTCTGGTCCTTGATGGCGTCGTTCAGAGTCATAAGATCCTTATAGACATCGCGTCCGAACTTGTTTCTATAGATACGGGGAATGGCTGCAGAAGCCTTGAACTCCACCGGATTGCCGTCGATTTCAATTTTCTTTGTGACTGCCATGGTCGTAATCTCCTCTCAAAAATCATGTAGATAAGGCAGGGAGTATTTCATCCCTGCCGGGTAGTGTGTGTTCGGTTATCAGCCGCCTGCGGGCTCATCGCCGCTCTCGTCCTCGTCATCCGTGGTCTCTGGGATGGTCGGCTCATACACAGCATCGTACCAGGCGTCATAGACCGCCTTGGAGGTATTGGAGCTGGTCTTGGCTTTCACAGCGCCGTTGGCCAGAGCAGAAGCGATAATGGCCAGCTCCTCGGTCTGGACTTCCTTCTCGTCCTCCTTGGTCTCGCCTTCCACAGAGGGACGGGACGCGCTGCAGCAGTACAGGACATGGCGGATAGCGTTCTTATCGCCGGTGAACTCGAACAGCAGAGCGAAACGCTCAAACTCATTATTCGCGTTCTCGGTCAGCACACCGTTGGCGTCCTCTTCCTCGTGCAGGATGTCCTTCAGGAACTCCTCCGGGATCAGCGCCAGTTCCAGGTCACCCTCATAACCGGCGTTGTTGTTGAGAACGTAGTAGACAATATCGTCGGCGTAGAAGTTTTCGTTCTCGCCTTCCGGGTCAAGGGACAGGGAAACCGCACCGGGCAGTCGCACCGGCTTGGCATAGGTTACGTTGCCGTCCTCATCGAAGGTTGCCTTGGCATAGTGACAATTCTTGAGGCCGAAACGAACCTTGTTTTTCTTCTTGCTCATGGATTCTCCTCACTTTCCGGCTCCTCAGAGCCATCTTCATCCTCGTACTGAAGATCGAGCACGACCTCATAGAGGACTTCATACATCTTCTCTTCCTCGATCCAGACTTCGGATTTATGGAAGAACATCTCATGCTCCGTCAGGAGCCGCTCCACCCGCTGTTCCAGCACGGGGTCTTTGGCATCGGTGTAAAGCTCTATGTCCAGCTCATGCAGCTGGTAGTACACCGTGTTGTCCGCGCCCGTGGGCAGGTTTCTCGGATAGAGGAAACAAAGAAAAGGCGGGTCCGGAGACTCACCTTCTGCAAAATGGTCATAGGCGATGGGAAGCGAAAGCTCCTCCAGCACCTCGAATACTTCATTATGGGTCATGGCTTTACGCTCCCTTCTCAGCCCTGCAGCGTCTTTTCGATCAGCCCTTCCAGCATCTCGATCCCCATCTCCTCAGCGGGCGCGATATGCGGAATGGCACGAACCCTTCCGCCGCCTCGTTTGGCATGCCCCTTTTCCAGCAGATGCGAAAGCATATACCTGCTGGGGCTGTACACGGTCTGTTCCAGGCTCTGGCTGCTTTCTGCCGTGGTCTTGACGGCCCAGCTCTTGGCATAACGGCCTGTACGGACCGGCGCGGAGCTGTTGATCTGCTCCTTCACCGCCTTCGCGGATTTCCGGACGGCAGACTTCACACCTTGGGCACTGAGATCGGCGTACTCTTCCAGACCTTCATTGATGGCAGCCGCCATCTCGTCAATGGAAACCGATCTGCTCATGACGCGCCTCCTCTCTTCGCCAGCTTGCACACGATGCGGATGGTCTTTCTCTGGTAATTCATCATGTCCACAGACTGGATATCGTAGGAATCGCCATGGAAGGCGACCCGGTAGTGTGTGCTGTCTAAAGAAGCCAGCTCCGGGCAGTAACGAACTTCAAAGTTGATGGTCTGCTCCTCAGTCGTGGTAGCAGCCTCATTCTCCTTGTCGTACTGGTAGGTGCTGGCGTAGGTGTAGCAGGTGAAATAGTCCGTCCAGGTATTTTTGTGGTTGCCGTACTTGTCGACCACCACTTCGTTTTTCTGGACGGTCAGGCGTTCATTGAACCGGGCGATCTTTCTCTCCATCTCAGAACACCCCTTCCCGCACAGAGGACAGAAGGTTCCGCAGGGTCATCACAAGGTCGTGGTGATCCGCTTCCTCCCGGTGCTCATACAGATAACCGAGGGAATACAGCATGGCGGTACGAAGGAGAGATCGGAGCTGGAGAAGCGAGGCGTTGGAAAGCTCCTCGCCCCGGATCGCCACAGTCTCCGTCTCATCGTCCCAGAGGGTATTCCACTCTTCTGCCGTGATCCGGCCAACATCCGCCGTCAGCTTCTCTGCGCTTTGGAGGAGGCTTTCAATCAGGCCATCCTCCATGGAGCTGTCCACACGCAGGTAGGCTTTTGCTTCATCAAGTGTTATCAGGCTCATCCTGTCAGCCTCCTCTCAAGAGTTAAGGAGCAGAGGAACTTCCCCTGCTCCCGTTTAGGTCATCAGCCGCCGGGCTGTTCGTCCGGATCGGTCGTCGGGTCGGTGGTAGGCGTAGTGGTGGCCTTGGTACCGGCCATCTTCAGCACCTTCACGGACTCGGGCAGGATCAGGCGGCCATCCACACGCTGGGTGGTCAGGAAACCGACCTGGTCGGTGCGGGCATACAGCTCGTTCAGACGACGGAAGGTGCGGTTCTGACGGTCTGCGACCCAGTAGTTCTTGAGATCGCCGAACAGCAGGACCTTCTCACCGGCCGCGATGCCGGGCATGAAGGAGCTGGTGCGGATCGGGCGGCCCAGAATAGTATCGGGCTTGGCCACATCCAGAGAGGGCTTCCAGATGTAGTTGTCGTTCTTGTCCTTCAGCTTCATCAGCTGCAGGAGCAGGGTCTCGTTGCAGACGAACTGCGCAGAGCGGCGGTACGGGGACTTGAGGCTGTAGTAGAGGTCGAAGATCTCATCGAAGGTCACCAGATCCTCCGCTTCAGCCGTCACACCCAGCTCAGCGCCGCCGACATCCGCAAGGATGCCCAGGGGCTTCTTGTCGCCGTCGCCGGTGAAGAAGGCACGCTCCTCGGCATTGCCCATGCACACACCGAAACGGGCCGCGATATAGGAAGCCAGGTCGAAAGCAGAGTCGTGAAGCAGCTCGTTGCTGATCTTGATCATCGTGCCCAGCTTGTAGGCGGAGAGGGTCGTCTGACCGAACTTGGTGTTGGTCTCAGGGATCTCTTCACCCTCATCGATCCACTGCGCTTCCATGGTGTCGTTGGCGATGGGGATCTTGCGGGTGCCGGAGTTCGTGCGGATGACGGTCGCCAGCTGACGGAAGATGTTGTTCTCCTCCAGCGCCTGGATGAGCTTGCGCTCAAATTCGTCCGGCACGGTATAGCCGCCCTCGGTGTCCTCACCCACAGACAGAGCATTGCGGACTGCGAACTGGTCACCCTGGTTGCGGATCATATTCCAGAAAGCACCGGCATACTCGTCGGTCGCGGTCGGGGCAACGTTCTCCGCCTTGCGGCTCATGGGCTTGTTGGTGACGGGATGGGTGGTCGGCTGGGAGAGCTGAGCATCGAAAGCCGCCTGATCCTCCAGACGGGCGATCTCATCACCCAGGGCCTTAACCTCACCGGCCATCTTGTTGTACTGTTCGACAGCGGAGGCCTCGACCAGACCGTTCTCACTGCGATGCTCCTCCAGGTAGGATTTTGTCTTCTCCCAGAGGTCATTGCGCTTGGTGCGCAGTTCCATAATCTTATTCATGCGATACCTCTTTCTCCGGAGAAACGCTCCGGTCGTCATAATGATTTGGGGCAAAAGAAAAGCCGGGGCGGATCATTTCATCCACTCCAGCCTGTCTTTCAGGATTTCATACGGCACACTGCCGTCTTCGGTTTTACCGTCCATGCCGATCACAGGCACCTTAGGCTTATCGTCTTCCACAGGAGAATCAGTTACCCCTGTCTTGGCAGATTCCTGTGCCGGAGCGCCGGTTTCGGGCACTGCGGCTTCATCGGACACACCGAGACGGTTGAGGATGGTCTGTCCCATGACCTTTGTGGAGTACTGCCAAATGGCATCCGTTTCTTTGAGTTTGAAGGGCTTTTTCTGCTCTTCTTTTTCATCTCCGCCTTCCTCCTTGTCAGGCTCATCCGGATCGGAATCCGGCTTTTCTTCGGGTTCGTCCTCCTTCGGCTTGTCCGCGAACAGAATCTCATCGGCAAAGCCCAGTTCCAGCGCCTTCTTGGCGTTCAGCCAGGTCTCGTCGCTCATAAGCTTGCTGATGCGGTTGCGGGAAAGGCCCGTCTTCGCGGCATAGGCGTTAATGATGCTCTCCTTGACCTCATTGAGGGTCGTGATCGCCTTCTCCATATCCTTGGCATTGCCCATGGCAATGGTAGAAGGGTCGTGGATCATGAGGAGCGCCGTCGGCGACATCTGCACCAGATTGCCCGCCATGGCCACCACAGACGCAGCGGATGCCGCGATGCTTGCGATCCGGACCGTCACGCTGCCGGGATAGTCACGGATCATGGTGTAAATCTCGGCCGCAGCAAATACGTTGCCGCCGGGCGAGTTGATCCAGAGGGTAATGTCACCCTCTTCCGCATAGAGTTCATCACGGAACATCTGCGGCGTGATCTCGTCACCCCAGAAGGATTCCGAATCAATCGGCCCTTCCAGGCGGAGCACTCTGCCGCCGCTGTCGTCATGAACCCAGTTCCAGAATTTCTGCACGATTCTTACCTCTCTTTCCGGGGCTGCTGACCCCTTCGCTGTGCCTTGCGCTGCGCATGACGCTTGGCGTGGTTTTTGCTGCCATCCTGTTCCTCCTTCTCTTCATCTGGCTGTTCTTCAGGCGGAGCGTCCTCTCCCGGTTCGTCGGATTCCTCCGCAGCCTGCTTCTCCTGCTCCGCCACCTGGTTCGCGCCATAGGCAGACCCAGCGTCCTTCAGCTTCGTGTACGAGCCGTTCAGGTAGTAGTCGTCTCCGCCCTCCTCCGCCGGGATCAGATCCATGTTCTCCAATCGGCGGATGTCGTTCGGAGACAGGAAGCCATTGGAGAATCCCACTGCGTAACCGTCCATGCGTGACTTGTAGTCGCCGCGCATGAGGCCGTCCACGTTGAACTTTGGAAAGAACTGATCCTGCTCTTCCTCGATCAGCACGTCCTTGATAAGGGCTTGTTCAATTCGCACCAGCCAAGGCATGATCGTGTGCATCACGAAGTCGATGGACTGATGCTCGATGTTGTTGAAAGTCGCCCGCTTGAGGTCCTGAACCATGTGCGGAGGCACACGGAAGATGCGGCAGATTTCTTCCACACCGAACTCACGGGTAGAAAGGAACTGGCTATCCTCCGGAGGCAACGAAATTGGTTTATACGCCATGCCCTCTTCAAGCACAGCAACTTTATGCGCATTGCCTGCTCCGCCGTAGGCGTTCATCCAGTTATCCCGGATCTTCTGCGGGTCTTTCAGCACACCTGGATGCTCCAGCACACCGGCGGGCTGCGCTCCGTTCTTAAAGAAGGAGCTACCGTATTTCTCGACTGCCAGCGTCGTACCGAGAGCGTTCTTCATCATGGCGATGGGCGAAAAGCCCACAAGCCCGTTGAAGCCAAGGCCCGGAATGTGGAGTATCTCATCCCGCTGGAAGATGATGTCCTTGTCATGCTCACCGGGGACTTCATCCGTATAGGCGTGATAGGTGTAGAACAGATCCCCGTTTTCAGCCCTGTCGATCTCCACGTTCTCCGGGAGCAGCGGATAAAGGCCGAGGATGCCGTTCTTGCCGTCTCTCACGATCTGCGCATAGGCGTTTCCCCACAGGAGAAGGTGCGTCATGATCGCCTCCCGGAACGAGAAAGACGTCATCTCCGGATTCGCCTGCCGATACAGAATCTTATACAGCGGATGCTCGGTCGCCCGCTCCTTACCGTCTCCCTGCCCGGTGTATTTGTACAGGTGGAGCGGAAGGCTCGCCACCGTCTCCGCCAGGAGCCGGACACAGGCATAGACCGTGGAGATCTGCATGGCGCTCTTTTCATCCACACGTTCTCCACTGTTTGTCATGCCGAAAACAAAAACACCGCCCGAGTCCCGGACGTTGTCTTCAATCTGGGGCAGCTCCGGCTGGGGAGCGTCCCTCGGCTTAGAAAAGCCGATCCATTCTCTGAAGCCCATTTGAATCCTCCTCTTCTCAAAAAATTTTCTTTTCGCACTTGATAATCCCCCTGTTCCCGCGTATAATAGGAGTAGGGATTCCCTACTTTCCTACTTTAAATCAGGAGGTGTTCACATATGTCTGAAGCCGCATTTGTCAATGACGCAAGAGTTATGGCGAAAGGCCAAGTGACAATTCCCAAGAATGTCCGCGCTGCTCTTGGTATCGAAACAGGTGACCGCGTGACCTTTATTGTTGATGGCAACAATGTCCGCGTCGTCAATTCTGCCGTTTACGCTATGATGCGCCTACAGGAACAGATGAAGGGTGAGGCTGGAAAAGCCGGTTTCTTCACTGAGGATGACGTTGCGGAATGGATTACACAGTCCCGCAGGGAGGAAGCAGAAGAATGAGGGTAATGATCGATACCAACATCATCATTTCGGCTGCCCTTTTCCCTAACGGACGCGCTGCACAGGCCTTTTACAAGACGTTGATACCACCATATCAGCCTATTGTTTGCGATTATGTTGTCGATGAACTCCACAGAAAATTCCGTGAGAAATTCCCGGACAAACTGACAGAACTTGAAGCATTCCTCTACAACGCGCTCTCTATCATCGAACTCGTTCCCACGCCGGAGGCTGAGACTGCAGCAGAAAACAAGATCAGAGACCCCAAAGACAGGCCAATTCTACGGGCTGCCTTGGACGCCCATGCTGATCTCTTCCTCACAGGCGATAAAGACTTTCTTGAATCGTCAGTTACAGATCCCAGAATCATCAGCGTTGCTGAATTTCTTGACCAGAAATAATTGTGAGCCATCCGGTGAGGGTGGCTCTTTTCTAATCAAAATACCCAGAGCCCATGCTCCGGATCGTCATATACGCTTCCCTGCTGCTCATGGCGGATGGCTCGATCCAGCCCCATGATCCAGGCAACAATGCCGTCGATCTTCTCCGTGCTCTTTTTCTTGCTGGGTTTGATGTTCTCCGCTGCATCGATCTCTGCGACCACGTTGCCTGCCATCCAGCGGAGCACGGGATTGCCGCCGTGGATGATCTTTCCCTCAAGCAGCAGCTTGTACAGTTCTTTCATGCCTGGACTCATATCCTTAAAACCCATGCCGATCGGAACCATGGTGAAGCCGTCGCCCTCCAGGTCAGTGATGAGCTGAGTGGCATTCCAGCGGTCTACCCCGATTTCCTTGATATTGAACTGGGTGTGCAGGTCGTTGATGGTTTTCCGGACAAAGTTGTAATCGACCACATTGCCCTCCGTTACATGAAACAGTCCCATCCGCTCCCACACATCATAGGGGACGTGATCCCGTCGCACCCGGAGATCCAGCGTTTCTCTTGGAAGCCAGAAATGCGGCACAACGATGTATTTATCTCCCTCATACTGCGGAGGGAACACCATGACAAAAGCCGTGATGTCACTGGTGCTGGATAAGTCCAGTCCGCAGTAACACTCACGGCCTTTTAACCGATCTGTATCTATCGGGATGTTTCCCTGATCGTAAATATGCTCCGGTATCCAGGCGACAGAGCTGCCGACCCACTGATCCAGTCTCAGCTGCCGAAACACGTTCTCTTCTGCCGGATTGGTGAGCGCTTCCCTGTGCGCATCCCGGACACGATCGATTTGGATCGTATAACCGAGGCTGGGATTAGCTTTGTACCAGGATTTCTCATCATTCCAGTCCTCGCCATCGTCCAGGCCATAGATCACCGGATAAAAGGACGGATCAATTCGTTTTCCTTCCAGAATGTCTTTCGCCTTCGTGTGGTATTCATAGCAGATGCTGTTTCTGTCTGTTCCTGCCGTCGTGATCAAGAAGTACAGCGGCTGTGTTCTGGCATCGCCGGAGCCCTTGGTGAGCACATCCACCAGGTTCCGGTTGGGCTGGGCATGTAGTTCATCCAGGACAAGGCCGGAAACATTCAGTCCGTGTTTGGTTCCGACCTCTGCGGAAAGCACCTGGTAGAAACCGGCGTTGCTGTAATTCACGATCCGTTTGGTCGCGCCCATGAGCTTGGAGCGTTTCAGAAGCGCTGGCGTCATTTCCACCATGCGCTTAGCAACATCAAATACGATACTTGCCTGCTGCCTGTCCGCTGCTGCGCCGTATACCTCTGCAGATGGTTCGTTATCCGCATACAAAAGATACAGGGCCACAGCCGCCGCCAGCTCACTCTTGCCATTTTTCTTTGGGATTTCCACATACGCTGTCCGAAACTGTCTCGTGCCATCTTCCTTGACGATGCCAAAGACATCCCGGATTATCTGCTCTTGCCATGGCAGCAGCCAGAACGGTTTCCCGCTCCACCGACCCTTGGTATGGCAGAGATTCTCGATAAAGCGGACCGCTCGATCCGCCTTCGACGGATCATAGTGGGATTCCGGCAGCATGAAACATGTCGGCTTATAGTTCTTCAGAACCGGGTAATTTGCCGGTCTCGTTTTCTCTCCCGCCATCAGTTACCTCCCAGCAGCGCTTCCATATCGTCGGCCGTCGTAGCGTTATCCCCGGCACCGGCAATGATCCGTGATCTGGATGAAGGCGTCAGGCCGAACTGCTCGGCGATCTTGTTCATGATCTTGAGGTATGTCTGCGCGATGGATACCTGCGGAACTTGCTGCCAATAGCCGGATGGCGTCTTCACGATTGTGCCATGCTGTGTGATAAACTCCTCCGCCTCTTTCCATCTGGCGTAAGCCTGGCAGTAAGAGGCAAAAGCCGCCTGGTCAACCTCGGTCAGCACACCGATCTGCTCCAGCTGCTTTGACAGCCTTCGCCATTCCTTTTTTGCTTCCGGCTCCAGCCACTTGGGGCACGGAGGCGCTTTCTTTTCCGGCTTAGGTTCCGCATCATTAAGCGGACGTTTTCCGGGGTTGCCTTCCAGCTCTTTGATTGCAGTCGGCGTTGGTTTTCTTCCTCTGGTCGCCATGAGGCATTCCTCCTCTCTTCAAAATTGGCATAAAGAAAAGGCCTGCGGATTTCTCCGTAGACCCTGCGTCTGTCTGTCCTGTGATGGTGGTTTCATTCGTTAGGAGTCTTCACTTGACCACCGTGCGGATTTCCCGCGCTCCCTGCGGTACGGGGTGTTCCGATGCCGCCAATTGTATCCCCATTTGTTTTGGTAAAGCGGTTTCGGCTCCGCTATGTTCTCAGGCCTGTGTCATTGCCCAGGCGATCGCGTGGCCGTCATCCTCAAAGGCAACCTCGCTGGCTGCTGCCAGCCCGATGGCTCCCTCGCAAGAAAGATCGTCATCAAGGTGCTCGTAAACCGCTCCGAAGTAGCTGGGCTTGTTCTTTCCGTTGTAGTAATAACCGGCCAGGAGAACCTTGCCCCCAAAGTTCAGGACCTTGCTCCAGCGGCATTCGAGGTCTTCCGGGGTGGTCGGGTTCGGCAGGCGGTATGTTCTCATCGCTTCGTTGATCGTCATGGTCTTTCTCCTCCGTTCTCGTTGGTTCATTTCCTTTTGGCATGTGTATATATACTACGAAACTAACCCCAGCCTTTGAGGTACGTCTATATACGCTCTACAGGCAAAAACAGTCAAGAGATATTTTTAAAGACCATGTTTTACGAAAAATGGGTGCAAAAAGTTAACCTTAACCATTTGCAAGGTTACGGTTTACCATGTAAGATAAATTTCAGAGAGATGCTTAAGCGGGTACAAGCTTAAATCCCAGTTTGGTGGCTTCGGATTTCAACTTCTGCTTACGTCTCTCTTCTTGATTTTTCTTTGTTTGCTCATAATGCTCCTCGGAGTATTCCTCTCCACTCGTTAAGAGATTCCAGATAATAACAAGCAACTTCCGTGCAACAGCGATCAATGCCTTTTTGATTCCTCTGCGTGCTTTGAGCCGGTAAAACCAGTCCCGTAAGAAGAAATTCTTGCACCGTGTAGCCGCCCACGCACATTGCACCATCACGCTTTTAATTCTTGGATTTCCCTTCGTGAGGCGTGCTGTTTTCTTCTTTTTGGCACTTTCGTTATCTCCCGGACATAACCCAGCCCATTTGACGAGATGTCCTGCAGTTGGAAACATGGAAAGATCTGTCCCAAGTTCGGAAATAATAATCGTACTCGCACGTCTTTGAACTGCCGGAATGGTTTCAAGCAACTCTAAAGCAGGTTCGTATTTTCCAGCGTATTCGGATATGCGGTTTTCGACCTCTTCAATCTCCGAATCGCAGTTTTCTTTTACCTTTACAAGATTCTTGAGAAAAAGTCGATCGTGATCGGATAGCTGCCCGGCCACAGCAAGCTGAACATCTTCCATCTTATTCCGGAGAGTACCTTTCAAACATTCATCAACATCTGATGCCGTTAACTTTCCTTTTTCACAAAGCCTTTTTATCAACTGAATTCCGCTGACTCCGAAGATATCCGTAAGAATCGTTGAAAGTTTAAACCCGCACTGTTGCAGATATTTTTCAATCCGGTTTTTATGTCCGACCATTTCTTTTATCAGGATATCCCGGTAGCGTGTCCAGTCTCGCAGCTCTCGGATTTTTTTGGGTGGGATATAACTTGGTGCCAGGAGACCGGCCCTCAGGAGTGTTGCAATCCAGTGAGCATCTTTTATATCGGTCTTCTTGCCGGGTACATTTTTCATATGGTGCGGATTGGCGACAATGATTTTGACATTTTTCTGCTCGTCGTCATCGTAGAGAATTGATTCCAGCACGTTATAAATCGGAAACCAATAGACTCCGGTGCTTTCCATCGCCACATGTCGACAGTTGTTCTCAATGATCCATTTCTTGAATTCATCAAGACCATTGAGCAGTGTTGGAAATTCACGGATTTCAGGTTCTGGCTCTTCATCCAGTCTGCCTTTCAGCAGGCAGGCAACAAGAACTTCCTTGTGAACGTCCAGGCCACAACAGATGTCCAGAAGATTTTGCATAGACGGTCCTCCCTTCAAATGTGTAATTGACAGGGCGGATGTACTCCGGTGATATTGAATTATACTACGCGTGCTATTCCTGAAATGCATAGGCAGATCAGGGCGACATGTTCCTGTGCTCCAGAATACATCGAACCATGATCACTCACGATTTCTGAGAATCAGATGTATGTCGATCTTGCCCTGTATTTTCAGTATAGCGGATAAGGGCCACAGTTTCATTCCTACCTGTGAAAATCCATTTCATTGGTGATCACTCTACTCAGGAGAAATAGCAAGTTATATTTTCAGATTATCCGGCCTGTTTCCAGGCATAATCTGTACAAAGATTGAAGGGTGTAATCGTGTATTTATGACGAGAAACACAGCCCCGTAAGGCTGCCTTTCCCGGTTACTTTCGTTGTCATCAGGCTCTCTTGACATCCACCAGCCAGCTGGCTTCCGGATGACTCTCGCCGGTAGCCTTCTCGATGACCATGCGGTCTTCATCGATGTAGTGCAGGCCCTTGCCGACCTTGATCAGCCGGACGTCCTCGTAGCCCTTGATGCTGGTGCGGTAAATCGTGGCCGTGCGGCTCTCGCCATCGTAGCTCTTGCCGTAATGTGTAGCTGAGCATTACGGAAATAATGCAAAGTAAAAAATAATGTAAAGTAAATGGCCAAAACCTTTTACTATACTTCCGACCAATTTCAGAAAACAGTCTGTTTTTAAGGGATGATTCTGTATATACTCTTTCTTGGGCAGGAGGCATAACTGGACATTATTTTCCTGCACCATAGAAGAAAGGGTGTTATTCATGGGCAAAATATTATCCATACGAGAGTGCGTGGATGGAATTCTGACAAGCATGGAAGATATGCATTATTCCCGTTCAACAATAAAGCATTACCAATGCTGGTACAACAGATTCCTTGAATACTGTGATGCACATAATTACGTTGCTTATTCGGAGGCTATAAGCCTTCAGTACCTTGAAGAAGTGTTTGGTGTAACGATTGCATCATTGGCCGACAAAGATTCTTATGATAGAAGGCATCGAGAAGCTGTCCGTTTTCAGTTGTTGCTGAGTTCCTATAGCTACAATCAAACGTTCACTCAGAGATTCCACTCTGAACATAAAAGGTTACCGGGGCATGAGTACTGGAATCGCGTTTATGATCAATATCTCCATCATCTCCAAACTCTGGACTATAAGAGAAACACTATCAATCATAAAGAATTACTTGTTCGGACATTACTTACTACTTTCATAAGCATGGGATTGAATGATTTTTCAGAGGTTGACCAAAATGCAGTCAACAAAGCCATTTCTGATTTTATTCATTTCCAGCCAAGTGTGATAAAGAGTCGTGTTCAAGACATGCGGCAGTTCTTCGAATACTGCTATGCAAACAGTTTGACCCAGGACAATAAATGTGTTCTAATTCCAAATATCAACACTCCGCATGTGTATCACTTGCCGACTGACATGCCTGCCGAATCAGTAAAAAAGATGCTTGAATCCATAGATCGCGCCAATACTATGGGAAAACGTGATTATGCAATTTTGCTTCTTGCCGCGAGGTTAGGTATTCGTGCAGTCGATATTGCTAATCTGCAGCTCAATGATTTAAACTGGTCAACAAATGAAATTATTCTTAAACAGGAAAAGACTTATCATACTGTGCACCTGCCGTTGTTGAATGATGTTGGATGGGCTCTTATTGACTACATTCAGCATGGTCGCCCACAAACAGAGGATAAATATATCTTTCGCTGCATGCATGCTCCATATGGAAGACTTAAGGGTTCACAAGCTATAGAAAGCATATTTCACAGCAGAATGAACAAGGCTGGCATTAAACTGGAAACAAAATCTCAGGCGATTGGAATACATGTTCTACGTCATGCACTTGGTCGAGTGCTGCTGGAAAAAGAGACAGATCTTCCTGTAATCAGTCAGGTAATGGGGCATCAAAGCATTAAATCAACAGAGACTTATATCCACATCGACATGAAGGGACTTGCCCAGTGCACTCTCAATCCGGAGGAGGTGTTCCCTTATGGCGTATGAATATAAAAGCGTTATGGCCCCTATCATAAATGATTTGATTACCGAAAAACGCACTATAGGATTTAAATACGAATCTGCAGAAAAAGGTCTTAAAAAGCTCGACCTATACTTTCTGGAGCATGGAATAAACGAACCTGTACTCTCTCGCGATATTGTAGATGATTTCATAGCAAAATCCCCCAATGAAACTCTCAACAACAGGAACAAACGAATTGCTGATGTCCGGGAACTTGCAAGATATATGAACTCGCACGGGTATACCGCTTATATATATCCAGCACTGCCAAGCCGGAACTTCAGAAGCAGCTTCGTTCCTTACATTTTTACAAACGAGGAACTGGTTGAGTTCTTTAAGGCGGTTGATAGCGATAAAGCTGAGTCCGCCATAAAATATTCTGTCATTTTCAGGCTATTATATAGCACGGGAATGCGTGTGGGTGAAGTGCTTTCACTCAAATATGGTGATATTGATTTTGAAAACGGCACTTTTTTTATCCGACAAGGCAAGAAAAACAGAGATCGTATGATTCCCGTTGATCGAGGAATGCTCGATATTCTCCAGCAGTACATCTGTCAGAATAGAAAAGGAATCAGTACAGATGATCATGTTTTTGTAAGCCCACATCACGATTCACTAAATCATAACGCTGTATATGATGCTTTCCGAAAGTATCTTTGGAAAGCCGGGATACACCATGGCGGTAGAAGCAAAGGGCCTCAAGTTCATAGCTTTCGTCATACATTCTGTGTACACAAGATGCGGAACTGGGTTCTCGAAGGCCGCAGTCTTGATGCGCTCTATCCTTATATTTGTGCTTATATGGGTCATTCTGATACAAGAAGTACGGAGTACTATACCAGGCTCACAGCGGATCTGTTTCCAGATATTAGGAATAAGTGTGAAGCTTACCTTTCCGATGCAAAGGGGGATCAGAACAATGGCTAAAAGATCTGGGAAAGATTTTGACTATTATCTGACCTCATTCTTGACAAAATATCTTGCTGGTGAGCGATGTCTAAGTACCAACACCATTAAATCTTATCGGGACACATTTAAACTATACTTGGTTTTCATGGAAACCGTGAAAGGAATTCCACACCAGAAGTTGACGCTCAATGACTTCACGCATGATAACATAGTTGAATACTTGGATTGGCTTGATTCTAACAAAGGCATCAAGAAGTCATCTCAGAACGTACGGCTTGCTGCTATACATTCATTCGTGAAATATGTCCAGCTTGATGATCTTGACAGATTGCTTGAATACAAAAGAATTCTGTCAATCAAAAGCAAAAAACATGCATCAAGAGAGATTCCATACTTATCGAAGGATGAATTAAAAGCATTGTTGGATGCGCCTGACACAACTACCCCGCAAGGTCGTCGAGATAAAGTGCTATTAACTGTTCTTTATGATACTGCAGCCAGGGTGAGCGAATTAACAAACCTCACTTTGGATGATATCAGATTATCTCAGCCTGAAACGATTGCTCTAACAGGTAAAGGGGATAAAACCCGGATCGTTCCTATTATGGGAGTAACAGTTGACCTGCTCAAAAAATATATTGAAGAAAACGACCTGGTTAACCGCCGATATACTTCGCAGCATTATCTGTTCATGAGTAACCATGGTACTCGCCTCACTCGATCTGGTGTATCATACATCCTAAATAAGTATGTTACGGCTGTCAATGATTCCGGTACAGCAGATATAAAGATTTCAGTTCATCCACATACTCTTCGACATACCAAAGCCGTCCATCTGCTGGAAGCAGGTGTGGATTTGATTTACATTAGAGATCTTCTTGGCCATATCAGCGTTACGACCACTGAGGTGTACGCAAAAGTATCCCAGGGTAATAAGCGTGAAGCATTGGAGAAAGCCTATGAAGATATTACGAATATGGATCGGAGCAGTTGGCATGAAAACTCAGATCTAATGACGTTTTTACAGAATCTCTGTAAAGAATAATGTCCAGAGAAACGAGAAAAGCAAGACCGCCGTCACTGAAATACAGTGCCTGTGGTCTTTCTCTTTACATTATTTTTTACTGTACATTATTGCCGTCCCAGCCGTTGAAGGTAAAGGTGACCTTTTCCTTGGTCTTGGTGAAGAAGTTCTCGAAATCCTCGCGGGTAATCGCGGTGTTGTAGTCTTCCAGGAAAAAGTGGTTTCTCAGTTCGTAAGCGTTTATCATGGTCTTTGCCCTCCGTAATCTTTGTCGTTTGCCTTTCGGCATGTGTATATATACTACGAAACTAACCCCAGCCTTTGAGGTACGTCTATATACGCTCTACAGGCAAAAACAGTCAAGAGATATTTTTAAAGACCATGTTTTACGAAAAATGGGTGCAAAAAGTTAACCTTAACCATTTGCAAGGTTACGGTTTACCATGTAAGATAAATTTCAGAGAGATGCTTAAGCGGGTACAAGCTTAAATCCCAGTTTGGTGGCTTCGGATTTCAACTTCTGCTTACGTCTCTCTTCTTGATTTTTCTTTGTTTGCTCATAATGCTCCTCGGAGTATTCCTCTCCACTCGTTAAGAGATTCCAGATAATAACAAGCAACTTCCGTGCAACAGCGATCAATGCCTTTTTGATTCCTCTGCGTGCTTTGAGCCGGTAAAACCAGTCCCGTAAGAAGAAATTCTTGCACCGTGTAGCCGCCCACGCACATTGCACCATCACGCTTTTAATTCTTGGATTTCCCTTCGTGAGGCGTGCTGTTTTCTTCTTTTTGGCACTTTCGTTATCTCCCGGACATAACCCAGCCCATTTGACGAGATGTCCTGCAGTTGGAAACATGGAAAGATCTGTCCCAAGTTCGGAAATAATAATCGTACTCGCACGTCTTTGAACTGCCGGAATGGTTTCAAGCAACTCTAAAGCAGGTTCGTATTTTCCAGCGTATTCGGATATGCGGTTTTCGACCTCTTCAATCTCCGAATCGCAGTTTTCTTTTACCTTTACAAGATTCTTGAGAAAAAGTCGATCGTGATCGGATAGCTGCCCGGCCACAGCAAGCTGAACATCTTCCATCTTATTCCGGAGAGTACCTTTCAAACATTCATCAACATCTGATGCCGTTAACTTTCCTTTTTCACAAAGCCTTTTTATCAACTGAATTCCGCTGACTCCGAAGATATCCGTAAGAATCGTTGAAAGTTTAAACCCGCACTGTTGCAGATATTTTTCAATCCGGTTTTTATGTCCGACCATTTCTTTTATCAGGATATCCCGGTAGCGTGTCCAGTCTCGCAGCTCTCGGATTTTTTTGGGTGGGATATAACTTGGTGCCAGGAGACCGGCCCTCAGGAGTGTTGCAATCCAGTGAGCATCTTTTATATCGGTCTTCTTGCCGGGTACATTTTTCATATGGTGCGGATTGGCGACAATGATTTTGACATTTTTCTGCTCGTCGTCATCGTAGAGAATTGATTCCAGCACGTTATAAATCGGAAACCAATAGACTCCGGTGCTTTCCATCGCCACATGTCGACAGTTGTTCTCAATGATCCATTTCTTGAATTCATCAAGACCATTGAGCAGTGTTGGAAATTCACGGATTTCAGGTTCTGGCTCTTCATCCAGTCTGCCTTTCAGCAGGCAGGCAACAAGAACTTCCTTGTGAACGTCCAGGCCACAACAGATGTCCAGAAGATTTTGCATAGACGGTCCTCCCTTCAAATGTGTAATTGACAGGGCGGATGTACTCCGGTGATATTGAATTATACTACGCGTGCTATTCCTGAAATGCATAGGCAGATCAGGGCGACATGTTCCTGTGCTCCAGAATACATCGAACCATGATCACTCACGATTTCTGAGAATCAGATGTATGTCGATCTTGCCCTGTATTTTCAGTATAGCGGATAAGGGCCACAGTTTCATTCCTACCTGTGAAAATCCATTTCATTGGTGATCACTCTGAACCGGAATAATAGCAAGTCAATTCTGCAGATATTCCGATCATAATGTGCACAAAGATTCCGAGGCTGACATTGTGTATATACGACCAAAGGAGCCTCCCGGCTCCATGGTGTCGGCCGCCTGTTACAGCCGTTCGATCTGGCAGGTCATCCCATCCACATCCACAATGCGGAAGGTGTATCCCCGCCACCGGATCTCCCGGATGCGGACGCCAGTGTAAGCGTTGCTCCGCTGCCTGTCTGAAAGCGTCTCGCCATGCGTCTGCATCCAGTCTGCGAGGTTCGTCATCAGCCTGGACTCTCGCTCCATCTTATCCGCAATGTTCATCCCGGCACCTCCCTCAGCTCAGCTGGAAGCGGATGCCCATGATCTGCTCCTCTTTTTCTTCACCCCAGCGGGTATCCTTCTTGGTGATGGTGCAAAGGCCCAGCATCGTGCAGCCCTCGGCCGCGTAGCCGTGCAAGTCTTCCATGAGACCGGTTGACTGGTTGGTAACCACAAGGGTTTGAATGCCCGCCTTCCGGAGGGTGTCAATGAAGTCGTGGCGCTCCCGGTCCCAGGTGAAGTCGTCCATAATGACCTCGTCAGTCTCGCTGTAGCGCCAGGCTCTGTAGGCCTTGCAGGCTCCCGCGCTGATCGGGTACTGGAACTGCTCTTCTTCCTCTTTGTACCAGGCTTTCAACTCCTCGCTGTCCCAGCCTTTTTCGTCGATAATCCCCTGCTTAAGCGCCTTATGCGCTTCGTGCTTCTGTTCAAAATCGCGGGCGATGCGGTCAAGCTCTTCAAAGTAGGTGTTGGTCTTCATGGTGGAATCCTCCTCGTTTGTTTTCTCTGCCCTTCGGCATGTACATATATACTACGAAACTAACCCCAGCCTTTGAGGTACGTCTATATACGCTCTACAGGCAAAAACAGTCAAGAGATATTTTTAAAGACCATGTTTTACGAAAAATGGGTGCAAAAAGTTAACCTTAACCATTTGCAAGGTTACGGTTTACCATGTAAGATAAATTTCAGAGAGATGCTTAAGCGGGTACAAGCTTAAATCCCAGTTTGGTGGCTTCGGATTTCAACTTCTGCTTACGTCTCTCTTCTTGATTTTTCTTTGTTTGCTCATAATGCTCCTCGGAGTATTCCTCTCCACTCGTTAAGAGATTCCAGATAATAACAAGCAACTTCCGTGCAACAGCGATCAATGCCTTTTTGATTCCTCTGCGTGCTTTGAGCCGGTAAAACCAGTCCCGTAAGAAGAAATTCTTGCACCGTGTAGCCGCCCACGCACATTGCACCATCACGCTTTTAATTCTTGGATTTCCCTTCGTGAGGCGTGCTGTTTTCTTCTTTTTGGCACTTTCGTTATCTCCCGGACATAACCCAGCCCATTTGACGAGATGTCCTGCAGTTGGAAACATGGAAAGATCTGTCCCAAGTTCGGAAATAATAATCGTACTCGCACGTCTTTGAACTGCCGGAATGGTTTCAAGCAACTCTAAAGCAGGTTCGTATTTTCCAGCGTATTCGGATATGCGGTTTTCGACCTCTTCAATCTCCGAATCGCAGTTTTCTTTTACCTTTACAAGATTCTTGAGAAAAAGTCGATCGTGATCGGATAGCTGCCCGGCCACAGCAAGCTGAACATCTTCCATCTTATTCCGGAGAGTACCTTTCAAACATTCATCAACATCTGATGCCGTTAACTTTCCTTTTTCACAAAGCCTTTTTATCAACTGAATTCCGCTGACTCCGAAGATATCCGTAAGAATCGTTGAAAGTTTAAACCCGCACTGTTGCAGATATTTTTCAATCCGGTTTTTATGTCCGACCATTTCTTTTATCAGGATATCCCGGTAGCGTGTCCAGTCTCGCAGCTCTCGGATTTTTTTGGGTGGGATATAACTTGGTGCCAGGAGACCGGCCCTCAGGAGTGTTGCAATCCAGTGAGCATCTTTTATATCGGTCTTCTTGCCGGGTACATTTTTCATATGGTGCGGATTGGCGACAATGATTTTGACATTTTTCTGCTCGTCGTCATCGTAGAGAATTGATTCCAGCACGTTATAAATCGGAAACCAATAGACTCCGGTGCTTTCCATCGCCACATGTCGACAGTTGTTCTCAATGATCCATTTCTTGAATTCATCAAGACCATTGAGCAGTGTTGGAAATTCACGGATTTCAGGTTCTGGCTCTTCATCCAGTCTGCCTTTCAGCAGGCAGGCAACAAGAACTTCCTTGTGAACGTCCAGGCCACAACAGATGTCCAGAAGATTTTGCATAGACGGTCCTCCCTTCAAATGTGTAATTGACAGGGCGGATGTACTCCGGTGATATTGAATTATACTACGCGTGCTATTCCTGAAATGCATAGGCAGATCAGGGCGACATGTTCCTGTGCTCCAGAATACATCGAACCATGATCACTCACGATTTCTGAGAATCAGATGTATGTCGATCTTGCCCTGTATTTTCAGTATAGCGGATAAGGGCCACAGTTTCATTCCTACCTGTGAAAATCCATTTCATTGGTGATCACTCTACTCGGGGAGAATAGCAAGTTATATTTTCCGGTATTCCCAGAAAATATGTGACAATCTTCACCGCCCAAATTTGTCTACATTACGCCATGCCATTAGCCTTCCCATGGGCCTTCACCACACTCCGGCCCGGCAATCGCAGCCCACTGTGTGAGCGGCATCCGTTCCATGATTCCGGCATCCTCCAGAGCCTCCCTCATCCCATCTTCATCACAGATCATGATGCCTGCCCTGCGGCTCAGCGCATGACGGGAAGAGGCTCCGTCCATCCGGCATCCACACCTGGGGCATCTGGCGTTCTCCTTGGGCTGGCGCTTCCCGTACCATTCCAGGGTGATCTTCGCTTCATCGTCGGTCCTGACCTTATGGCAGCGATCCGCTCCGAAGGCAATCGAGAGGCCGCTTCCGCAATCCCAGGCGCACAGGATGTTCCCGGCGTCGTCCACGCCTTGGCAGGTCGCCTGGGCACCGACCGGGATCTTGGTGTAGGGATCATCCATCTCGTCCAGGACGATACGGCAGCCGACCGGGTATTCCCGGTGCAGCCGTTCGACCGTTTCTCTGCTGGGAAAGTTCATCGCTCCGCCTCCTCCGCTTCCTTCATGGCAAGCTCCAGCTGATACAGGTTGAATCCGAATCGCCGGTAGCCTTCTTCCAGTGTGTCCAGGTAGCCTCTGTAAGGAACTCGGGTGTCGTGTCCCTCCTCCATCAGGTAGACCATGGCTGTGACTTCCTGCGGGTTTTTCCCGTCAAGGTCCGTCATGGTCACGGTCATATCTCGCTTATAGTAGTAGGTCGGGTACCCTTCATACAGGTCCAGGTTCTTTTCATCGAGTTCTGAGATTACCCAGATCAGGACCGGCACCACTCTGCCCGCTGCGGGCTCAATGGTCGCATGGGTCCGAAAGACCAGCTTCCAGTCCTGAATGGCTGCCATGCCGATAATCCTGGCGTCCGGACACCGGTGCGCCATTTGCCTGACGGAAAGGTTGCTCCCGTAGGCTATGTACTTCTTACTCATGATCGTCCTCCTCACCGTAATATTCTGCCAGCCAAAGGGCTGCTGCGTCTCTTCCGATGCTGTCCTCCATCGCCTTTTTCAGGATGCTCTTTTCAAAGCCCCATCGCTCGTATCCGCGATCCAGCAGGTCGAAGTAATCCTCGCACGGCTCTCCAAGCATCCGGTATTCATGCAGGATGTAGCCGATGCAGTTTCGCCGAAGCTTTTTCTTCCTGCCGTTCAGTCCCCACACGGGAAGCAGGAAATCCCGCTTGTAGTAATACTTGGGATATCCTTCAAACCGATCCAGCTTCAGCTCGTCCTCCGCCGTGATCCGGTAGATCACCACCGGCACACAGCCGTTGGCGTCCTGTTCGATGGTCGCATAAGCACCCGTCATGCTCTGCTTGAACAGCAGCCTGTATCCGCCGATGACTGAAGTGCCAAACACCTCGGCGCTGGGACAGCGCTTTTTCATCCTGGCCTCATCCAGGTTGCTGCCATAAGCAATGCAGAAGACCTCGTTGTCTTCCTGTCGGATCAGCTGGAAGCCTTTCCAGAAGTCATTCATCGCCGCCAGCGCCTTTGCTCTCGATGCGGCCTAAGTCCTTGTCACCCGGATCGCCGTCCGTTTCGCCCTGAACATGGAACTCCACGCCCTGGAAATCATCGGCACCTAGGGTGTACTCCGCGTTCTTCCAGGCATCGGACACGCGCCTATGGGCTTCTTGCTCAGACTCTGCACCGACGATCACGGCTTTCTGCAGGGTCTCCGTAATCAGAACCTTGTATTCTTTCATGGCCTGTCGCCTCCTTTCACTGCCTTAAGCCGGGGCTCCCCGGCGAAAGGCTTCTTGTTTTCCGGTTCAGCAGGCGGCCTGTCTCCAGGCTGCGTTGCCGTCCATGTTCTTCAGGAGGATCTCCCTGGCCGTCTCGAACTCGTCTCCGATGAAGCCGAGGCGGAGCATCCAGCAGCGGAAGGCGTATTTCTCGTTTTCGGTCTGCTGGGGCTTGGGGCTGGCGTAGGCGATCTCCTTGGCCAGTTCGCTCATGGCCAGGCAAAGCTGGATGTAAGCCTTCATCTCACCTGCGTGAATGCCGCCGCGCTTGCCGTCGTGCGGGTCGGAAAACTGGAAGAGGCGGAATTCAATGGTCCCCTTCGTGAAGCTCGCGTGGAGGTTCAGCATGTGGTACCGGCTGTCGTTGTAATGCTGGTTCCTGCCGTAGCTGGCGTGGTTGCCTTCGTACCAGCAATCCGCTAGGCGCTGCATGGTCTGGGGCTTCTGGCGGTTGACCCTGGCCAGGAAGTCGGGGTTGACCACCTTGCAGTAGTGTCCGGTGCGGCCCTGATCAATCTTGATCGCCCGTCCGATCTGGGTCTCATGTGCGGCCATGATGTTCACCAGGTTCCGCAAGGTCTTGGCGTTGTGGTCTCTGCCGTCCAGGCCTTTGAGGCCGATATGAATGTGTACCCCGCAGCCTCTGGAGGGGCTGCTCTTCATTCCGGCGTGGCGGAGCTTCCGGAGGAGTTCCTGGAAGGTTTCCATGTCCGTGTAGGTCAGGATCGGGGTGACCAGTTCGCACTTTTCATCGTCCGGTCCGCTGATGCTCACGTCCCGCTGGAATTTCCATTCCCGGCCCTGTGCATCCCAGGCGCTCCAGGTCATGTACCCGTTCCGGCTGGCCGTGTATTCGTAGCGGCCGGTGCCGAAGTACTCAGCAGCTACCCTGGCTGCGTTCTGGCGGGTGATGTTGTTTCCCTCAACCTCTACTCCGAAGGTCTGGGCTTTCATGTTCTCGATCTGGCGGGCGGTTTTCTCTGTCATGGTGTTTATCTCCTTTCGGCTCTGCCGTGTGTGTTTTCCCTTTCGGTGTGTACATATATACTACGAAACTAACCCCAGCCTTTGAGGTACGTCTATATACGCTCTACAGGCAAAAACAGTCAAGAGATATTTTTAAAGACCATGTTTTACGAAAAATGGGTGCAAAAAGTTAACCTTAACCATTTGCAAGGTTACGGTTTACCATGTAAGATAAATTTCAGAGAGATGCTTAAGCGGGTACAAGCTTAAATCCCAGTTTGGTGGCTTCGGATTTCAACTTCTGCTTACGTCTCTCTTCTTGATTTTTCTTTGTTTGCTCATAATGCTCCTCGGAGTATTCCTCTCCACTCGTTAAGAGATTCCAGATAATAACAAGCAACTTCCGTGCAACAGCGATCAATGCCTTTTTGATTCCTCTGCGTGCTTTGAGCCGGTAAAACCAGTCCCGTAAGAAGAAATTCTTGCACCGTGTAGCCGCCCACGCACATTGCACCATCACGCTTTTAATTCTTGGATTTCCCTTCGTGAGGCGTGCTGTTTTCTTCTTTTTGGCACTTTCGTTATCTCCCGGACATAACCCAGCCCATTTGACGAGATGTCCTGCAGTTGGAAACATGGAAAGATCTGTCCCAAGTTCGGAAATAATAATCGTACTCGCACGTCTTTGAACTGCCGGAATGGTTTCAAGCAACTCTAAAGCAGGTTCGTATTTTCCAGCGTATTCGGATATGCGGTTTTCGACCTCTTCAATCTCCGAATCGCAGTTTTCTTTTACCTTTACAAGATTCTTGAGAAAAAGTCGATCGTGATCGGATAGCTGCCCGGCCACAGCAAGCTGAACATCTTCCATCTTATTCCGGAGAGTACCTTTCAAACATTCATCAACATCTGATGCCGTTAACTTTCCTTTTTCACAAAGCCTTTTTATCAACTGAATTCCGCTGACTCCGAAGATATCCGTAAGAATCGTTGAAAGTTTAAACCCGCACTGTTGCAGATATTTTTCAATCCGGTTTTTATGTCCGACCATTTCTTTTATCAGGATATCCCGGTAGCGTGTCCAGTCTCGCAGCTCTCGGATTTTTTTGGGTGGGATATAACTTGGTGCCAGGAGACCGGCCCTCAGGAGTGTTGCAATCCAGTGAGCATCTTTTATATCGGTCTTCTTGCCGGGTACATTTTTCATATGGTGCGGATTGGCGACAATGATTTTGACATTTTTCTGCTCGTCGTCATCGTAGAGAATTGATTCCAGCACGTTATAAATCGGAAACCAATAGACTCCGGTGCTTTCCATCGCCACATGTCGACAGTTGTTCTCAATGATCCATTTCTTGAATTCATCAAGACCATTGAGCAGTGTTGGAAATTCACGGATTTCAGGTTCTGGCTCTTCATCCAGTCTGCCTTTCAGCAGGCAGGCAACAAGAACTTCCTTGTGAACGTCCAGGCCACAACAGATGTCCAGAAGATTTTGCATAGACGGTCCTCCCTTCAAATGTGTAATTGACAGGGCGGATGTACTCCGGTGATATTGAATTATACTACGCGTGCTATTCCTGAAATGCATAGGCAGATCAGGGCGACATGTTCCTGTGCTCCAGAATACATCGAACCATGATCACTCACGATTTCTGAGAATCAGATGTATGTCGATCTTGCCCTGTATTTTCAGTATAGCGGATAAGGGCCACAGTTTCATTCCTACCTGTGAAAATCCATTTCATTGGTGATCACTCTGAAAGGAGATAATAGCAAGTTATACTACGAAACTAACCCCAGCCTTTGAGGTACGTCTATATACGCTCTACAGGCAAAAACAGTCAAGAGATATTTTTAAAGACCATGTTTTACGAAAAATGGGTGCAAAAAGTTAACCTTAACCATTTGCAAGGTTACGGTTTACCATGTAAGATAAATTTCAGAGAGATGCTTAAGCGGGTACAAGCTTAAATCCCAGTTTGGTGGCTTCGGATTTCAACTTCTGCTTACGTCTCTCTTCTTGATTTTTCTTTGTTTGCTCATAATGCTCCTCGGAGTATTCCTCTCCACTCGTTAAGAGATTCCAGATAATAACAAGCAACTTCCGTGCAACAGCGATCAATGCCTTTTTGATTCCTCTGCGTGCTTTGAGCCGGTAAAACCAGTCCCGTAAGAAGAAATTCTTGCACCGTGTAGCCGCCCACGCACATTGCACCATCACGCTTTTAATTCTTGGATTTCCCTTCGTGAGGCGTGCTGTTTTCTTCTTTTTGGCACTTTCGTTATCTCCCGGACATAACCCAGCCCATTTGACGAGATGTCCTGCAGTTGGAAACATGGAAAGATCTGTCCCAAGTTCGGAAATAATAATCGTACTCGCACGTCTTTGAACTGCCGGAATGGTTTCAAGCAACTCTAAAGCAGGTTCGTATTTTCCAGCGTATTCGGATATGCGGTTTTCGACCTCTTCAATCTCCGAATCGCAGTTTTCTTTTACCTTTACAAGATTCTTGAGAAAAAGTCGATCGTGATCGGATAGCTGCCCGGCCACAGCAAGCTGAACATCTTCCATCTTATTCCGGAGAGTACCTTTCAAACATTCATCAACATCTGATGCCGTTAACTTTCCTTTTTCACAAAGCCTTTTTATCAACTGAATTCCGCTGACTCCGAAGATATCCGTAAGAATCGTTGAAAGTTTAAACCCGCACTGTTGCAGATATTTTTCAATCCGGTTTTTATGTCCGACCATTTCTTTTATCAGGATATCCCGGTAGCGTGTCCAGTCTCGCAGCTCTCGGATTTTTTTGGGTGGGATATAACTTGGTGCCAGGAGACCGGCCCTCAGGAGTGTTGCAATCCAGTGAGCATCTTTTATATCGGTCTTCTTGCCGGGTACATTTTTCATATGGTGCGGATTGGCGACAATGATTTTGACATTTTTCTGCTCGTCGTCATCGTAGAGAATTGATTCCAGCACGTTATAAATCGGAAACCAATAGACTCCGGTGCTTTCCATCGCCACATGTCGACAGTTGTTCTCAATGATCCATTTCTTGAATTCATCAAGACCATTGAGCAGTGTTGGAAATTCACGGATTTCAGGTTCTGGCTCTTCATCCAGTCTGCCTTTCAGCAGGCAGGCAACAAGAACTTCCTTGTGAACGTCCAGGCCACAACAGATGTCCAGAAGATTTTGCATAGACGGTCCTCCCTTCAAATGTGTAATTGACAGGGCGGATGTACTCCGGTGATATTGAATTATACTACGCGTGCTATTCCTGAAATGCATAGGCAGATCAGGGCGACATGTTCCTGTGCTCCAGAATACATCGAACCATGATCACTCACGATTTCTGAGAATCAGATGTATGTCGATCTTGCCCTGTATTTTCAGTATAGCGGATAAGGGCCACAGTTTCATTCCTACCTGTGAAAATCCATTTCATTGGTGATCACTCTGAAAGGAGATAATAGCAAGTTATTTATTCAGAGAAATCGGCTATTTATCTGACAATTATCAGGGCTTATTTTGCCCCGGAAATTGGTACATTTACACCGCATCCGGCTGGGTTTCCACTGTCGGTTCCACCGCCTGGGAAGCTGCTTTTTCTGCCCTCAGCTCCTCGCGTTTTTCCTTCTGCCGGGCTTTCCATCTCGCTTCTTCTTCCTTGGTGCGGAAAGCTGTGTGTCCGGAGAGGTTCTCCATCAGGATTTTGCGGCTGGTTTTGAACTCGTCCCCGTTCATGCCGATGCGCAGGAGCCAGATCCGGAAGGCGTATCGCTCATTGTCGTCATTGACCACCTTTGCCTGAATCCGCTTCTGTTCCAGCGCATGCTTGTTCATGAGGCAGGCGATCTGCTGGAAGGCTTTGTTCCGGTCTGCATCTTCTGTCAGAGGAAAGCCCGTGAAGCTCACTTTATCCCCTTCAAAGGAGAGTCCGGTCAGGCCACCCTGTTCCTTTACCATACTACGAAACTAACCCCAGCCTTTGAGGTACGTCTATATACGCTCTACAGGCAAAAACAGTCAAGAGATATTTTTAAAGACCATGTTTTACGAAAAATGGGTGCAAAAAGTTAACCTTAACCATTTGCAAGGTTACGGTTTACCATGTAAGATAAATTTCAGAGAGATGCTTAAGCGGGTACAAGCTTAAATCCCAGTTTGGTGGCTTCGGATTTCAACTTCTGCTTACGTCTCTCTTCTTGATTTTTCTTTGTTTGCTCATAATGCTCCTCGGAGTATTCCTCTCCACTCGTTAAGAGATTCCAGATAATAACAAGCAACTTCCGTGCAACAGCGATCAATGCCTTTTTGATTCCTCTGCGTGCTTTGAGCCGGTAAAACCAGTCCCGTAAGAAGAAATTCTTGCACCGTGTAGCCGCCCACGCACATTGCACCATCACGCTTTTAATTCTTGGATTTCCCTTCGTGAGGCGTGCTGTTTTCTTCTTTTTGGCACTTTCGTTATCTCCCGGACATAACCCAGCCCATTTGACGAGATGTCCTGCAGTTGGAAACATGGAAAGATCTGTCCCAAGTTCGGAAATAATAATCGTACTCGCACGTCTTTGAACTGCCGGAATGGTTTCAAGCAACTCTAAAGCAGGTTCGTATTTTCCAGCGTATTCGGATATGCGGTTTTCGACCTCTTCAATCTCCGAATCGCAGTTTTCTTTTACCTTTACAAGATTCTTGAGAAAAAGTCGATCGTGATCGGATAGCTGCCCGGCCACAGCAAGCTGAACATCTTCCATCTTATTCCGGAGAGTACCTTTCAAACATTCATCAACATCTGATGCCGTTAACTTTCCTTTTTCACAAAGCCTTTTTATCAACTGAATTCCGCTGACTCCGAAGATATCCGTAAGAATCGTTGAAAGTTTAAACCCGCACTGTTGCAGATATTTTTCAATCCGGTTTTTATGTCCGACCATTTCTTTTATCAGGATATCCCGGTAGCGTGTCCAGTCTCGCAGCTCTCGGATTTTTTTGGGTGGGATATAACTTGGTGCCAGGAGACCGGCCCTCAGGAGTGTTGCAATCCAGTGAGCATCTTTTATATCGGTCTTCTTGCCGGGTACATTTTTCATATGGTGCGGATTGGCGACAATGATTTTGACATTTTTCTGCTCGTCGTCATCGTAGAGAATTGATTCCAGCACGTTATAAATCGGAAACCAATAGACTCCGGTGCTTTCCATCGCCACATGTCGACAGTTGTTCTCAATGATCCATTTCTTGAATTCATCAAGACCATTGAGCAGTGTTGGAAATTCACGGATTTCAGGTTCTGGCTCTTCATCCAGTCTGCCTTTCAGCAGGCAGGCAACAAGAACTTCCTTGTGAACGTCCAGGCCACAACAGATGTCCAGAAGATTTTGCATAGACGGTCCTCCCTTCAAATGTGTAATTGACAGGGCGGATGTACTCCGGTGATATTGAATTATACTACGCGTGCTATTCCTGAAATGCATAGGCAGATCAGGGCGACATGTTCCTGTGCTCCAGAATACATCGAACCATGATCACTCACGATTTCTGAGAATCAGATGTATGTCGATCTTGCCCTGTATTTTCAGTATAGCGGATAAGGGCCACAGTTTCATTCCTACCTGTGAAAATCCATTTCATTGGTGATCACTCTGAAAGGAGATAATAGCAAGTTATTTATTCAGAGAAATCGGCTATTTATCTGACAATTATCAGGGCTTATTTTGCCCCGGAAATTGGTACATTTACACCGCATCCGGCTGGGTTTCCACTGTCGGTTCCACCGCCTGGGAAGCTGCTTTTTCTGCCCTCAGCTCCTCGCGTTTTTCCTTCTGCCGGGCTTTCCATCTCGCTTCTTCTTCCTTGGTGCGGAAAGCTGTGTGTCCGGAGAGGTTCTCCATCAGGATTTTGCGGCTGGTTTTGAACTCGTCCCCGTTCATGCCGATGCGCAGGAGCCAGATCCGGAAGGCGTATCGCTCATTGTCGTCATTGACCACCTTTGCCTGAATCCGCTTCTGTTCCAGCGCATGCTTGTTCATGAGGCAGGCGATCTGCTGGAAGGCTTTGTTCCGGTCTGCATCTTCTGTCAGAGGAAAGCCCGTGAAGCTCACTTTATCCCCTTCAAAGGAGAGTCCGGTCAGGCCACCCTGTTCCTTTACCATGGAGATGAAATCCGTCGCCGAGGTAATCACTCCAGCGTCATCGAGCGCCGTGATCAGGTCCTTGTCCACGCTGAACTGTCCGCCAGTGGATTTAGAAAGCAGCGGTCCCCGGCTGTAGATCAGGTTGACCAGTCGGCGAAGGGAATCTGCCGTGTGCCTTGCCATGGGCAGGCTGACCGTCAGCGTGTCCGCTTCCGTGTTTTCTTCTGCAGGCACCGGCTCAGTTGCTTCTGCTTCCTGTTCTTCCACAGCCGCCTCCGCTGTCGCCGCTTCGATAACGGTTTCCATTCTGTCCTCCTCCCGGATGCCTTCCAGAATCAGGCCATCGGAGAGCAGTGTCTGGATGATTGTTTCATCCAGATCCGCCTCTTCCACAACCAGGTCGCCCCGGCGCTCTACCGTGTACACTCCGATCTCATACGCGCATCTGGGCATAAAGGTGTAGCGCGGCTGCAGCCCGGTCAGCTCGCCGATTCGCTTCACCAACGTCTTCTTATCCTCTACATTCAGGCCAAATCTCATCATAATTCTTTTCCTTTCCGGAGCCTTGCTCCCATTGTGATCTCTACCATCCGTTTTCCTTCGACGGTATGGTATACATACTACGAAACTAACCCCAGCCTTTGAGGTACGTCTATATACGCTCTACAGGCAAAAACAGTCAAGAGATATTTTTAAAGACCATGTTTTACGAAAAATGGGTGCAAAAAGTTAACCTTAACCATTTGCAAGGTTACGGTTTACCATGTAAGATAAATTTCAGAGAGATGCTTAAGCGGGTACAAGCTTAAATCCCAGTTTGGTGGCTTCGGATTTCAACTTCTGCTTACGTCTCTCTTCTTGATTTTTCTTTGTTTGCTCATAATGCTCCTCGGAGTATTCCTCTCCACTCGTTAAGAGATTCCAGATAATAACAAGCAACTTCCGTGCAACAGCGATCAATGCCTTTTTGATTCCTCTGCGTGCTTTGAGCCGGTAAAACCAGTCCCGTAAGAAGAAATTCTTGCACCGTGTAGCCGCCCACGCACATTGCACCATCACGCTTTTAATTCTTGGATTTCCCTTCGTGAGGCGTGCTGTTTTCTTCTTTTTGGCACTTTCGTTATCTCCCGGACATAACCCAGCCCATTTGACGAGATGTCCTGCAGTTGGAAACATGGAAAGATCTGTCCCAAGTTCGGAAATAATAATCGTACTCGCACGTCTTTGAACTGCCGGAATGGTTTCAAGCAACTCTAAAGCAGGTTCGTATTTTCCAGCGTATTCGGATATGCGGTTTTCGACCTCTTCAATCTCCGAATCGCAGTTTTCTTTTACCTTTACAAGATTCTTGAGAAAAAGTCGATCGTGATCGGATAGCTGCCCGGCCACAGCAAGCTGAACATCTTCCATCTTATTCCGGAGAGTACCTTTCAAACATTCATCAACATCTGATGCCGTTAACTTTCCTTTTTCACAAAGCCTTTTTATCAACTGAATTCCGCTGACTCCGAAGATATCCGTAAGAATCGTTGAAAGTTTAAACCCGCACTGTTGCAGATATTTTTCAATCCGGTTTTTATGTCCGACCATTTCTTTTATCAGGATATCCCGGTAGCGTGTCCAGTCTCGCAGCTCTCGGATTTTTTTGGGTGGGATATAACTTGGTGCCAGGAGACCGGCCCTCAGGAGTGTTGCAATCCAGTGAGCATCTTTTATATCGGTCTTCTTGCCGGGTACATTTTTCATATGGTGCGGATTGGCGACAATGATTTTGACATTTTTCTGCTCGTCGTCATCGTAGAGAATTGATTCCAGCACGTTATAAATCGGAAACCAATAGACTCCGGTGCTTTCCATCGCCACATGTCGACAGTTGTTCTCAATGATCCATTTCTTGAATTCATCAAGACCATTGAGCAGTGTTGGAAATTCACGGATTTCAGGTTCTGGCTCTTCATCCAGTCTGCCTTTCAGCAGGCAGGCAACAAGAACTTCCTTGTGAACGTCCAGGCCACAACAGATGTCCAGAAGATTTTGCATAGACGGTCCTCCCTTCAAATGTGTAATTGACAGGGCGGATGTACTCCGGTGATATTGAATTATACTACGCGTGCTATTCCTGAAATGCATAGGCAGATCAGGGCGACATGTTCCTGTGCTCCAGAATACATCGAACCATGATCACTCACGATTTCTGAGAATCAGATGTATGTCGATCTTGCCCTGTATTTTCAGTATAGCGGATAAGGGCCACAGTTTCATTCCTACCTGTGAAAATCCATTTCATTGGTGATCACTCTGAAGCCCCAAAAAGTAAAGTCATTTATGAGAGAATTCCCAGAAAAGTATCAGATTCGGCATAGTACACAATCATCGCTTCCAGTGCCTGGTTTTCTTACGCGCATCCAGCTTTCTCTTCTCCTCCATCCAGCGCCGGATGTACTCCTCCTGATCCCGATCATCGTATTCCCGGTACAGGTCATCCCCTGCGCCAATGATGGCAGCCATACCGGCCAGGAAAGCAATCAGAAGCCCAATTATCACAAGGGCAATCACAATGGCAGCTACATGATTCATGGCCATCTCCTTCCTTGCCGGGAGGATCAGGCCTCCCAGTCTGATTTATTCCGGGGCTGCCCACACGGGCGGCTCTCCGGACAGTTGCCAGTTACGCATCCAGGGCCAGCCGCTTCAAAGAGAATCGGCGCTTCCTTCCGGCAAAGCCTCAGCATCTCATCTGCCAGATGGCGGATTTCCCATTGCGCACGGTTGCAGCAGCGAAGGCTGAAGAAGTGCCGCAGTTCCCTGGCATTCATGGTCAACACCAGGTTGGTGGTGATCGCCTGCGGAGTCAGATACCGGACATCCTCTGCAGGGATGCCTGCTTCCACCATGCGCCGATACAGCTCCATGCTATGCCGGATCTGCTCATCCGCCTCCTGCAGAAATTTGGACTTTGTAATGGTATCCGGAATAACGGCTTTCCAATCGTCCAGCTTGACATATCGCTGGGACTCCACGGAAAAGCTCGCCAGCCTGTGGCGGGTCAGCTGAGCCAGGGTCACCCAGCTGATGCCTTCGATCCGAAAGGTAAACACCGCATGCTCCAGTACGGACTCATGCCCGGATGCCAGGGAATGCTGCAGTGACCGATACCCATTATCTGAGGCGGTACACACAGCAGCTGCATCACAGCAGACGCCGGAGGCGGTCGGAGTAAAGGCGATCAGTTCAACCTTCATTCATCCACCTCCTGCGGTTCAAAGGAAGCCACCTCATCGAAGCGGAGCTTCTGGCCATCCCGGATGACAAACACGTCATCGTACTTACCGCCGTTTTCCTGAATCGCCCGTTTCACGATGACATCCACGAACTTGGGATCAAGCTCGATGCCCCGGCAGATGCGGTCCGTCTGCATGCAGGCGATCAGGGTCGAGCCGCTGCCCAGGAAGGGGTCCAGGACGATGCCGTTGGTCATAGTGCTGTTCTTAATGGGATAGCTCATAAGCGTGATCGGCTTCATGGTCGGGTGCTCCTTGGAGGATCGCGGCTTATCATATTCCCACACGGTGGTCTGCTTCCTGTCGGAATACCACTGATGCTTGCCCTTCTGCTTCCAGCCAAAGAGGCATGGCTCATGAATCCACTGGTAAGGGCTGCGTCCCAGCACCAGGCTGTTCTTTTTCCAGATGCAGCATCCGGAGAGATAGAAGCCCGCGTCCTTGAAGGCCTTACGGAAGTTCAACCCCTCCGTATCCGCATGCCAGACATAGATGCTGCCGTCGTCAGCCAGGTTGGCGTGCATGCAGCGATACGCAGAAAGCAGGAAGTTGTAAAACTCCTGATCGCCCATGTTGTCGTTCATGATCTTCCCGGCCGTCTCTTCCACGTCCACGTTATAGGGCGGATCCGTCAGGACCAGGTTGGCTTTGTCGCCATCCATCAGGCGGGTGTAGATTTCTTCACCGGTGCTGTCGCCGCAGATCACCCGGTGTTTTCCGATCAGCCAAAGGTCACCCAGCTGGCTGAATACCGGCTGTTGCAGTTCGGAATCCACATCGAAGTCGTCCTCGTGGACCTGCTTGTCATGGAGCTTGTTAAACAGGGTGTTGATCTCAGGCGGATCAAAGCCCGTCTTGCCGAGATCAAAGTTGCTGTTCTGGATATCCTCTAGGAGTTCTGCCAGCAGGGTATCATCCCAGGCACCGGTGATCTTGTTCAGCGCAATGTTCAGCGCCTTCTCCCGGACCTTGTCGATGTCCACCACAGCACAGGGCACTTCGGTGTAGCCGAGGTCCATGGCCACCGTCAGTCGCTGATGTCCGCCAATGATCGTCATGTCGGAGTTTACGACCAGCGGATCGGCAAAGCCGAACTCCTCAATGCTGTTCTTGATCTTTTCGTACTCTTTATCCCCGGCCTTCAGCTTTTTGCGGGGATTGTATTCTGCCGGTTTGAGTACCGATACCGGCAGGACTTTCAGTTCAGCAGTCTTCTGCATCGTTCCCTCCATCTGTGTTATCCGCTGTAAAATCGCATGACCTCGCACAGCGGGATAAAGAAAGAGCCGCGCGTAAAGCCCAGCTCCGTTTCCCCGGTGACTTCCATGTATTCTTCGGTCATCGCACACCACTCCGGATTCTCTCCGTTGATGCTTGCGAGGATCTTATCCTCCGCGTAGTCGATGGCATGCACCAGCACCGCGCCGGTATTGCACAGGGAATACACACCGATGACCGTATTAAGGTCAACCATTTTGGTTTCTGCCATGGGACTTCTCCTTGCGCTCTTCACGTTCCTCGATCCAGCGGATGATGAAGTCGGTCAGATGATTCAGTGCTGCAATCGACCAGTAGCAGATCATCCCCACGGTGGTGCCGGAGCCGGTGACAAGGCTCACAATAATCAGAGCCGCTTCCAAGACGAGGATCAGGCTCTGCAGTGTTTTTCGATTCATGACTCTTTCTCCCTCAGATCAATGATCCGCTGATTCCTGCTGCCGCGAAAAGCAAGCCCGGCGTCCTTCTGCTCCAGGAGAAAAGGTCCATCCACCAGCACATCAGCCAGTGTCAGGATCTCCTTGTCCCGAAGCACCTCATAGGTGTATCCGGAGTACAGCCAGATATCTTTATTCGGCAGCACGGCTCTCACCCGTTTCAGGAATGGGATCAGGATCGCTGCATTCTCTTCTTCTGCCGGTTCGCCGCCGAGAATGGAAAGACCCTGTATCCACGAAGGACGCAGGGCCTTGATAATCTCATCTTCAGTTGCTCTGGTGAAGGGTCGACCGTAGTCGAAATCCCAGGTCTCCGGATTAAAGCATCCCTTGCAATGGTTCCGGCACCCGGAAACGAACAAGGACACTCGGACACCAGGACCGTTGGCGATGTCTACCTTCTTGATCTCCGCATAATTCATGATTACTCGTCTGTCCCATTCGCGGCAACAGGTGCAGTACAGAAATGAATACCGCGAGTCTCATCCTGGAACACCTCACGGGCGATATCCTGTGCAAGGCCGGACCAGTTGCCATCATAATCATAAAGGTCATCATCAAAAAACTGGATTACCTCCGGCTGGAAACGGACAAAGCCGTGCGCCGTTCCCGTAGGATCCTGAGCCAGCCGAACATCCTTCACGATGGGGTTTCCCCTGAAAATGGTCTCATAAAGAGCAACGACGTCAGCGGTTCCGGTGTCGTTCTCCTCATCGTATAGGTTGATAGCCAGGATCACATTGCCAAACTGGACACACTTGGGAAAGACGCGATCCATGGCCAGGAACTTCTCATGATCCCTGACTTCGATATCGAACAGGTAATCCGAGCTGCCATCCTCCGGCTCGACGATCTCCCCGACATGAATGGCAGGGTCGCGCTCGAACAGCGCCTTCACCTTCTTCTGGTAGGTGTACCAGGGCGCTTCCAGTATCAGTCTCTTCATAGGTTTTTCCTCCTCATTTTGATTCTTCAAAACGCATCTGCGGCATCTTTACAGATGCAGTACCCGCTCAGCAATCTCCTGCGTTCTGCCCTGGTTGAAGTAGTTGGTGCCCAGGTACCCGCAGACACGGCGACACACATTCATCCGCTTCTCGTCCCGGTTGCCGCAGTTCGGGCATTCCCAGACGAGCTTCCCATCGTCCTCCACGATCTTGATTTCGCCATCATAGCCGCAGACCTGACAGTAATCACTCTTGGTGTTCAGTTCGGCATACATGATGTTGTCGTAAATGAATCGCATGACGGCCAGCACCGCAGGAATGTTGTTCTGCATGTTGGGGACCTCCACATAGGAGATCGCGCCGCCAGGACTGAGCGCCTGAAACTCTGCCTCAAAGGAGAGCTTTGTAAAAGCGTCAATCGGTTCCGTCACATGAACGTGATAGGAATTGGTGATGTAATTCTTATCCGTCACATGCGGAATCTTACCGAAACGCTTTTGCAGACAGCGGGCGAATTTGTACGTGCTGGATTCCATCGGCGTGCCATAAAGGCTATAGCTGATGTTCTCCGCTTCACGCCACTGGGCTGTCTTCTTGTTCAGGAACTTCATAACGGCGATGCCGAAGTCATGACCGACAGGATCTGTATGGCTGACACCCTTCATCCGATATACACACTCGCAGAGCCCGGCATAACCGAGGCTGATGGTACTGTAGTTGTCATACAGCAGACGGTCGATCTTCTCGCCTTTTCCAAGACGGCTGATTGCTCCATACTGCCAGAGGATCGGAGCGACATCGGAAGGTGTCCCCAGCAGGGTCTCATGCCGGATGCGGAGCGCCTTGTGGCAAAGCTCGGTCCGCTCTTCCATGAGTTTCCAGAACTTATCCTCATCGCCTTCCGCGCTGCAGGCCACGTCCACCAGGTTGATCGTCACCGCTCCCTGATTGAAGCGGCCATAGTACTTGTGGCTGCCATCCGGATTCAAGCCTACGGTATCCGGTGTCAAAAATGCCCGGCAGCCCATGCAGGTGTACACATCCCCGTTCTTCAGCTGCTTCATCACCTTGGCGCTGATGTAATCCGGCACCATGCGTTTCGCTGAGCACTTGGCCGCCAGCTCGGTCAGGTAATAGTACGGCGCATCCTCGGTGATGTTGTCCTCATCCAGGACGTAGATCAGTTTGGGGAACGCCGGGCTGACCCACACGCCGACTTCGTTCTTGATGCCCTCGTGTCGCTGCTTCAGGGTTTCTGCAATGATCAGCGCCAAATCATCCCGCGTCTGTCCAGGCTCCACTTCATCCAAATACATAAACACAGAGACGAAAGGCGTCTGCCCGTTGGTGGTAAGGAGCGTCTGGATCTGATACTGGATGGTCTGGATGCCGCGCTGCACTTCTTTGCGCACCCGCATCTCCGCCATACGATTGACTTCATCTTCGGTATATTCCCTGCCGATAGCCAGGAACTCGTCCTTGATCTCGCTCTTATATTTCTGGCGGCTCACATCCACAAAGGGAGCAAGGTGCGCCAGGGAGATCGTCTGCCCGCCATAGGTATTGCTGGCAACCTGGGCGATAATCTGGGTGGCGATGTTGCAGGCCGTGGAGAAGCTGTGCGGCTTCTCGATCAGGGTATCCGTGATGACCGTGCCGTTCTGGAGCATGTCCTCCAGATTCACCAGCTCACAGTTGGAGATCGGCCCGGACACATAACCCATGTCGTGAATGTGGATGATACCCTCGTCATGAGCCTTCACCACATCCTCCGGGAAGATGTACCTGCGGCAGATGTCCTCGGAAACTTCACTCGCCAGGTAATCCCGCATCGTGCTGTTGATGATCGGGTCCTTGTTAGCGTTCTCCTGCTTGGCTAGTTCATTGTCGTGACGGAGCAGCGCCAGGATTTTTGCATCCGTGCTGTTCTGTTTTCGCAGGAGTTCATGGCGTAGCCGGTAATCACTGTAGTGCCGGGCAAGCCTGTAATGTTCGCTCTGATCCAGCTCATCGATCACCATGTCCTGGATTTCTTCGACGCTCACACTCCGGCCAAGACCGTCGCAGCGTTTCTCAATCCGGCCAACAATAAAACCGACCTCCGTATCGGAAAGCCGGTCTGCCTCTGCCACCTCTGCATTCGCAGCTTCGATGGCGTTTTTGATTTTCCTGTAATCGAAAGGGACTTCACTTCCGTCCCGCTTGATGATTTTCAACTCATGTCCTCCTCCATCTGTCTCTGCGCTTCCGCAAGCAGATCAATACAATCCTTTCCCAGATACTTTTGGCACTGCCCATTCAGGTGCTTAAACACAGCGTCCTGCTCTTCTTCGGTCGTAAGATCGATGCTGTATCTTTCCTCACAATCCAGCGAGTTGCTGTTCACGACTACGAATTCAATGCAGCTGTCCATATGGTTTTCCGCGTATCCGTTGATCCCAACACTGAAGCATCATTTTTTACGTAATAGATCGACTCCGAGTGTATCCAGGATTGCTTGAGTCTTTTTCTGGATTGCGGAGATCCGGATTCCCTCTTTGTCGCCGGTGTCGACACGGTAGATATTCTTCGTCAGTTTCAGTACATCCTCCGCGGAATACCTGTCGTCCAGTTTCGTGTTCCTGACCGCGTTCAGAAGGCCGTAGTAATAGAGCAGGCTGACATGGTTCAGGAACGCCCAGCCTCGGAAGTAATCATCCGTATGGGCATGGGATGCATTTGTTGATACGCTGTTTTTCAGGTAGTCGAAGCACTGTTCGATGTCCCAGCGTTCCTTATAGTCGAGATAAATCTCCCTCGGCTCGACATCGAGGTTGCTACAGAAGGAGAAATAGCCCATGCGTACTTCATTCACGACGTCCTTCGGCCGACGTTCTTCTTCGCCATAATCTTTCTCTGCCCGCTCCACGAAGTGACCGACCAGTTCCGCCCGTCTGGAATCATCGCGAAACGTGTAGATGAAGTTACCGCGATTCCCGCTCCTGCGCTTCCGGCACCAGACGGCGCGTTTGTTGTAAGAAAAGACATTGTCCCACTTACCGTCGCTTGGATTCTGGTAGAACTCCGGCTCGACATTAACGGTGTTTTCCTGTAGTGGAAGAATGTAACGCATGCCCGCATTCAGAAGGGCAGACACGTTCGGCTTGGAGTAGAAGCCTTTGTCCGCAATGATGATGCAGTCACTGCACCCAGCAGCGTTAACGGTATCCATGAAAGCACTCTTATCGACGATGGATCCCTGCACGACGCGGTAGAACACAGGCTTGTGGGAATCCTTTTCGAAGACATACAGAAGGCGCGCCTGAGGGTCGAGACTATGATCCGGGTTATACCCTTTCGCCGCGAGCGAATCGGCAGACTTTGTGAAGATGGAAGTCCCGTCGAAAAGGAGCGTTGTTCCCGGCATAACCTGGGATTTCATGAACGCGTCGATTCTGTCCTGTTTCGAACCAAGACCGGCAATGAACTTCCGGACGGAGCCTTCCGATATCGAGATGTCCCCGCAGATGTCGCTCATGTAGGAATCAAGGAACAGCGGCTGGATCATCTTTGCGGACGAGATCTTGTCCACAAGGCGAATCAGGGAGAGCGTACGGATCTCACGGAATGAATCAGGAAAGTATTTCCGGAGGCTGTCGCTGAGATCCGGCGTCAGCTGCTGCAGGACTTCGTACGCGCCATAATTCTTTACGGACGGAGCGACATCCGGCATAAGCCGCATTTCCTGCATGAGACGGAGACCATTGGTGTTCGGTATGAAGCCGTCCGCCTCGGTGATCTTGCCGATGCTCTTTCCTGTGACCTTCTGAGGCCTGCCCTTGGCGGCATCCCACTTGGAAGAAACCAGGTAAGTGTAATAATGCCCGCCGATAAAGCGGATCTCGACTGCTCCGAACTGGGTCGGCCGTCTGCTCTTGATTGATTCAGGAATGCTCATTGAAAGTCCTTTCTATTAACGTAACTTACGTAATAATTATACTTCTGATGAGCCGCTAAATCAAGTAAAAGTGAGGCTAAATATGTTGAAAACAGCGTATTTTCAAGGTGTCCGATGCTACCCGTAGCATGGGTGGATGCGTAAAACGGCTAATTAGCCGCATTTCTATTAACGTAAAATTTGAGGTTTCAGTGTCCCAACATAGAAGTCGTACCAGCCGTCGTTATCACAGGTGTCGTCCGTGTACTCGTCCATGGGATGCATCGGCGCAAAGCCCAGATCCTTCCGGATGCGATCCGCAATCTGACTGAGACCGTTTGTCGCCATGAGCTGGAAGGTTACAGTCGGAAAGCGGCAGGGAAAAGACACATTACACTGATCACTGCCGTACAGGACATCCGCGCCGAAATCGATGAAGATCTCGTCTCTCACAAAGCCTTCGAGCAGCGTCATTTCGAGCCTTCTTTCTCCAGCAGGTCAATATAGCGATTGATGTACCACACCGCCTTCTTCAGATCGGTGATTGTCTCGTCCGGGTTTTTCTTCCCAGCACGGCTCAGATATTTCACAGCATTCCCGATATGATATGGGAAGTGTTTGCTCTCAATGTAGTCGATGGTCTCAATCCCATCCGTGTAATGGCTCGGATGATTCACGGGATCATCGATCACCGCATCCATCTTCTCTTCCAGTGTTTCCTTTGGGGTTCTCACAACCATGGATTTTCCTCCGCCTCCTCTTTACGCATACGGTAATACTTTGTGCGACACTTACCGGAGCAGAAGCGCTTTGTTCTTCCGCGCTGTTTCCGTTCGAGCTTCTCGCCACAGATGATGCACCGGCTGTTCTGCTCGTACCAGATCGGCATGTTCAGTTTTACAAACTCACCTGCGCCGCCCAGGCCGTGGGTCTTGCAGAACAGCTGCACCTGATTCCTATTGAGTTTCAGTTCTTTTGCGATCCGCTTGTAGCCCCAGCCCTGCAGCCGGAGGGAGCGGATCAGTTCCTGGTCTTCCTGTTTCACACATCCGCCTCCCTCCAATCGGCAGCTTTGCGGTTTTCATGTTTTTCGCTGGTAAACCGGCCATTTCGTCACAGTTTTTATTGGTTTCCCATGCGATTTTGTGACGAAATGCCGCCAGTTCCGTTGGCATGCGGCTCAGAGCCGAAAACTGCGGAAAAGCCAAGGAAATCCGGCGCTTTTTAAGGCTCTTACCTAGGCGTTTCCCACAGGCGGGTCGCCCCGGCAAGGGGTAGGCCCCTTACAATTTCGCGGATTTTAACGCGAGAGGGGGCGGCGGTCTCCAGGAGAAAACTCTACAGAGATCCAGACCTCCCCCCAGGGGCCTCCAAATCTTTTAATTCGCACACGCATTTCTTGAGCGGGCCGACGGTCACCGTGACCAAATTCCATTGAAATTCCGACCCGCCCCCGGGGCTCTAAGTTCTAGAACGACCTTCTCCGGTAAGTTCATGATCTCTCATGGAGCGTGACAGAACTTCTAGGTCGACCTTGTTCGGAGAGATCTGAGCAGAGGACGAGTTCTTCTGAGAAGGAAGCGCACCTCCAGCTGGCGGTATTGGCGCTTACCCGGTCAGCGTATACCTTTACCGCCAATTGGCGGTGCTGAATAAGGCGTAAAAAAATAAGGCGACCAAGACCAGCTGGCCTCAATCGCCTTTGAACTATTTTTCTATGAATCTTTGTCTGGTTGTGACAGTGTAGGCTGTACCGATGTAGTATCGTCCGATGTGCCTACGGTGACCGCTTGCCCAGTAAACAAGCTTTCCCAGAGCGTCGGAAGACACGAAGCAGGATAGGTGTTTGCTGGGCTGCAATGATCTGATGCGTTAGTGATCACCTACGTTTCCGCCGGTGTGGGCAAGGAATAAGGGGTCTGCGAAATGCCGATGCCTGCTTGCCGCCCGGCGTGCCTGTTCACCCCTGGAACCACTGCGCCTGTGGGCGGGGTGCCCTCCTAATCAATTATATTGAAACGCGGGCACGAATCGTAAATGAATTCTTGACTGATCTCACGTGTATCCCTAGTTCATTAAAAGTTTTCAAATCAAAAGTCCATTATATATTGACTTCTAAACTGATGACGCGTATAATAAAGGCGAGGATAGGGAATGCCGTCCTAGAACTGTGGACTGGAGGTGCCGGATTATGATAGGAATGAATGCTACGATCAGCAATAATGTTCTTATGCTTCTGAAGCAGAACGGTAAAAAACAGAATGATCTGGCTGAAGCTCTCGGTGTCAGCAAGCAGGTCATGAGCAACATGCTCACAGGTTCCCGTATGATCAATGCCATCGAACTGCATAATATCGCGGATTTCTTCCATGTATCTATGGAAAGCCTAATGAGGTCTCCTGTGGATACAAAGGAAATAAATGCCGTTCATGCTTTCATGGGTGAGGTGAACAGCGATTCCGCAAGGCAGAGTCTTAAGATCGCTGATGAGATGGCGGATATGGTCCTATTCTACGCTAGAATGAGATCCAACGCAGAAATGCTGGACCAGGCGTGGGAGGCGTGACATGTTCAAAGCACTTGAAAACTCCTTGTATGTGGTAGATCGGGCTAAGTATGAACTTATCCGGCAAAGGGCAAATGCCTTTAATTCCAATTATACAGGGAGTAATATCATTCAAGACGATATTTTCCATATTATCGAAAACTATGTTCTCCAGCATGGGATGCGCCTGGAGCTTTTTCGGTATCCGCTGGGCGATGACGATTTCTGCGCATGCACATTCATCAGAAGCGGAAGTGTCTTTGTCGTGATTAATTCAGCAATGACGGTGTCAAAGCAGATATTTGCGGCTGCCCATGAATTCTATCATCTTTATAACTACTTTGAAGAATATGACCCGACATACCAGCAGCACGGCTCTATTCTTGATTCCGCGACGATGGATGAGGAAACGACAAAGCTAGAGGATAAGGAAGCAAATGCTTTCGCTGGTCTAATCCTGGCACCGACGCGATCACTCCAGGAACAGATGGATATTTATCACATCCGCCGGGATGCCATCGGAATTAAAGATATCCTGATGCTGATGGAGATTTATGCGATACCTTACAAGGCAATGGTGCTTCGTCTGTTTGAGGATGAAATCATTAGCGAAGAGAAAGCCAGAGAACTTTTCCAGATCATTGAAAAGGAAATCGCCCGTCAAAGTGAACTAACCGGCCGAGCGAAGAGATGGCAACGAGCAGATAAAGAGATTGCTTTCGGCAGTCTCAATGAAAATATGGAGAGGGTATCCAGCCTAGATGCTGTTGACGAAGATCAAATCAGGCAGGATTCGGCACGGATCAAGGAAATCATGGGTATCATCTCCGGGAAAGCATAAGGAGTGCTTCTATGAGCGAACCAACCAGGAAAGCCCTTCTTGACACGGATTTCCTGTTCAAGACGCAGCTGGCGCAGAACAACCGGCGGGAACCGCTCGCTGATTTAATCATGCAGTTTGAGGAGTATGATTTCTATTGTCATGAGAAGATTCTGAACGAACTGCGTACCCACGGTTTTTCGCCCGACCCGCTTCCATGGCTTGAAGAACAGACTCGGCGTGGTAAAATCCAACAGTTTTCGGATAGTAAGATCTTGGACGAAATTGACAACATGTTCGGCACAGGAGCTCCAAAGCTTTATTACGACATGCTCAAAACGAGTTGCGACGCTTTCAAAATTCCAAGGGTAAAATCGTTTTTTGAAACGTATTATCAGCCTTTGACGGCTCTGCCGGATGATGTGGACAGGGATCGGTTTTTATCTACACTGGTAAGTTGTGATTCAGCAATTCCCAACGGAAACAGCATGGGCGAAAAGAAGTCGCTTGTCCTTGCCCAGCTGTTGCAGCTGAAATATCCAGGGAAAGTGGTGGTATTCTGCTCGGATGACGGAAAAGCACGCCAGCGCGTAGCTTACATTGGAAATCAGATCCGCTGCCTGAGTATCCTGTCCGCATTCCAGAAACTGCAGGCGGATGGGCTTGAAAAAGAAACAGCCCGACAATACTACGATTCTCTATGCAGCTTCCTTGCCCTCCACAGTCAGAGTGCAATGAAAGTGTGGACGCATTCCACGTCCGAAAAGATCAGTGTCGATTTTCAAACACTGTTTGAGGACATTTATGCTGGGAAATTTGAAATCAAGGGCACGGGAGACCTCCGCTATAAGGAATAACATCACCTGTTTTGGTATCATGATTGATAGGAGGAGTTCTGATGGCTTACCATAATAAAGTATATGTTTCTATGGATGCAGATAATGATCTGCATTATTATCGACTTATGCAAGCGTGGAAACAGAACGATAACATTGGATTCAATTTTTATGATGCGCACGATATCAACAATATATATGATAAAAGTGAAGCATCAATAAAAGCAGGACTCGAAGAACGCTTCCGGCATTCAAAAGCTTTTGTTCTTCTTGTCGGTGACCACACAAAATATCTGTACAAGTATGTTCGTTGGGAAATAGAACAAGCCATTAAGCGAAATCTACCTTGTATTGTGGTCAACATCAATGGGAAGAGATCCTGCGATTATGATCTTTGCCCGGCATTAATGCGCGATCATTTAGCCATTCATATCAGTTTCAATGCGCGAATACTACAGTATGCACTTGAAAACTGGCCTGATTCTGCAGTTAGGCATGAGCGAGATGGTAAAACAGGACCTTTTTACTATAAAGGAGAGGTGTATAAACAGCTTGGCCTATAAAATGATTATATCGGCAAAACGGCTTGGAAAACGGCTTATAAGAATTATCACTGACATATTTGCCGTGATAGGTTTTATTGTCATGCTCGCCGAGGCGGCTTCGGAAATATTCGGGTATGGTGGTTTATTTGAATTCTATAAGAACTATTTTGGATGGATTATAGGCGTTATTGTTATTGGGTGTGTATGGAAGAATTGGGATCGTCTTAAAATGACTGTCAGAATTACTGATTCCCCTGATGTGACCATATCGCTCCAGATTTGCGATGCGCTGAAAGGCAAAGATGCTGTCATCATCCCGACAAACACAACATTTGATACAAAAATGGATGATGAGTTTATAAGTGAAGGTAGCATACAAGGTCAATATCAGCTAAAGTATTTTAAAAAAGGCTGTTAGATCTGGATAAAAAGATTACAGATGGTTTGGACGGAAAGGCGTATATTACGCTCAATGATGGGAGAGACTCCAAAAATAAACGATATATGATTGGCACGGTATGTAGAATCAGTGAGAAAAACAGAAGAGCCTATTTCCTTGCCGATTCTGACATAAATGCAAAAGGAATTCCAATAGATGTTGATGCCAGCGATATCTCGATGTCATTAGTGAGCCTTTGGGATACACTAGCAATTGAGGGAAATCAAGAACCATATCGAATTCCACTATTAGGCACAGGAAAAGCTAGAGCAAAGGATGCATCAAGAAACGAAGTCGTAAGAGAAATCATTTTGAGCTTTCTTGCAGCAACGAAGGAACATAAGATTACTGAAAGCTTAACTATCTGTATACATCCTAAAGACTTTGACAAAATAGACTGGGACGCTTTATGTGAATTCTTAAAATATGAAAGCCAATATACAAATTTAAAACCTATGTTTTCAAAACCTTCCGGAGTAGAAGAAAAAACGCCTTCTGTCGTTAAACTTAGAGATAAAGAAATAGAGGATGATACCTCTGAGTATGATCCTGATAATACTGTAGTACCTCATCTGCAGGATCTGGTTTTAACAGAAAAAGAGAAATTGATGATAACAATTCTCCAAGGGAACGAGATGAAAAAAACAGAAGTTGCTGCTGCAATGGGATTAACGATGAACGCAACAACAAGAATTCTTAGTAAATTGCAATCAGCAGGGCTTGTCCAGTCCAAAGGAGGAGCAAGGAATTTGGTTTATTCTGCTTCTGTCAATAAGACTGATTCATGAAAAGAGCAACTGATGCCTCATCTTATGCCTTGCTATAATAAAGCACAAGAAAAAGCACAAGTTGTATGCGTAATCGTGAGTTCTTTACGTAGTCTCCTCCGCTCTCGACACCCCGCCCACAGGCGCAGTGGTTCCAGGGGTGAACAGGCACGCCGGGCGGCAAGCAGGCATCGGCATTTCGCAGACCCCTTATTCCTTGTGTGTAGCGTAAAATAAAAGTACCCGGAATCGGAAACAAAATTCCCCAGTTTCAGAAGGGGAAATCCCCGAAATCGGAAAGGGACATGTTGTAGCAAACAAACCAATCATTTATCCTTTGTCTAAGCACGACCAAAGGCAAAGGAGGAAAGGAAGATGCTGACTATGTCCCAAATCAATGATATCAGAGATTTGAGCCGAAAGGGATATGGGATTTCCAAAATATCATCCCTCACAGGAAAGGATCGCAAGACGATCCGTAAATACCTTGAACAAGACGACTTCTCACCGGAGCCGCCTGTGGCGAAATCCAGAACATCCATCGTCACGCCGTACATTGATATCATCACGGAATGGCTTGAGGAGGACCAGAAACACTGGTCCAAGCAGCGGCATACTGCCAAGCGCATCCACGAACGCCTGCAGGAGGAATACGGTTTTACCGGAAGCTATGATTCTGTCCAGAAATTCGTGCACAGAATCCGGACCGATATCCAAACCAAAGGAACACAAGAACTCGTCTGGGAGCCCGGCTGCGCACAGGTTGACTTCGGAGAGGCGGATTTCAATGAGGATACCGAATGCGTCCGCCGGAAATACCTTACCGTATCCTTCCCATTCAGCAACGACGGATATAACCAGGTATTTCGGGGCGAAACTGCCGAATGCGTCTGCCAGGGGCTTCAGGATATCTTCAACTACATTGGGGGTGTCCCTTCGCTTCTTGTGTTCGACAACGCAACCGGCGTTGGCCGCAGGGTCATGGATAAGATCCATGAGACCGAGCTGTTTGCCCGGTTCCGTGCCCATTACGGGTTCCGTATCCGGTTCTGCAATCCGCATGCCGGATACGAGAAGGGCAACGTCGAGAATAAAGTAGGTACAAGCCGGCGGAACCTGTTTGTTCCTGTTCCCACATACCACGACATCGAAGAGTTCAACCGCGGCCTTCTTGGCCAGCATGCAAAGAAAGCGGCAGAAGCCCACTATAAGAAGGGCACTACGATATCAGAGCTCTTTGAAGAAGATAAGAAGCATTTCCTCCCGCTTCCGGCAAAACCGTTCAATGTATGCCGGTATGAGACCTGCAAGGCCGACGGATATGGAAAGATCTGCCTTGATGGCAGACATTTTTACTCCACCAAGCCCGAAAACCACAACCAGAAGGTCATGGTCGGCATCCGCGCCCATTACATAGACATCCTGGAACCAAACGGCGGTCTTCTGGTCCGCCACAGGCGTCAATATGGGGAAAAACGTACCGATCTTACGGATTACAGTACATCGCTTGAGATGCTCTCAAAGAATATCGGTGCCTGGCCGAACAGCGGATTTCGGAAGGACGCACCGGAACTGATCCGGGAGTACGTTGACAGCCAGCCCCGTGCAGGGCGCAAATCCTGTATCCGGATGCTAAGCAGCCTGTCAAAACAGTACGGCTATGAGGCAGCTGTAAACGCGCTGGAGCTCGCCATCAAAGGCAACAGTGTCAACAAGTCGGATACCGCCATTCTCGCGGCGCGTATCACCGGATACGGCATTGATACTCCGCCGGAACCCGGCCCGTCACTTGTTGTTTATGACCAGGCCTTTCTGCCCAACCAGGCCACAGACAAGGAGGCGGCATCATGATCACGGCAATCGCCAGAACTGAGATGGAAGAAAGCATACAAGCCTGTTGCAAGTCCCTGTTTCTTACTTCCGCGATCCCGGAGTTCATCAAGGAAGACGGCACGCCGAAGCAGATCGAATATCTTGCGGCTGCCCTCCGAAAAGAAGTTGTCCGCAGGGACGAGAACAAGCGCGAACGTCTGGTCAAACGCGCCCGGTTCCCGGTTTATAAAACGTTCGACGGATATGAATACCGCTGTGTAAAACTTCCGCCGGCGCTATCCAAAGAAGATCTGGAAGCTGTCCGTTTCATAGAGCATAAGCATAACCTTGTCCTTTATGGGCCCGTAGGTGTTGGCAAGACCCATATGGCGATCGCCGCCGGCGTGAATGCCTGCCGGAAAGGATACAAGGTGCGCTTTTATACAGTGACGGAACTTGTCCTGAAACTGGCAGAGGCCAGGAAGAATGGAACGCTCGAGAGGCTCCGCAGTGATCTGAACTCCCTTGATCTGCTAATTCTGGATGAGTGGGGATATGTCCCGGTAGACCGTGACGGATCCCAGCTCCTGTTCCGCGTAATATCAGACAGTTATGAGAGCAAAAGCCTCATTCTTACTACCAATCTGGAATTCTCTAAATGGGGCAGCATATTTACTGATGACCAGATGGCCGCGGCGATGATTGACCGTCTTGTCCATCACGGGCATCTGCTCCTCTTCGAAGGAAACAGCTACCGTATGGAGCATGCGCTGATGAAGCAGACGGCACGCCAGCCTGGAGCGGGCGTTGTCAAGGGGACAGACCGCTTGACGTGAAGCGGCCGGGCAGTCCCTGAAAAAGAGGCACAGAAAATCCTCAGCCGCGGAAAACAGTTCCATTCTCTGCCCGACGATGGGCAGGCCTCGGCGGAACCCAGATGAGGAGAAATCATGCCACTTTCCGAAACTGAGGAATTCCCAATACGAAACTGGGGAATTTTCCTTCCGATTTTGGGGATTTCTTATTGACAAAACACATCCTTGCCCACACCGGCTATAATGAACCCATAAATTGAGACAGTAAAATGCTTGTTTCTAAGTTGGATTTCATCTACCATCAAACACAAGATAGGAGTCCAACTTATGGCAAGGCAGCAACACACACCTGAGGAGAAAGCGAAGCTCGTACTGGAGGCGATCAGAGGCGAAAGAACCATTAATGAAATCGCATCCGACAACAATATCCATCCCAACATGCTTTCCAAGTGGAAGCGAGATGCCGAAAACCGGCTGTACACCCTTTTCCAGGATACCTCCGCCAAAGAGCGGAAAGCAAAGAAGGAGCAAGAGGCCGAAATTGAAGAACTTTATGCCCGGATCGGCAAGCTCACTACTCAGAATGAGTGGTTGAAAAAAAATCTGGTTTCTGAGTTGTCTATTTCAGAGAGACGGCTGCTTGTAGATATGGAAGGCGCAGACCTTCCGATATCTATGCAGGCAGAACTCCTGGATCTTAACAGATCAGGGCTGTACTACAGACCAGTACCACCGTCGACGGATGACCTGAATATCAAACTGCACATTGACAAGATCTATACTGCTCACCCTGAATATGGATATCGGCGGATATGCTGGTGGCTTAATAATAAGGACATGATCCTCATTAATCATAAAGCCGTGCTGCGCCATATGCAGGAGATGGGGATTCAGGCAATCTATCCACGACAGAATACGAGTAAACCGGAACCCGGCCATAAAATATACCCGTATCTACTGAAAGGCCTGAAAATCGACCATCCGAATCATGTCTGGTCTATCGATATTACCTACATCCCGGTGAAAACGGACTGGCTTTATTTGGTTGCCATAATTGACTGGTTTTCCCGCTTCGTCCTCCACTGGGAAATGGACGATAACATGGAAATCGACTTTATCCTTGATACCAGCCGAAAAGCATTGAAGATCGCCAATCCCGAGATCATGAACTCTGATCAGGGGAGCCACTTCACCAGCCCTCAGTACACCAGACTGTTTCTTGATGCTGGATCCAGGATCAGCATGGATCATCGTGGCCGTGCCTATGATAACATCTTCGTAGAGCGTCTCTGGAGAACCATCAAATATGAGGAGGTCTACGTGAAGGCTTATGAAACCCCACGTGAGGCGCGTATAGGAATTAACAGTTACATGCGGTACTATAACCATGAACGTCCTCATTCACGGCTCGGATATCGTACACCGGAAGAGATTTACTGGGGCAGGTAACTTCAAACCTATCTCTCCCTCCCCAAGAGGATAAGCGTGGATATCTGAGCTGTAAAGGGTTCCTTCGGAAGCCGCAAGCGGCAAACCCTTGACAGCTCAGATACCCACACTTATGAGTCACCTAAGGGAGAGAAAGGGTGGGTGTTTCCTCCGGAAATCCAACTTATCCTTAGATGAGTAAGAAAGTAGCACTACACTCATCAAAATATACTTAATGTCTTTGTTTTGCCGCTATGTATTGCATTATTGAAAGCTATGCAGTATCATATATGTAGTTCTATCAAATACTACAAATTGCATTGGAGTACTGCATGGCCTTCATTAAAGCACAAAAAATTGTTCGTGATGACTCCGGAAGGATCATCAGTGGTTCAGCATCTATCGTGGACGCTGTCTATGTCCGTACCGGGAACAGCGCACACAGCAGACAGCAGGTCCGTGAGAAACTTGGCAGGGTCCTGTACTTAACTGATGACCGGAAAGCGGGCATTTTTCTGTCACCGACCAGGGGACTGATCGGGTATGATGCCCGTTCGGACAGCTTTTCTTCTGTAGAAAAAGATGATCCCCGCATCAATGGAGAGACTTTGTTCCCCCAGACTGAAATCCACACTGTTTTCGGTGATGCCTATCTGCTGCTTCGTTTTTTGGAAAAATGCGGTCTGCTTTCTGTTTTACGGAGCGTTTTTCCGAAAGATGAAGCTTATGAACGCATGCTGTGCCATATCCTGCACGGCATCCTGAAGGATGGATCGAGGATCAGCTGCGACAACTTCATCCTGAAATCCTTCGCTTCTTACCTGTTTCCGGATGTACCCATTCCATCGCTGCATTCGGATACGAGATTTTTCAGCATGCTCGGAGATGACCGGGTAAAAGTATCGTTCTTTCAGACCTTTGTAGCCGCCATGCAGAAGAAAGACCCGGATTTCGGAAAAGGCTGCTATGTTGATTCAACACCGCTGCCAAACGATATAGATGACAATCCGTTTAATGCTCTTTGCTGCCATGGTGTGGACTCATCAGAGGTCATGACCCGCCTGATCCTTGTACTGGATGAGAAGAGCGGACTTCCTGTCTGGTACGACATCATCCCCGGCAATGTCCTTGACATCAATACTGTCATGACGGTGGTAAATGATGTGGCTGACAGTCTCGGGATCGTAATTGAATCCCTTGTTCTGGATGCCGGTTATGTTTCCAGAGAACTGGTAGGCGCTTTTCATATCGGTACAGAAAAGACGATCATCGGAAGGATGCCTGCCCGGAAAGGGTATCCATATAAAACCCTTTACTGGGAGGTGAAGGACCTGATCGGCAAAGGGAAGTATGCATTTGTCAGAAAACATCATACATACTTTGGCTTCCGCAAGGAGATCGAACTATTTGGCCAGAAAGAGTATGCCTATATATATGTAGATCAATACAATGCTCTGAAGCGTTTCAGCGACTACCTGAGCGAACATGAAGATGAGTACGCTGCTATGAAGGTGAAGGACAAGGACTGGATGACTGTAAAATATGGTTATTTCGTCCTCGTCTCCAACCTGGACCTGAATCCCAAAGAGCTGCTGACTGAATATTTCGGCCGGACAGATATCGAAGTAGTATTCAAGACCAGTAAAGAATACCTTGATCTGCTCCCTCTTTCCAAGTGGACAGATCAAACAGTCAGAGGTAAGATCCTGCATGATATCATCAATACGATTTGCCTTCTGAAACTCCGCAAACAGCTTCTTCCTTCCGGAAGATCTGTCAGTGAGATCGTCGGCAGATGTCAGTCTCTCATGTGTTTCAGGAACAACACGGGTATTGTTACAGTGGAAACACCGTCAAAGCAGGTAAAAGAGTACTTCAGGCTGCTTCATACAGATGTACCGGCCCATATAGATTTGGGTAAGTTTACGTCAACTGTTATGACTGCAAAAATGTAGTGCTACTTTTGCTATCATTTAAGGCTTATTTTTACAAAAAATTTGTCTTGACAGAGGGGTTCACTTTAATCTCCCTCTGGCATGATTCACATTTGATTTCACCTGTTATTATCATATCGAATTTCTCGCTTATTATTTCAACTCTCGTCAGCCGATGATCACAACTACTCCTTTTTGGGAACTCATCCTGTAGTTGTCCGTCCGAGTATCGCTTTTCCCTGATCAAATGCACCACATCTGGCACCGATCAGATTATGCCGTTCTTCTGAACCTGAATGAAAATAATAACCACAGCACTCGGATCAGCAAAGGCTATAGATGTTATTTCGAAGGACACACCGTGTTTCCTAATGTTCTTCTGGTTCTTCTCCTCATCGTACTGTATTATCATTCAGCACCTCCGGAGTTGCACCAAAGAAATGCTCTTGTGCTGATGAACTCCTAAAGCCATATTTCAGACCCTGGGGAAGTATTTCTCTTTAATCCGCTATATGTCCTTTCGACCGGATCACGTCAATCCCTCCTGAACAAATCCCTTGTGTAGACCTTCTCTTCTACATCATCAAGCACACTATCATACCGATTCGCGATGATGGCATCTGATCCGCTCTTGAACTTTTCGATGTCGTTAACCACCAGGCTTCCGAAGAACGTTGTTCCGTCCGGTAATGTCGGCTCATAGATGATAACGGTTGCACCCTTCGCTTTCAGTCTCTTCATCACGCCCTGAATCGAACTCTGCCGGAAGTTATCGCTATTGGCTTTCATCGTCAACCGATAAACTCCGATTGAACAAAATCGCTGCGCGATGGCCTGCCTGGGCTGTGGCGCAGTTTTACGTTATTGACTAACAAAAAAGCAGTGGAAATGCTTTTCGTAATTCGGTATTGTTAAGTTACCACACAAAACAACTGAATACGGAAAGCCCCACTGCCTATGAAAACAATAGCATTTACAGGCGTCTTCCGCAATCGGAATTATGATGCCAACGCACCTCCTGATAGGTAGTTGTATCTGAAGACACTACTATCAAGGAGGTTTTTATGTACGAAGATATTTTTACCCCGATCCGTAATGAAGCTCAAAAGCGGAACTTAAAAGAAAGTACTATCAACGCTTACTGCAATTCCGTAGACTACTTCCTGCGCACTATAAACAAAGATGTTTCTGCCCTCACAACAGATGACGTTGATGCATTCCTGACAGAAAAGCGGCTCAGCGGATTGGCGCCTCGGACTTATAATCATTATCATTCCTCAATCCGATTTTTCTATAAACGGATCCTGAAGATGAACTGGGACGATGAAGACATTCCCAGGATGAAGCTTGACCGCTCATTGCCTACTGTTCTTTCAAGGGATGAAATACAGAGCATTATTGATCATACGCCCAACCTTAAACACAAAGCGATTATTGCCACCATGTATTCTTCCGGCCTGAGAGTGTCTGAAGTCGTACATCTTCATTATGACGATATATCCCGAGCTAACAGAACCATTCATGTCCGCGAAAGCAAGAGCCGACGGGACCGATATACGATTCTTTCTGATCGCAACCTTGATTTACTGACCGAATACTGGTTTAAGTGTGGCAAGCCCAGAGACATTCTTTTCCCAAGCTCATGGACCGGAACTTATCTTGACAAGAACAGCATCAATCAGTATTTCAAGAAAAGTGCAGAAAGAGCCGGTATTACTAAAAAGGTCACCAGTCATTGCTGCCGCCACAGCTTTGCCAGTCATCTGTTTGAGGATGGTGTTGACATTAAATACATTCAGGCATTGCTTGGACATGTGGATCCAAAATCGACAGAAGTCTATATCCATGTCAGCAACAAGAGCCTTCTTGGGATCCGCAGCCCTTACGATCTGCATAAAGGCGGTGAAGCATGAGTACTGAATGTACAATCCAGGATGTCTTTAACCGTTTTTACCCTGATTACGTGAAAACACATGAACTCTCTGCGGCTCAACGAAAAGTGGCTTATCATATCAGGAACTGTAAAACCGGTGCATTCGGTATCAATATCAGTGTCTGCGAAGACTGCGGCTGCATTTCGGTCCACTACAATTCCTGCCGTGACCGATGCTGTCCCATGTGCCAGGAGTTCCCAAAGGAAAAGTGGGTGGATGCCCGTCGGGAAGATGTACTGGATGCGCCATACTTCCATGTGGTCTTCACTGTCCCGGAGGAGTTGAATCCTGTCATCTACAGCAACCAGAAACTCCTGTATGATGCCCTTTATCATGCTTCATCCGATACACTGCGGGAACTGGCTTCCGACAGCAAATATCTTGGTGCTGACATTGGTTATATTTGCATCCTCCATACATGGGGGAGTGAGATGAACTTCCATCCGCATATCCATGCCGTTGTGCTGGGCGGCGGTCTCGACCCCAAAAACCAGTGGAAAGATACCGGAGAAGAGTTCTTCCTTCCCATCCGGGTTGTTTCACGCCTATTCCGCGGCAAGTATCTTGCGGAGCTGAAACACCTTTGGGAAGACGGAAAGCTTGAATTCCACGGCAGCGCAGAGTGCTTCAAAAACCACTATGCGTTCAAGGATCTGCTGGACTCCTGTTATAAAAAAGAGTGGATCCCTTACTGCAAGAAACCGTTTGATGGCGCTGAGTCCGTTATCAAATATCTCGGGAAGTATACCCACCGGATCGCGATCAGCAACTATCGTATTAAAAGCATGACGGACAGCACTGTCACCTTTACTGCAAAAGATTACAAAAACCAGGGACAATGGAAAGAAGTCACCATCACCGGTGAAGAATTCATGCGCCGGTTTCTGATGCATGTCCCGCCCAAAAGGTTCGTACGGATCAGGCACTATGGACTTCTTTCTTCACGGAACAAAAACCGGAAGATTACTCTTTGCCGGAATCTTCTTGGTGGTAAAAAATATCTGTCCCGATTGAAGAATCTGGATGGACCGGCAATCATCCGCCTTCTCTATAACAAGGATGTCTGTAAATGCTCGTCCTGTGGCGGAAGGATCATTCCGATAGGTGCTGATCCATCTTTGTTCCGGCCAGAGCCACATCTGCTCTGTTGATTTCTTAAAAATGAATACGGATTCTGTGAAGCCTTTTAAAGGCTTATTTCTGATGCGATCATCGTGGTTTTCTTGTACAAAACAGTACATTTATCAGAGGATCCATGCTACACTCTGAGCAAAAGCGGTCTGATTGAAAGTCCATATATACAGGCAACCCGGACGCGCTTTGTTCAACCAGGAAAAATCGAAATTGTTGCAAACGAAAGGGCAGTTATCGGAAAGCGCAATGCTGCTTTTTCGTTTGCACCACCTTCGATTCTTTCCTTAACGATTGCAATTGGTCTTTCCTTCTCCGCATTCCACATGGAATTCTGAGAATAACCATAATAACCTGCCTTGAATAGCACCCTATCCGCAATATGATCTTTCCTTGTCCTATTACTCTCAACAATCGCCTGGATAAGATTCTCCGGGACATCCTGGAAGTTGGCAAGAAGCTGCTTTGTGTCTTTCGGAAGGCAGTAACCACCATAACCGAAGGAGGGGTTGTTGTAATGGCTTCCGATTCTCGGATTCAGGCAAACACCATCGATGATGTCCTTAGTTTTCAATCCCTTCAGTTCTGCATAAGTGTCCAGCTCATTGAAGTAGGACACACGGAGGGCAAGATAAGTATTTGCAAAGAGTTTAACTGCTTAGCTGAGGATTAAGATAGTGCCTCTTCTATTTGTTCTGCCGTATCACCCACAACAATCTGCATATTGTCACCTTTGGTAATCACGCGGAGATAAAAGCCATGATTCTCGACTTTGAACAAATAATCCCTATCTCCCGGCGTGACCATCTTGAGAGTAAAACTTTTCTCTGGTTCATACAGCTTTTTGTTTATTGTATCGCCAATCGCATCAGCAGTTCTTCCTATTGATTCTTGAAACAATCGAGCTTGATTACAATACATATCGTACTGACATATTGCCCTTACAGAGGTTCCGGCTGTATTCAAACCGAGGTTAGCTCCCATATATACACGACCATCTTGAAGATCTACCATCGTATTGACATTTGCCTTGCGCAGTCGCTTATAATCCTCATCAGTCACATTTTCTGTAAGCGAGACAAAGCCTTTAATTCGCCTTGTTTCCATAGTATCTGGCCAGTTATTAACAAGGATTCTTACCAGTTCTTGTTCAGTCCACACAGATGATATATGTGGTCTAATCTGTAGGAAATACATCATATCATCGTGAACCTGATCTACATATGCGATAAGCAGGTATTCAGATCTTTCCATAAATCTGGGATCCTTGTCGTAAACCTTGGTGCTCAGGTGGAAATGAAATAATCCCCAGTCAAAGATCATCTTGTCTTTAAATGCCACGTCCACGATTGAGCGAGACATAAACGGAAGCAGATGATCGCCCTTCTCCACAACCGTTTTGAAGTACTCATATCCTGCCTTAGCATTATCTGGAATAACAAGCTCCTTGGAAACAAGTACTTTCCTCGGTTTGGGTTCCAATAATCTAAGCTGCATATTACAGTACTGATATAGTGCTCGATCCAGATTAACGTTTTCAAAATGAGCGGTATTGAGAACGTTGTATGCCCACTGATTTAGATCTTCTCGAAGATCAAGTTCTATTGTGTATTCCGTACCTTTGTAAATCAATTCGTGTCACCAACTTACATATTACCCATTATTTTATGATATGGTCGCCAAAAGTCGTGAATTCCCGACTTAGCGATTAAACAAAGTTTTGTTCCTTGACAATTGAATACAGTTTATGAGTGGATTTGTTCTTTATCTGAGATTTCCTTCCAGTGCATGGGGGATTATCTCTGTTTCCTCAGGCTGTTTCCGCCTACAACGCCCTGCATTTTTCGAGCCCTCTCTCGTGGAGCAGCAATTTTGTAAAGTTAAGGGCAAACATCTTAAGACTGAAGAACACTTTTGTCTTCAGTCTGCCTCTGACGGGCATGCTGTCTACCCGATATTTTCTTCTCAGAACAGAGGGTACGGTCTCAACACCGTTCCGGATTCGCCCAATCAACTTCACGGTCTCGTCATCTTTTCGGCGGATGGCTTCTTCTGTATGAGCCAGCGCACCAAGGGAAATGATGAGCACTGCTGTACGTGTTTTGATCTTTACGTTGCATTCTTTACGATGGGGGCAGTTTTCACAACAGCAGCGTGGAAAGGCTGCGCGGATTGAATTGGTCTGCCGGATATAGGAACTGCTCCTTGGCGCATGCCCTTCAGGACATTCAGCGACTGTTTGCCCATCTTCGGAAAGTTTGAACAGTGTCAGGATTTCCCGCGGCTTTCTGCCACGAAGGCCGGTGGTGAGCAGCCCGATGTTTTTCTCGGCCGCCTGAGCAGCCAGCTCCTCACTGGCATACGCGCCATCTGCAATGAGTGCCGTCGTCTCTTCGGAAGGCTCCGCGTTTTCGATGGTCTCCCTGAGATAATCCACATCACTTCGTGTGTTGCTATCGTATTGGTAATCCGTCACAAGGGAGCCGTTCGCATCAACAGTCTCTGTGATGTTTGCCGAATAGCCGCGATGTGCTTTTCCTGCCTTCATCCGGTAGGTAGCATCAGGATCTGCAGGGTTCTGCAGGGAAGAGGAATCCATGCCATCTCCTTTCCCTTTGGGAACGATATGGCCGTCATCGTCCTTTTTCGTCTGCTCCTGGATCGCCCGCTCCAAAAGCTGATAGTCTTCGGAGTCCGCATAATCCTCGGCACATTTCGGAAGCAGAGACGCGGCGTCATCGATGACCTTCTGCAGCCGTTCCGCCTGCGGGATGTCCTGATCATGATATATAACGCGATTTCTGTCATTCGGATCCGCGTAGTGCTCCAGGCCTTCGAGCAATTCGACCTTGCCGTCCCGGTGCAGTTCTTTTACAAGGTTGGAAATGCAGGTATACAGTAGTTCCAGGCGGCCCATCTTCCGGATGTTGGACTCGATCATCATGCTGTCCATCCGTTTGATGGAAGGAGATAGTTCCATGTATTTCCGCATGCTTTCCGCCATCTCGACGAAGCACTGATGAAGAAGATCTTCTCCGGTGGTAAGCTCATAAGCGGCAAGCCTTGAGCGGAAACGGCTCAGAGTCCGCTCGCTGACAGGCTGATCTTCAAAACTGGTCGTATGAAGAACATACTGATAGCGGAAATCAAACTCGCACGCTTCCGTGATCCCTTCATCTGTAAGAGATGTGAAGTCCTTCAGGATCAGAGCGCCAACGAAAACGTTGATCGGGGCGTTAGGCCGAGAGTTCGTCTTCTCACTGTAAAGCGGAGCAAAAATATGCTCATTGATCCGTGTAAAGACATGATCTGAAAATGCCTGTGCTCAGGATTTTTCCAACATCTGCTGCTTCCTCTTGGAAAGAAAAGCAAGCTTGTCAAAAAGGGAAATCTGCTGAGCGTAATTCGGCCCGAAGGACATATGGGCACCTCACAAATGAAAGTAGAATAGATAATTCTATTATACTATCGTGAGGGGTGAAAAACCGCATAAATACAGCAAAAAGTCGACTTTTTGCAAGTCATGAACTGTATTCAGTTGTCAAGGACCAGGATTATCAGGTACTTGCAATTGACGCCGAGATTGATACTTTTGGCGTCACAATCATTTTATCATTTGAACCCTATAACAACAACCCTGCCCCTCACCGCCGATTCCTGCTTTCTGGCACTCCTAATATCACTTTCACACACTCTCTCAACGTTTCTCCTCAGATTGATTGATTTCCGGCAGAGCCCTCACCCGTCTCCCATACCTCTCACAAAACGCCACCGTACTCCTCGTCCCGCTGTTCCGCCCCGCATCTATCACGTACAGCTCGTCCGAAAGCGCCGCTATAATCCGATTTCGTCTCGGAAACAGATACTTTGCCGGCTTTGTCCCCGGCGCATATTCCGATACAATACAACCACTCTCAGCTATCGTATCATAGAGTGCCCTGTGCTCCGGCGGATAGCAGACCTCCGGACCGGTTCCCATCACGGCTATGGTATATCCGTTCTCCTTCAGCGCAGCCGTATGTGCATAAGCATCAATCCCCTTCGCCATACCGCTTATAACCGCGCGATGACCAATTGCCGCCTGACGGCCAAGGTGAATGGCCCGCTCCCGGCCTTCCCTCGAGCACATTCTCGCCCCTACAATGCCTACAGATCCGGAATACTCATTAATCCTCAGATTTCCTTTTACATACAAAAGAACCGGTATGTCAGCGATCCCGGCAAAACGTTTCGGATATGCTTCATTTTCTTTTATGATCAGACTGATCCCATATTTGTCGATTGTATTTAATACACTGAAGCATCATTTTTTACGTAATAGATCGACTCCGAGTGTATCCAGGATTGCTTGAGTCTTTTTCTGGATTGCGGAGATCCGGATTCCCTCTTTGTCGCCGGTGTCGACACGGTAGATATTCTTCGTCAGTTTCAGTACATCCTCCGCGGAATACCTGTCGTCCAGTTTCGTGTTCCTGACCGCGTTCAGAAGGCCGTAGTAATAGAGCAGGCTGACATGGTTCAGGAACGCCCAGCCTCGGAAGTAATCATCCGTATGGGCATGGGATGCATTTGTTGATACGCTGTTTTTCAGGTAGTCGAAGCACTGTTCGATGTCCCAGCGTTCCTTATAGTCGAGATAAATCTCCCTCGGCTCGACATCGAGGTTGCTACAGAAGGAGAAATAGCCCATGCGTACTTCATTCACGACGTCCTTCGGCCGACGTTCTTCTTCGCCATAATCTTTCTCTGCCCGCTCCACGAAGTGACCGACCAGTTCCGCCCGTCTGGAATCATCGCGAAACGTGTAGATGAAGTTACCGCGATTCCCGCTCCTGCGCTTCCGGCACCAGACGGCGCGTTTGTTGTAAGAAAAGACATTGTCCCACTTACCGTCGCTTGGATTCTGGTAGAACTCCGGCTCGACATTAACGGTGTTTTCCTGTAGTGGAAGAATGTAACGCATGCCCGCATTCAGAAGGGCAGACACGTTCGGCTTGGAGTAGAAGCCTTTGTCCGCAATGATGATGCAGTCACTGCACCCAGCAGCGTTAACGGTATCCATGAAAGCACTCTTATCGACGATGGATCCCTGCACGACGCGGTAGAACACAGGCTTGTGGGAATCCTTTTCGAAGACATACAGAAGGCGCGCCTGAGGGTCGAGACTATGATCCGGGTTATACCCTTTCGCCGCGAGCGAATCGGCAGACTTTGTGAAGATGGAAGTCCCGTCGAAAAGGAGCGTTGTTCCCGGCATAACCTGGGATTTCATGAACGCGTCGATTCTGTCCTGTTTCGAACCAAGACCGGCAATGAACTTCCGGACGGAGCCTTCCGATATCGAGATGTCCCCGCAGATGTCGCTCATGTAGGAATCAAGGAACAGCGGCTGGATCATCTTTGCGGACGAGATCTTGTCCACAAGGCGAATCAGGGAGAGCGTACGGATCTCACGGAATGAATCAGGAAAGTATTTCCGGAGGCTGTCGCTGAGATCCGGCGTCAGCTGCTGCAGGACTTCGTACGCGCCATAATTCTTTACGGACGGAGCGACATCCGGCATAAGCCGCATTTCCTGCATGAGACGGAGACCATTGGTGTTCGGTATGAAGCCGTCCGCCTCGGTGATCTTGCCGATGCTCTTTCCTGTGACCTTCTGAGGCCTGCCCTTGGCGGCATCCCACTTGGAAGAAACCAGGTAAGTGTAATAATGCCCGCCGATAAAGCGGATCTCGACTGCTCCGAACTGGGTCGGCCGTCTGCTCTTGATTGATTCAGGAATGCTCATTGAAAGTCCTTTCTATTAACGTAACTTACGTAATAATTATACTTCTGATGAGCCGCTAAATCAAGTAAAAGTGAGGCTAAATATGTTGAAAACAGCGTATTTTCAAGGTGTCCGATGCTACCCGTAGCATGGGTGGATGCGTAAAACGGCTAATTAGCCGCATTTCTATTAACGTAAAATTTGAGGTTTCAGTGTTAATATCTCCTCCGCCCTACTCCTAAGTTCCGGCTTCTCTCTCTGTTCCAGAAAAGCTAGGAGCTGCCTATGTGCGACCGTTGACCTCTGTGATCTGTCCATTCCAGAATTATGATCTGAGACACTACTTCGAATACTCTTTTCATTTTTGGCAAGTATCTCAGCCTGGTCCAGTTCAAAGCAGATATCTATATTTCCACACACTGAAAGCAGCAGGTTCTGTCCGACAGGACCAAGCCCGCTTATCAGCGTAAGCATTACATAACGCAATAGTTTTCTCTCATCATTCTTATTCATGTGATCGCATACATCTGGCTGCTCGACACATCCAGATCCCGGCAGTGGAGCACGCGGATGATATCCTCCCTGCGGATCATCTCTGCTCCGTCAATATCTGCAGAAGTTCTTGCCAGTCTCAGCAGCTTATGAATTACCCTTGCACTGTAGCCGTATTTTTCACTTGCGGTTTTCAGGATTTCCGTACATTCCGCGTCCAGTTTACAGTATTTCTGAATCATCGAACTCGTCATCTGAGCATTGCAGCTGACCTCTTTGTCATTCCGAAAGCGCTCCTGCTGAATCTTTCTTGCACGTTCCACTTTTTCCCTCAGTTCCTTCGAGGAACAGGAGCTCCTCTTTTCGCTCAGCTCAAAATAGTCCACATGGACAACACTCTTCTGAATATCGATTCGTTCCAGAATCGGTCCGGATATCTTGCTCCGATAATGCAGGATTTCATAGTCAGAGCACCTGCACCGTTTCGATGGATAATACCCGCAGGGGCATGGATTCATTGCAGCTACAAGCATGAAATTCGCCGGATAGGAATTTGTCCCATTCACTCGTGAGATCGTTACACGTTTATCCTCCATGGGTTGGCGCAGGGCATCCAGGGTTCCCCTGGAGAATTCAGCAATTTCATCCAGAAACAACACCCCGTTATGCGCCAGTGAGACCTCCCCGGGCTGCGCATAACTGCCGCCGCCAATCAGGGCATTGAGTGACACATTGTGATGCGGTGCACGAAACGGACGTTCCCGGATGAGACCGTCACCAGCTTCCAGAAGGCCGGAAATACTATGGATTTTCGTCACTTCCAGCGACTCCTTCTCGGACATTTCCGGAAGAATGGTTGGTATGCGTTGTGCAATCATCGTCTTCCCGCATCCCGGTTCCCCAATCATCAGGATGTTGTGGCCGCCCGCCGCACCGAGGACAATCGCTTCGATCAGATCATCCTGCCCTCTGACATCCGAGAAGTCCAGTCCATGCCTTTCCGCCAGAGAGCCTGCAGATGCAGACTGATCTGTTCTCATGATCTGATCCTCTGATGCTGTTTCTTTGTATAAATCCAGCTTTCCCGCAAGAAACCGCACTGTGTCCGGAAGCGTTTTGACAGGGCAGATCCGGATTCCCGAAACGGATGAAGCCTCCTCCCTGTTATCAAATGGCACAACCACTGCCTTCACACCACATTTCTTTGCTTCTGTAACCATAGACAGCACGCCATTGCAGGGACGGATTCTCCCGTCAAGTGCCAGCTCTCCGATAAAGGCATAATCTGCCAGATTCTTCGGGGCTATCTGGTCCGTCTGAAAGAGCAGCGCTATGGTCATTCCCAGATCAAAGTGCGAACCTCTTTTCTTTTTGTTGCCCGGTGCCAGGCTGATAATCACTTTATCTTTTGGAATATCATAACCACAGGTTTCAATGGCAGCCTGAATGCGCTCGCCGGCCTCTTTGATCGCCTGGTCCGGAAGACCGATCACCGATAACATCTGCTGCTGACCCTTAAGCGTAGAGACCTCGATCTCCACCATAAAGCCGTCTACTCCTGCGGTTGCCATGCTCTTCACTACAGTCGCCATGGATCCCCCTCTCTGATCATGAGTTCTGCTGATGCCTTAACAATGACTATGCTTGAATATTACTTGACTTATGTCCATTACCACGGAAGCCACATCTCATCTTCCTTCATATCCTTTTGAATCAGCATCTCCTGTTCCGCATGCGAAATTTTCCCCTCTACAAACATGCGATACTGCTCTCTCGGATTATTGTGAAAAGAAGCCAACACTCGTGACGTATCTACCAGATCCCTTAGCAATTTATCAACTGTTCCCCCTTTATCCTTTTCACAATTGACAAACAATCCGTAACTGCTGTAAGCATAGGTCAGGGGCTCCCTTACCATCCTTGCCTTTACCGGATTTAAATGAATGTACCTGCTGACTTCAAGAAAATATCTGGCATCCTCAATTGTGCAAGCCGTATACCTTCCCTCGAATAAGTGGCCACTATATGAATACCGATGATTGAACTCCGATGCATAAAGGCTCAACAGTTTCTGCATAATTTTCCAGATCTCGTCATTGGCTGTTTCAATCAGCATGTGAAAATGGTTTGTCATCAGGCACACACTGTGCAGCTTGAACGGGAAAAGGCCTTGTACCAGTTCTATATATTCCAAAAACGTCACATAATCATACTTTTCCTTAAAAATAGCATTTCTCCTGTTCCCCCGGCTCATCACATGATAAGTTGCTCCTGGATACCACTGTCTTTTCTTTCGTGCCAATCGTTGCACCTCCGATTTGTGCCAAGCAATATATACTAATATACGGATTTCATGATGTTTTAAGACTTAAAGTCAGGTTCGAAAATCACTTCATTTTCTTCTTATTCCGAAGGTACGAAAAACCTTCTGAAGTCTGCTTTAGCAGCTGGAGTCACAATTACTTTTAATTCTTCATCCCACGAACTGCCCCAAAAGTTCGTCAATGACCAGATCTGCTTCTTCGCCTATCCCTGCATCTGCCTGAGCAACAGAATGATCAATATGCCTCCAGAGTTGCTCTTCTGATTTAATTTCTAATGGACCGGATAATTCATTATTCACCAGACAACCTCGAAATTCCACTGTTGTATTTTATTTCTGCTCTTCTACCTTGAACTGTTCGCTTAAAGCTTCCGCATATCCCAAAAGTCTCTGCTGCAGTCTCGCATCCAGCGAATTATAAGATGTAAGTAATCTTCCGCTGTCCGTCTCCGCATCAACGACATGCCATTTTTGAGGGTTGCCCCTAGTTCCCTGAGCCTCTATTCCAGATAACAGCCATTCCGGGGTCACATCCAGTGTTCGGCATATAATCATGATCTTTTCAGCTGTCGGATTAGTTCTTTTCTTTCTCCAGTCACTGATTGTTGATTCCGGTATTCCGGTTTTTTGGGAAAACTCTTTCTGCGTCATCTGCGACTCTTCAAGTTTTTGAAAGATCCTGTCTCTGATCAACATGGTGTATTACGCCCTTCCAAAATATATACTATTATACGGATTATAGGTGCAAACTAAGAATGTGTCAACCCTGTTCATGGTACTGATGTAAGAGTCGTAACATTTTCTTAATGGGGTCAGGCCCCTATGTTCGCTCTATGTTCGCTCTACACGCTGCCACAATATGCAGGATGTGCTTCGCCCGTTTCAGATGCAGTTTATACAAATCCTCCGAGGATATTGTTGCCGGTGCGCCGTAATCGGAGTTGTATGCATTGGAGGGCCTGCGCCGAAGATTAGGGGCTGCGCAGCTAATCACATCTACTGTTACCCAGTTCTTTTCCTCCATCCGTTCTGGCCATGCTTCGTCGGTCTTACAGATCACCACGCCCGGAGAATAGATGCAGGCATCCGTGTGAAGATTATCATGCGCATCTCGGTTTTTCTGATAATAACTCTGCCATAGCCAATTCTGTGTCAGTGTAGGATACAAGGTTGAACACCGGCAAAGGCTCTCCTCCTGAGCCGAACTACCGGTTCTCACACCACCGCCCGGATTTGTGGCTGAAGCAAAATTCAGGACTGCAATCTTCCATTCAGGATGCTCTGCATGAATCTTCATTGCTGCCTCAAAGGACTTATGCTTCGTGACGATTATTGATCCATTTGTCACTGCATCATTAGGAATATCCGGATAATCTTCCGCTTCATAAAGTTTTGTGGAAGTTCTTGCTGTCTGTACTGCTTTTGAAAGCTGTGGATTCTGCGTATAGAAACGCTGTGTATCCTCAAATACATCAATAAGCCGTTGCCGCCTGTCCATTTTTGCACTCTCCCTCACATTTATGCCAACATCATCACATCATGAAATAAGATTCGTAACTTGCTGTTTTGTTTCTCCGTGTGCCAGTGTCCGCAGTAGAACGCATTGTATTCGGCTGCATCTACGATTTCCTGCAGAAAGTGTTCCATCGTATTATCCACACCACTTTGATTTATGCCTGGCAGGAAGCACTCCACTGGACGCTGATCATATGGGCAAGTATGTGCCAGAATGATATCTTCGCGGTTGCCGTGGTCAAGCACTTTCTGTCGAATCACATCCATCTCCGCCGCCGTCAGTTGTTCGTCCGAAAACCAGTGATAACCCATCTGCAGCCGATATGGCTTGTCCACGGAGTACGCGCCACCTATGGCAAGGAAATCTCGCCCGTTGATATGATACCGCGCTCCGTCCTCTGCCATAATGAAACGAGGATAGATGTCTTCCACATAGGCAATATCGCCCATCCACTGGATTGGATGATATAATTCCGCCACCTCCGGGCTTGTAGGCCGCAGTTCATGATTTCCATGGATACAAAGGATCGTGGCCGGGATCATCGCCAGTTCATCTTTATCCCGCTGATCTCTCCAGTCACCAAAATAATTGATTCCAACGTCGCCGAGGATTATAAGGAGATCACGGTCAGTAATGCTGTGTCGTATTGATTGGGTGATCAGGTCTCTGAAATCTGCATGCGTATCGCCAGTCAGATAAATATGTTCAAACTCCTGCATAGTTCTTTTTGATCTCCTCCCAGAAATCAAGACCTTTCAGCCTATATTCCTGCTCCATATCATACAAATGACGTGCGAGAAACCTACCAATATCTTCACAGTTTTTCTGTACCTGTTCTTTGACATTTTCGGTCGCTTTCACATAGTGCACGGTACTTCCGGTGGGCTCTTTCGTCTTGGGATCGAATCCAGCGGAGATCATAGCAACACAAAACTCGCCTTCTTCAACTACTGCATTCTTCGGTAAGGCCGCCCCTTCTTTAACTTTCAGGTAATATGGGATATTCGAGTCCGGATTCCCCGGGTCTATTTCTCCCATACGGCCAGCAAGCATGAATCTGCCCGTTTCAATCATCTGTCGTCACTCTCCCTCAAAGTCGTTTTCCATTTCAATCGGCTCAGATACAATCCCGCGCTAATAGTTCTCCATTGTCGAATCCATCATCGTAAGGGATGCAGCAGACAGAGTGTTCTCCGCATCCATAGCTTTCCTTCGCTTCCTGTCGATTTCAATCCACTCATCCAGTGTCATCGGCTGATAATCGCTGAACATACAGAAGCAATTAATCATATTGCAAGGGATCGGCTCCGGCTCTGTTGAATGACGTGACATCACCTTTGTTTCCCTTGTTTCCATGATGAACCGGTTGACCAGGGCTTCATCGTGCGTATTATGCACATGACCGTACAGCATATAGGTCAGTGGTCGACCATCCTTGTCCCGCCGGTACTGTCCTTTATAACAGAATACGGGATAATGTGAGAGAATGACATTTCTCCCATTATCGCGGATTTCGGCATATTGCTGCCTGGATCGGAGCTGATGATCCTCAAAGAACTTATTATCAAGATACCTTTTGTCGTGGTTCCCGATAATCAGGTGCTTCTTACCATTCAGGCTCTCCAATATCCCGGATGTCTGAAAGCCTCCTGCCAGGCTGAGATCGCCCAGGATATATACGGCATCGTTCTTCGTTACTTTTGAATTCCATCTCCGGATCATGTGGTTGTTCATCTCTTCCACAGAAGCAAAGCCGCGTTTATCCATTTCTGTATTCAAACGGCGATGATAAAAATGGCAATCAGCGATATACAGCGTTCGCGCCGGGGCTGTTTTGAGAGATCTCACAAAGCCTTTGATTCGGTTTTGAAGCATCACAACTTCATCCAGACCATATTCTGCTTCCATCCGTTCCGCCATTATTCGATGATAATCTTCGGTTATGCCGTCATAATATCCACCGCCAGCATGAAAGCCCATGTTACGCTGTTTCTCCGCCTGACGCTTAATACCTTCCTCATTGCCGAAGTATGCGCAGCGGAAGAAATCAAACGCGTGGAGTGACTGCCGAGCCGTATTCTCTGACAATTCCGTTTGATGTGGGAGCTCTTCCAGCGTCTGTGAATCTCCGGCGTGAAGCACTTTCATTCTGGCAAAGCAGATATCCCGCAGGACTATTGATTCCCGATTCGACAGCTGCATCTTCGGCTTATCGTTCAATTCCCTGTCCTCCGTTGTTTATTCTTTTCACCACAGTTTCCACCAATAATCATAAACTTTCCGATACATTCCATGCTGAAGCACCCTCTTTGATTTCCGCACCTTCTTGCTGCCGCATCGCCGAAGATATTGAGCATTTCTGCTTTGGTAAAACCGAATCAACCGGTCTTTTCTTTTATCATAATACACGCCAACAAGACATGAGTTTCTGGTCGCTCTGTATGTCTTTCTTAGCCTGTGGTTGTCGCCGATCTTCCTTTTATAGCTCATTTATCATCTTCCTGCTATCTAGTTTGATTTCGTTTGCATCTTCTTTAACTTGACATTTATCAAGTATTATGCTATCCTATCCGCAGGAGGTGAGCTCATGGAACAGATTATCCATATTCCACAGGATCTGACGCACCTCAGCTGGTCTAAAATTCGCGGATCATCCGGAACAGCTGGTTCTTTTCTGAAAGCTCAGGAGACTACTCCGGAAGGTAAAACCTACTATAAACTTTCGGATTATGACTCCTTCCATGGTGTCACGGGTCATGAATCTGTCAACGAAATCATTGCAGATCGCCTGCTTACTATACTTGACATTCCTCATCTCTCTTACCAGCTGATCCATGCGGATATTATCGTAGATGAGAAGCCGATTCGCACCTGGCTGTGTGCTTCCCGGAATTTCCGTCAGCGCGGAGAAAAGAAAGACGCTCTTGACAACTATTATGACAGTCATAAGCTTTCCAGTGAATCACCACTGGAATTCTGCGTTCGGTACGGCTGGGCAGAATACATTTACCAGATGCTCGTTGTCGATTACCTGATTCTGAACCGGGACCGGCATGGCGCAAACATGGAGGTACTGACCAATCGGTATCGGAAAACCATAAGGCTGGCTCCTCTCTTCGATCACGGCGTTTCCCTCTTCTGCCGCTGCCGCAGCATCGAAGAATTGGAAAAGGAGGATGTTATGGCGGATAAACCAGTTCAGTGTTTTGTGGGTTCCCGTTCCGCTTGGGACAACCTCCGGCTCGTCCCGCGTGATCAATTCCCGCGTTTATCTCCGTTAAAGGAAAGTGACCGGGCCTACCTGCTGGACGGGTTGGACGAAGCCCTGGATCAGCATTGGCTTGACCGCAGCTGGGAAATGATTTGGAGGAGGTGGCAAGCATATGAGAATCTTCGCAATCAAGGATGAGACCATGCCGCAGGATACGATCCTCGGATATCTCATTTACCACGAAACCTCCAAAGCCTTCTTTATTGAGCTTCCAGACGGCGCTGACAGCTGGGACATGCCGCTCCTTCTCTCTTCCTTTGCGGATCGCGGAGAGTACAGCATCGACAGCAACTGGAGCCGCCGTTTTGTGCAGCAGCGTATCATTCCACAGGATCGCCAGAACATTGGGCAGATTCTGCGGGATAACGGGCTGAAAGAATACGATGAGTTCTCCCTTCTGATGCTCACTATGGGTCGCTGCGAACAGGATGACTGCTATCTGGAAGAAATCCCATCCGATCCCCTCCCTGAACTGCTCGCCCGCCGCTGGAAAACCAAAGTGGAAGAGGTCGTTCCTTTAGAATGCCCCCGTCTGCTGGTTTTCTTCGCGAACGGAACAGCAAAGGTCATCGATTCTCAGGAACTATCGTCTCCAACAATTGCCCCTTATCTGGCCAGTCAGGAACGCTTCAACACCGTAGAGGTGCAGCCCGATGGTTTCGGTGTTTACTGGAATAATCAGGCAATGCTATCCCACCGGGAGCTGTATACACACGGAGTGACGATTCCCCTGACACTGGAAGCCTTGCATCATTATGTACAGAATCGCGTTGTCAGCGCATCGGAAGCATGCAGGATCCTCGATTGTTCCCGACAGAATATCGATGACCTGATGCGCCGAGATAAGCTGCATCCAATCCGTACCGATGCTAAATACAAGCTGTTCTCCAAAGCGGAAGTAATACAGCGCCGAAAAGACTGATCCTGTTGAGCACTGTCATAACGATGGTGCTCTTTTTTCTATTCCTCATTTTTCAGCATTTCTATAAAAATGCCTGCCATACAGCCATGTGGGAAGCCCACGGCCAACCGCTTTCACGCCGGACCATGCTCATGGATTTCAGCACGTTGCCATGCCTGCGTCATCGTTGTCCTTTGTCCTTTCACAGTTAATTGGTTTGATCGTTGACGGTTTCCGGTTCACAAAGCACAGTTCACACAAAACAGTTGATTCTTGTGTAAGCCATTTTACACAGGCGGGATTCGGACCCGCGCTTCATGATAACTGGTCATGCGTTCAATCCACTGAACTATTGTTAACGGCTTTAACGACTCTGTTGCAGAGAGTCTTCAGGAGCCCGTACTGGGGCGACGGGCAAGCCCATTTGCAGAATAACCCCTCTGCGGGGAAAGCGGGTTCAGAGCTTTCGTATGGCAGGCATGATCATCAGAATTCTATGGTTGTGGTCGCATTGGATACCTTGATCTGTGTATCCAGTTCCGTCAGCAGCGTATCGATCTTCTCCTTCAGCTCCTGCATTTTCTTCTGGCTTTCCAGCGGGTCAATAACCTCTGTCGTGTTCTCGCGGATATACGCATCCACCACTTCCAATGGCTTCGTATCCTTTACCTTGCTGTCCTTTCCCAGGATACTGAGGCGCATGGTTTCCGCCTGTGATTCCAGTCCCCTGTTCTTAAATTCCGCCGCCTGCACAGCCGCCTGATACTGACGCTCCATCTGGTTTATCAGAAGCCCCTCGAAATTTGCTTTTGCGTCATAGATTCCTGTCTCCCGAAGGCGGTTCCGCAGAGCAATGGCACTGACGACAGTATAATCACCGTAGCTTGTCTTTATCGTGGTCGCCGCATTTGAAGCCACAATCGCTGCATCGATGCGCTGATAACGGTCAATCAGATCCATGATCTGCTGATACGCCGCCGAAGCTGCTTTTTCATATTCCTCCGTGGTCACATGTGCTGCGACCGTCTTTTCTTCATTTCGTTTCTTGGTATCTACCAGTTGGATCTTCTGAATCTTATCGCCGATCTTCTTAACAAGCAGGTCGCGCTCATCCAGCGCCTGCGTTACCAGCATTTTCTCCGACATTCTATTCTTCCTCCTCTTCCGGAGTTTTTGCTGTAATATCGAGCTGATCCCCAATCTTGTGAAGGACATCCGCCAGTCTGAAAGCAAGGCCAGTCAGCCATTCTGTAGTACGCCCTTTTGTGACTTCTTCCCTCTCATCTTCTGTAAGATCGCTGAAGCAGATATTTCGCCAGCGGCCGTTTCTTTTCGTCCGAAAATAAACTCCGTCTAATGCGCGTTCTTCGGGATAATTCTGCATCGTTTCTTCAGACATGTTTATCATCAACTCCTTCAGCGGCTTCTTCTGCGAGCTTTCGTTTCAATGCCTGAGCTTCGGTTTCGCCTTTAAAGACCGGATAAAAACGAACCAGCCGAATGCCCACACGCTCTGTCTCCTGTGGTTGTTCCCGATATTGTCTATCGGAACCTTCTGAATCTGTTTCCGCCTTTCTTAGTCCGGCCTCTATTGTCGCCTCAAAGAATTCGTCTGGCGTCATGCAGCATTTGGCGGCTGCACGTTCCAGTTCCAGTTTTTTCTCCTGTGAAGCTTCAAACTCGTAGATCCAGTACTTAATGTTTTCATCCTCTATGAACAGATCTCTTTCCTGCATTAAGCGTTCATAGTACTCACGCGCCATACAGACGACGTCCCTTTGTCCGTTGGAGCGAATCATAACAGGATTCCCGTATCGCCGGAGGAAATCATCCTGATCCTCGCATGCACGAAATTCATCTGCAGATATTTCTGGGATTTTTATAGGATTATCTGCATGCCTATCTTCCATCGCTTCAACACCTCACTGTCAGATAATTTCTATCAATCGTAACACGCCGCCGGTTGCTCCCTGTCATTGAACCTGTGGTATAACCCAGGCAAAGGCCACTCTTCATTTTCATCATGCATTGTCTGGGCCTGTTTCCTCTGCAGCAGTTCCTACCCCTTCAACCTGCTGTTCAGCCGTTTCCGTATCCTCGCTGCCATCATCTGTCTCTTCAAAGGTCATGTCTTTTGCGCCGTAAAGCGTTCTCAAGGAAAGCCTTCGTTTGTTTTTCAAATTGTATTGGATCATCATTGCCTCCGCAAAGCCCATAGCTCCCGGCCGACGTTCCTTGGCCGTGCGGATGATGGACTTCACAGACACCTGACCCAGATGGTCCTTGAACACATCTTCCTTGAGTGAATCGCCATAGGCCACAAGGATACGGGCAATCGCCATCAGCATATTGCCTGAAAGGGAATTCGCTTCACCCTCCCATGTCCCTACAGCAAGACGAAGTGCGCTGTCCATCACTGCCTGACCATATTTATCGTAGATTTTTTCCAGTGTTGAAATGGCACATACGCCATTCAGCTGCTGCGTGCTGGTCACCCTTAGCCCATAGGACTCCACGATGGATTTGATCATCATCTGTTTCGGATCGCCAGCCTCGATATGCGCCTTGAAGGTTTCGTACGGCACAAGGCTCTTGACATGCTTCTGCTGGTTGGCAAAAGTATGCGCTTCCTCCGTATACTGCATTTCATACACCATACACCAAACCGGCGTATCCCGGGAGCCGGACACAGAAGCGACGATTTCAACCGTATGCTGACCGTCAAAAACAAAATTGATCCCGTCCCGGCGACTCACCTTAACCGGGTTAATCTGATATATGTCAAATTCCTCTACCGTTTTCCGGATATGCCCTTCCGAAAGCGGGCGCTGATAATCCTGGTTCGATACCAGGTTCCGGATCGGTATCAGTTCAAACGTCACATCCGGTATGCAGCGTTTCTGTCTCTCTGTCAACATACTCTCGTCCATATCCCATTACTCCCAATAATTCATCAATCTCGCCTTCCAGCCGGATAAGACTCCGGGCGAGCTGGTCTTTGCCGTTTTCTGTTGCCCGATCCGTTTTCTTTTTCGCTTAAGACCACACTATAGTAGGGAGTGTGGAATGTGGTGGTCTTGATCATATTTTTCCAAAGTATAAGTTGCTATGTGCATAGATCAGAGGTAATACACGTATGGCTTATGCGGGCATTCAAAGGAGGTTATATATGCCCGTAAACTACAATCAGCTCGGCGATCGCATAAAGCACTTCCGAGAAGAAAAGAGCTTTACTCAAGAACTACTCTCTGAGAAGCTTAGTCTTGCCCGCGAAAATATCAATCGATACGAAAACGGGAGCAAGCATCCCAGTCTCGACACTGTGGTGGACATCGCTAATGCCCTCGGCATTTCGGTTGATGATCTACTCGTCGACAGCCTTGAACATCCGATCTCCACAGCGGACTCGGAGATTCATCGACTGCTCCTTGATTGCAACAAGATTGAGGAGCAGGTACTGACAAAGACCGTAGCGGAATTAAAGAAAATCCTGTACGGTCTCGGAATTTAGCAAATAAAAAACTGCCCGTGTAAGTCGGCAGCGGCACCCGTTTTCACAGCTGGGTGCTGTCTGTCTCACACAGGCAGTTTATTTGTTTTCAGTTTTATTGTGCGATCCGATCGTTGTAGAAATCGTCCAGGAACTGGCAGAATCCTACTTCCATGCTCTGAACATAACATTTCCCTGAGAAGCCGTCCAGCACCATCTTCACCGCATCCATCAGTTTCTCCGTTTTCGGGTCATCACTGGGTCTAAGACCGTCCTCGGCCCAGGCAGTAGCCCTGTCAAGGAGATCGGCAAGCGCAGCGCCATCAATTGTGCCGGTACCGACTACTCTGCCCAGTTCCTTCTTCACTTCTCCCGTACTGCTCAGGTATCTGGTGAGGATCAATGCGATCGCCGTATCATAGGCGTTGAAATCGTACTTGTTGGTCATATGTGCCCGAACCCCTTTCCTGTTTTTCAAGACCAGAGAATAAATGAAGATGCTGCACATTGCAATAGGGAAAGAAGAAAGATACTGTATAGTTAGACTTTACCAGTACCAGGTTCTGCAACTCTTTTCTCCTAATATTGTGCTGTTTTTAGGAGCATCTTTCCATTAGGAGAAAACCTTGGCATAAGCAAAAAAGAGCCCGCCGGATCACTTTCGCAGCAATCTCAGCGGGCATTCGCATTAACACTCGACCTGTACATCATCATCGCTTACCAGCTCCCGACTCACCTCCCGGTTGAACCTGCCTTCATCCATGGTCTCCCATCCGAGAGCTTTCACGATTTCAGCAATCAGGCTCTCCTCGCTGATCAACCTGCAGCGGCAGCCATTCCCTTTCTGACCCTTCTGCCGTTCCCGGCAGTTCCAGGCTTTGTAGTAGACGCCACCCTTCGTCTTCAAGGTCCTGCGTACAAAAGGAGCACCACATTCTCCACAGAATACTTTTCCGTAGAGGAAGTGGTGCTCACCGGCTCCGATGATTCCATTTTTCAGATTGTCCTTAAAGCCTTTCTTGATCGCCTGCGCCTGATCCCACAACTCCCTGCTGACGATGCCTTCATGATCATCGGTCAGGTAGTAATCCTTGTAGTCGTGGCGCTTCATCGGCTGGTGTGTCAGGTAATCTGTCGGCGGCTGCTTCATGAGGTGTTTATCGCCGACGTAGGTCTCATTGCTCAGAATGTAGCGAACTGCCTCAACAGTGAACTTCCCACCGCGTAGGGTCTTCGCTCCTTTCTCAGACAATGCTCTGCAGATGCCGGAATAGCTCTCCCCGGCAACATACCGTTCAAAGATCTCCCGGATGATCCAGGCGTCCTGGTTCGGCACCAGCTTTCCATCTACACCGTCATACCCGAGAATCCGGTTGCTGCCGATGTTATAGTCTCCGTTTGCAAACCTCTGCTGATAAGCCCAGCGCCGGTTCAGGCCGATGGAGTTGCTTTCATCCTGGGAGATTGCTCCCAGCAGTGCAAGCTGGAAATTGCTGGTCGGGTCATCCGTGCGGATGTTCTCCTTTTCAAAGATGACCGTCACATTGTTTGCTTTCAGGCGGTCAACGTATTCCTGGCAGTTGCCGACATTTCGGGAGAACCTGGGGATGTCATTAAATAGTTATGGCAAACAGTAAGCCATGCATTGAATGACGACGACAACCCGGCGGGCGCTGACGGCGTTCTGACCCTGAAAGGCAATCAAGGCATAGGAAAGACAAGTTTCTTTGCGGTTATTGCCCTGAAAGCAGATTGGTTTTCCGAGGGTGTAAGCATCAATACCGATAACAAAGATACCATCATACAGGCAACGGGCAGTCTGATTGCAGAATTGGGCGAACTGGACAGCATATTGAAGCGGGAGCAATCCGCGCAGAAAGCGTTCCTGACTGCCGCCCGTGATATGTACCAACTGCCTTATGCCCGCGCAGCCGTGCGCAGACCGCGCCGGACAAGTTTTTGCGCGACAGTAAACCCGGAAGAATTCTTGAATGACGAAACAGGCAGCTGCCGTTTTTGGACGGTTCACGTTGGAAATATCGACGTTGAACGCCTGAACAGCCTTTCCAACAATAATGCGTTCCTGCTGCTTGCCCGCGACGACAGCGGGCGAATTACGGCGGTTTACCTGATCACCCCGCAAAGCGTCGAGTTCGTCCCCGGTACAGACGGCGCGTTATACCTTGACTGCCTGTTCCCGGACGGCAGACAGGTTTTATTCCCCTATGCCGATATAGTCCACTTGCGGCGGCATTTCCTGACTAACGATCTGTTAGGCGACGGGAACGCGCCGTTGTTCCCCCCTGCTTGACACGGCGGAAACGCTGACACAGGGCATTGCAGCAAGCGTAAAAAACGGAACAAGCATTCGCGGCGTTCTGAAATTTACGTCGCTTGTCAATCCGGCGCAGGTGAAAATGGAAAAGGAAAAGCTGCATTGCGGACGCAATCGGCGCGGCTATTGTTTCCGGCACGGGCAACGGACAGCCCACGGGCATTCTGTCCGGCATTACGTGGAACAACAAAAACCGCATTCAGACAACGGAACTGACCGCCGACAACCTGCTTGCAGCCGTCGCCCTGCTGCCTGCCGGATATGCGGGCGGGGCAAAGTTCGCAATGTCCACGGCAACCCTGTTCGGCAGCGTGTACCCGCTCAAAGACGGCGAAAACCGTTATTTCTTCACTGACCCGGAGCGCGGCGGCGTTCGTCGTCTGTTCGGTTTTGAAATCGTACTTGACGACAATATCCCCGCCGGAACAATCCTTTTCGGGAATTTTCGCTATTACGGCGTGAACATCCCGCAGGGCGTGGCAATCGAGGTTTCCCGCGAAAGCGGCTTTACAAGCGGCCTGATTGATTACCGGGCGTTGTGCATCGCGGACGGCAAGCCCATTGTTCCGGGCGAGTTCGTCAAAGTAGAGGTACAGGCGGCGTAATGCCGCCTTGCCCGGAAAGGACGGCAAAGCAAAATGATTTTCACGATTGAAGAAGCCCGCGACATTTTACGGATAGACGCCAGCGACAACGACGCAATGATTTTTGCTTTGCTGTCCGCTGTCCCGCCCTATCTTGAAGCGACAACGGGTTACACGGCAGTAAACGAGGAATATTCCCCCTTAGCGCAGGCGGCGGGGCGGTTCCTGCTTCAATTATGGTATTACGGCGATAATGCCGAAACGGACAAGCTGCAAAGGGTTATCGACAGCCTTTTGAAAGCGTTGTCGGCGGAACGGGCGCAGGCATGACGCGGGCGCAGTTCTACCACGGGAAAGCATGGCGGCGACTGTCCAAAGCGTTCCTTATGTCAAAACATTACATTTGTGAACGTTGCGGACAGCCTGCCGAAATCGCCCATCATAAAATATACCTGACCGCTGAAAACGTGCTTGACCCGGAAATATCACTAAATCCCGGCAACCTTGAAGCCCTTTGCATGAACTGTCACAACGCGGAGCATTTCGGACAGGGCGGCGCAACGGCGGGGCTTGCCTTTGATGAAACCGGAAACATTATTCAGAAAGGAAATAGAAAGCAATGAAACAGTCTTTGAAAGAAGCATATCACGCAGAACGTGAACGCGCTATTGTCACCCTTTACAATACCGTGCGCAGGTTCCGCGAACAGTTGGATTTAGAGGCGGAACGGGAATGCTGCCTTGACTCAGAAAGCGCCGCATTTACACAGGCATATATTCCCGCGCAGCTTGCGTTATTGCAGCTTATGAAAGAAGGAAACCGCGACTATTGCAACGGTATGGGCGTATTTCCGGCAGCTTTCCGGGAATGAGATTTACAGAGTGACCACACAGTCCACGGAAGAAGTTATGTTTGTTATCAATTACCGCACGGACATAACGACCGAAAACGTGATACTGTATAAAGGCGTAAAGTATAATATCGTCCGCGTGGACGTTTTCGAGGGCTACAAAAGCGATCTGACCTTATATTGCAAATGGCAGGCTTAAACGCCCGCCGCTTTCTGAATTTCTGCTATTATTATGTCCTGTTCTGCTTTGTCAACCCCGTCAGCGTCCAACGCTTCACGGGTTCCGCATTCCGGTCAGATTTCCGTTTTGTTGTCTGCCCGCGACATTGCCGGATAACCTGTATATGTCTTTCCGCATTTCGGACAGACAGCGGTTTTTTCATGCCTGTTCTGTTCGTCCTGTTCCATTGCGGCCGTCGCTGTCGGCACAATTTCGGCAGCATCCGCGCAGCGGGCGGAAACATTCGAGTTTTCAGGGATGGTAACGGTATAACCGTTTTCGTCCGGCGTTGCAATCACATGAAAAGGTTTCGACATAATGACACCGCCTTTTATCTATCAATCAACTGTTTTAAGAATGCCTGTGCTTCATAGTGATTGATTGACGAACCATTAACCTGTTCAAGAATTGAAACAAGCGCTTTTCCGTTAAATTGTGCAACACCCCTTGAATTTCTTCCTGCCCAATGCTGTTGTAGGTTTGTAGCACCTATCAATCTATCATCGAACGCAGAAACCAAACGGGCGACAATATTCTTGTTTTCGTCTATTCCAAGCAAGTAAATCATGTAAACCGATTTTTGTGTGGACAAGAATTCAAGCAGCTTGTCAATGTTGTAAGCTTTGGGGTTCCCGTCTAAAAACAGAACCTTTGTCTTTATGTCCGTTTCAGTAATATAGGACGGATATGTTTTTGAATAATCCCCAAGTTTATCTTCCGTCTTGAAAATTGGCAACGGTGAACTAGAATGCAGGGCGTTAATGATTTTGTCCTTCAAAGTAGACCCATCATCCGTAATGAGATATTCAATAACCCGACCGCGCATATTGACATTATCAATGAATGCGGCAATAGCAATTTCGCCTTGAACCCGTGATACTCTACTATCAAGGTCATTATTCAAATCAACATATTCCGGAGACTGCAAAAAGCGTTCTGCCCTATCCACTGATAAAAGGATATTGCGTTCTTCCATAGAAGAAACAGGAAATTTCAAATTGCGGCCTACTATGTCGTTTGTGCTTTCAACTAAACGTTCAAGATTATCTTGAAATGACAGTCCGGCATGATATGCAAATAACCTTTGAAAGTTATCCGGCGCATTATCAATAGAGTCATATTCAAGCATAATATCGCTACCGTTGAAACTTCCACGTATATTGTCGATTCTTAATTCCTGTGAAGAATGGCTAATCTTCTTCAAAAAAGTGGAGTTGGCCAACATCAAATAGTTGGTATCAGGCGTTACAACGCAAACTATAAACGGTTCACCATCGTATTTCTGTAATGCTGACAACGATAATACAGTATTACTCATTCGTTTGCTTTTTGCTTTGCTGAACCTTATAGCAAAATCAGGAGAATAGAACACCTTTCTATCCTGAACAAGATTGAATTCTTTCTTGACCATGGATGAAAGCTTTTCTTTGTCGCCAATGCCGTCAAAGTGTTGTATATAGGCAACAAGTCTGTTAATAGCGTCACGATTATACATTTTCGCTCCAATCTTGCAACGTCAATTGTGCATTGTTTGATTTTTTCTGCAATGCGGCGGTATTTCGTTCCCAAAAGACCCCATCGGCATAACCTTGAATTGTGCGGTCTGTTTCTGCCATTTCAAGTCTTTTTTCTGCCCACACGCAGTATTGTTCGTTTATTTCTATTCCGGAAAAATGTCGGTTTAATTTCTTTGCAGTTACAGACGTTGACCCCGAACCTAAAAACGGGTCAAACACTATGTTACCGGGATTAGAACTTGCAAGTATCAGCTTTGCAAGCAACTTTTCTGATTTTTGCGTAGGGTGTGCAGTGTTCTCGGGCATTGACCAATACGGAATAGAAATGTCATCCCAAAAATTTGACGGGTATGTATTTCTGAAATTTCCGGCTGCCGTTTCTTCCCAGTCTTTAGGCTTCCCGTCAACTTTATACGGAGCTATTACCTTACGGCGTATCTTCACATCTTCCACATTAAAGGTATATGATTTTGAGTTTGTAGCAAACCATATATCTTCCATTCCGTTTTTCCAATTACTTAAAGCACCGCGTCCTTTTTCCCTTTGCCATGTAATGCGGTTCTGAATGTTGAAATGCCTTTTTAACACTGTTCCGACAGCGGAACTTGACTGCCAATCACAGCACACATATATTGTTGCATTCGGCTTGAGGAGAGGTATTATTTTTTCAACCCAACTTTCAGTATATTCGATGTATAATTCATCCGTTGTTTTCTTGAACTTCTTGCCGTTGAAATTCTTGTCAAGATTATACGGCGGGTCTGCAACCAGCAAGTCAACAAATCCTGTAGGAAGATACGGCATGACTTCAAAGCAATCGCCTAAAATAGTTCTATCAAGAATGTCGGATAATTCGACTTTTTTATTTACTGAAATGCATCTTTCAAGGTACTGCTGACCTTCTTCAACGGAAATATCTATGGTTTTATTCCGTCCTGCTTTTTCCATTGGCATAGTGGTAGCTCCTCTTTTTCATATAATGTAAGCGTATTGTTCACTGGACATAATTACACATATTGCATTATACTATAAACCCGCTGCTTTCTTAATAGACAATCTGTGAATTTCTTCTTTTATCTTTTAGTATAGCTGTCTAAAAAACGGGGCAACTAAAATCTCTTGCGTCCTTGACAAGGGGTACAATTCATTACAATCTCATCCCGGAACTGTGTACTTTACTTAACATCCAGATCCATGATCTTTTCCATATGCAGGCGCAAACTGCCCTCAGCGATCTGGAGGATCGGGTCGTTAACAATCTCCGGAATCTTTCTCCCACAAGCCGAAAAGTCGTAGACAAAATGATCAGCACCATGGTCGATGAAGAGCTGATGGCAAAGGATCAGATGATGAAGGAGACGTTCGAGCTGTTCCTTGTGCGCCCCGGCACCCTGGCTGCTGGCACAGGAGACTACGTCCCGGAAGAGCCTCCGACCTACACGTTTCTTCGGAAGAATGATGTCAACAAGTACGCCGATGGCATTGCGCGGGTCAATGGGCACAGCATGGAGCCGGTTTATCTTGATGGCGATGATGTCTACTACAAAGAAGCCTCCGCCGCTTCACCTGGAGAAGATGTTATCGTGGATACCGATGACGGCGCTGTCATCAAGCGCGTGGACGATGACTATACCCTCTACTCTGTCAATCCCGATCCCCGGTATGCCTATCCTGAGAAGAACGAGCATAATACACTCGTCATTCGTGGCATTGTCCTGGGCACCGTACACTCCTCTGACCGCGCAAGTAAAGAGGATCGCGGCATCCTGGAAGACCTGTTTGTCGATGAGATCCGGGAGTTCAATGAAGAGCACAACCTTGATGGATGGGAATAGAAAGGGCAAAAGGACAAAGAAAGTCAAATTTCAAAAAGGGCAAAAAATAAGGGGATGGCCGCTGTTGACCATCCCCGTTTCTTTATATACTAACCCATGTCATTCTACCCACTTGCCTAAAAAAAAGCCTTACGGCTTGTAAAACCTCTGGAACAGCGGCAGTAAATATGATGCGCCGAACACACCGAGTTTTTTCGGCCCTGTTACAGTTCCATCTTTCTCTATCACTTCTAGGTATTTCTGGAATCCAAGCTCGACCGAACTCCGGCTTATGCTCTTTTCCCGTTTCTCGCCGTCCTTTACAATCCACAGCTCGTTACCATAGCCAGGGATAGAATACCCGTCATAATGTCGACCGCCTGAACCACCCTTACGACTGACCTGATAAGTGTATTCCACACCGGGGCTTGTGCCTCGTCCAGATGTGGTAAATGGATAGCCGGAGAAGATGCACACACACTGCCAGAGCGCAGCCGTGATCTTCTCTATGCTGCCTGTGTCTACCACCACCTTCATCTTCTTCGTCGCTCTGTACCTCCTGTGCCGATCTGCAATGCTGGTCGTCTGCAGCAGGTTGTATGCAAGATTCTCATATGGAAGATAGCCATAGACGGCGGCGGGTTTAAGGCGGAGCGCTGCTCTAATCTCCTCTATGGTCTTCCCCTCGCTTTTCATACGCTGCACAATTGTGGCAGTCGGGGATGAGAAATAATCTGCAGTGATCAGCAGTTTCCTTGTCCTGATTACCATTGTACCGAGCTGCTCTGCGACAGAACGAAGGGACGGTAGTTCAGAACTACGGCTGGAGTTGAACGAACGGAGCTTTTGCCGCTTTCACAGCTCGGGCGATGAGTTCCTCCATCGAGCCTTCGGGGTCAGTTATCTTCTTGTGACTCATAAAACTCGTTCCTTTCTACTTCAGGTTATCAACCCGTGTTCTCCTACACATGTTATTCTATACAGTTACTTGGAAAAGAAAGCCGGATCAGACCGGCTTCTTCACTACTTCAACAGTTAATTCTTGTATACTCGGCTCAGTATACTCTGCGCACATGATACTGCATTTCAACGTGTATGTCCCGACTTCATTCCCGACGACAAAAAACTCTATACACCTCTTAGCGCTATAGTGTCGTATCTCGTCAATAGTTATTTCAGCTTTATTCTCTGAAATATCCCAGCCATTTATACCCTGTAAGCTGATCAGTCGCTCAGGAAATTCTTCTCCTGCTTCGCGCGCACGAAGTCCTTCTAGATATATTTCTTTGCCTCTGATCTCATGTTTGGGCAACTGGAGTTCAGTGAGCATCGGTAAATCTAATGTTTCATAGATGCTTAAGCCCTCTGGAACTTCAATGTCTATTGTTATATCGGTTGCCCTACTGGTCCCATTATTACGAATAATCAGATCAAGCCAAGAAAAACCAGCCATTATCTTAGCTCTTGTCTGAAGATCTTCTGATAGTTCCTCTATCTCCGATTCGGAAGGCAGGTTGCGATTATAACGGGTTAATGTAGACACTGAGACGTTTAATCGTTCGGCATCTTCTTTCCCAAGTTTTCTGTACCAATTCTTAAGATCCGGAGTTTGCTCAGGATCTGTAGCATTGATAACTACAGGTGACAGTGTTTCGATAACAAGCTTCGGTTCTCGCTTATCTCCTGTCTTCTCTCGCAATGACGCGTTTTCCTCTTCCAAAGCACGAACCTTTTCAGTTAACTCAAGGAACTCAGCATGACTCTTCTCAATACTAAACTCAGAAGCTCGTACCCAACCAAAACGGGGTTTCCTGGCCATTTGCCGTGTCAGCGCTGCGATGACCTTTCCAGCCAACTCATCCGGATTACTCCACCAATCAACAGTTCTGTGATCGCATACTTCTGTCCTAAAATCTTTGAGCTTCTTAATACGGTCTTTTTCAGTTTCCTGGAATGTGGGTTTGACAGGAGCTTCATCCTTCATAAGAAAGGCAAGAACTGGTATACCTTGACTGACTGCATATCTGAATTCCTTCTGTGTATAGCTGATCCCTTCGCCTGGAACCTCCGAGCCGAAGCACTTACCAAATAATCAGAACATAGTAATCAGATTCATCAATATCCTTTTTGATTATTTGCCATTGATCTTCATCAGCCGCACCAAGCATTTCCATACCCACGAGGAAATGATAAATTGAAAGGATGGCATCGCGCACTTTAAGACGAGCCGTCTTCAAGTCCCTAAATGTTGAAGAGATAAAAACTTGGTACTTCTTCTCCATTGCTTGATGCGCCTCCTTTCTCGGGAGTGGATAATGATTTGCCTGTTGACAACCTGGACCCCTACGCACTTACAAACCCCATCTCGCTTCGTTAGCCTTCCCGGCGTTTCTCAGGGCGTTGGCTTCTGAAATAATTCAGGTGGGCGAGCATTTTAAGGGAGGCTCAGAACAATTTCTTATTTTGAGTTGGATGCGTGAACTGCAAAGTCATGTTCTCCGGCAAACTCCTGCGCTAATTGTTCCCATTCCTTTGCTTCATTCCGCGCTTTTTCCAATTCTCCTTGTAACTGTAGTAACTCTTCATCACGATCCTTACAACACGTACTGGTTTCGCGTACCTTTCGAAGTCCCCCATATCTATCATCAGGATACATATTGTGGAGCGGATCAAGCCAGATCACATAAAATGTGTTCTCTCTGAAAACGCCATGGATGCCACCTTTAGATTTACTGATTCGAATTTGGTACATATCTTTCAAGGCTACACCATCTGGAAGCGGAGAGGGGCATTTTTTTACATTCCTATGATCATGAACACGATACTTGCTGTATTTTCCACTTGTCAGTTCTACAACCGTGTGTGTAGAAACATCCTGCATCATATCCATGAGTTCTGCTGCCCAATTCTGACAGGTACCATCCAGATTAAAGTATTCCGTTTTATTATATGCCTCAAACGAGAACACCACAGTATCAGAGGCTTGAAAAGCTTTTCGAGCTGTTGGAATACTCGAACCTGTCTGTTTTCTCGGTCTCGGGATAACGCTAGCTGTTGTACACATATTACATCAAAGAACGATAGTACTCCTTCATATCATCTTCACTGATCACTCGCTCACAGTTTTGCCAAGGCTTCAAGTTCCCGCGTGCCTTGAGCCACGGCATTTCGGTATGATTAAGGCGTTCCAAGTCATCCCCGTCGAGATCACCGTATGAAGAATAAATCTGCCTTGCAAAGTCCAGGAATTCTTCAGGAATATCCTTTGTGTTCAACACACGGGGAATGTAGCTAAAGCCATATGGCTTATATTTTTGATAGAGATCCGGTTGGACTGCGCCGTGAACCCATGCTTCAAATGCTTCATTCACTAAATTCTCATCATAGAGCGCAAGATACCATGCTTTAGCATAATAGCAAAGCTTCTGTAGCTTTTTATGGGTCATGGACTCTATACTCAGGAAAGCATCTGCAAGGTCAAAGATATCCCCTCTCCGTTTAAAAAGCTCTGGCTGAGTAATGTTTGGTTTTTCTTCGTTATAACTGGGTTTGAAATCCCCATATCTTATATTACTCATTGTTCTCTATACCAGCCAATCCATCAGGAACGGTATCTTCATCAGATGTCAAAATGTTAAAGAGAGGTTCAGCGATTACACCACAATACACTTTGAAAAGTACTTCGTTGGTTGCCATCATTTGCTCTTGATCTTCAATAATTGACGTGATGGTCTCTTCATCCAAAGAGTAAATATCAGCATCCAAAGTGACTCTATAATATGCTTCCTTTTCAATCTCGCCTTGATCAACTGCGAACTTTAAGTTCAGGTTCTTCTTACCATCTGTAAGTTGAGAAGTTCTATTAATCGCCATGGTGCCATATCCCTCAATAGGCTCATGGCAACAATAATACCTCGGATCAAAGTACTCTTCGATATCCTCCATCCGTTTTACAAAGCAGTAATTAATCTTGCGGAGTCCGAACCGTTTTACTGTAAAGAAATCAATCTTCTCTTGGTAGATAGCAGCTATATGAGAAAATATTTCCGAGTACTCTTCAAAAGGAGAATATCCTGCTGTTGTTACGCTCAAAATGATACTTGTGTTAGAAAGCTTCAGCGTATAACCAGTTGTTTCTGCGGTGAAGCAATACTCTATCTGGCTTGTAGCTTCCTTTACCGATGTGCCCTCTATAATTGCCTGATTATTGATATTCTCGTTATAGCGATTAAATAACTTTCCCTTCAAATAAGGTTTCGCTTCAAGAACAACCTTTTCCATCTCTGCTTGAAGAACACCCTGGAAATCAAGGCGCATAATGATCTCATTCAGGAAGTTCTTCTTCAACTGTTTTCTCTCTATAGTTCTTTCCATTCTTTACGCCTCCTCCCCGTGTTTTTTTATTTCCAGGACATCATATACATCACAATCCAAAGCATTACAGATACGTGTCAGCACATCAACTGTGACAGACTCATTTTTGCCCATTTTTGTAATTGTGCCCTTTGACAAACCCGCAGCTTCTTTCAGCTCCATTTTATTCATATGATGATCAATAAGCGTTTTCCACAATGGATCATAAGAAACTGTTCTCATAAGCACCTCACTGCCAGTAGTATAAATCCCACATACATGTGCGTCAAGCCTATTTTTTTAGGACTTATCATAGGCAAGCTTATGCTACTCGATTCTAAAGCTCTCCGTCCATGTGATCGTGCCGTCTGTGTTGAAGCCGACTACAATCGCAGTCACATTATACCCCTCTGGAATCTCCCGCTCAAAGACGCGGTACTGGTCAATGCTTTCCAGCTCATTTTCTGCCCGTTCAGTGCCTGCCCTGAATCCTCGATTATAGAATCCGTACTGCACTCTTATTTCCGGCAGCTTCTCCGGCTCGTCCGTATGGATGTGATAGATGACTTCGGTGTTCTTATCTACCTCTGTGCCGATCAGCCAGAGGAGACGCTCTCCGTCCTGATAGACAAGCGTATCATATTCCTCATTCCAGGCTTTCAGTACCGTACTCTCCGGCAGTCCTTTGATTACCGGCTCCTCCCCGGCAACATATTCAATCTGCTCTCCGTTGATCCAGACTCCTGTTGGCATGACCGGGAAGCCCCGGAACTTGATCTGAACTTCAGCTTTTCCACTTACCTCGGCTTCCGCTCTGAAATTCTCACCATCAACGACTGTGATTGCCGGAGCACCACCAATAAAGATAGTATAGTCAGGTGTCGCCCCGGCATACAGGAAGCATTCACCGTCGATGATCGTCTTATCATCAACAGCCACAGTTGAAATGGAGAATTGGAATTGCTCCGTAATCCGCTTGGATATGTTGCTTTTTGCGCCAGGAACAGCGACCATAATACATCCGATCAGGCCTGCGATAAGCATTGCCCGTCCTGCCCACTTCCACACGTTGTTATCATCGGGCTTTTTTAGCCAATAAAATCATCGGATTAAATTAGCCACTGATCATCGGATTAAAAAAGCCATTGCCAGTCTTCCGGATTCTGACTAAGCTAGTGGATGACCAATGCACCAGCTGACAAAATCAATGAACAAGGAAGATATGAATGGCAATGACCTTCAGACAATCATAACACACGGCCTCAATCAAATAAAAGAGAAGATGGGGCCGAATTTCGATATCAGGAAGGTCAATCTCGCTGAGATGCAACGCATTACGAGAGTTTCCCGGGCAAAACTGCGGCGTCTCAAGAACAACAATTTTGTAGTCAGTCCCCATGGACGGACAGGCCAGAAGGCAGATAAAACTGTCCTTACTGGGTTCACTGAAACAATCGACAACCTGCTGCGGCAGAACGTTACAAATGCTCAGGTGATTTATGATCGGCTGAAGGAAAAGTCTTATACCGGAGGAATCACACAGATACGCGTTTATATCGAGGCACACAGAAATCTGATTCCACCCAAAAGGCAGCTGGTTCCTCCGCAGGGCAATCGCGGCCGACGGTATTCCACTCCGGCCGGCGAAAGTTATCAGATGGACTGGGGCTTTATTGATGTAGATACCAATGCTGACGACACGTACCGGCTTGCCTGCTTTGTCATGGTCTGCCATCACTGCGGCATGAGTTTAATCGAGTTCTTTACCAACGCCCGGCAGGAAAATCTGTTTATAGGTATGCTGCACACTTTCCAGATGATGGGCATTCCCACATACGTCCTTACTGATAATCTGTAATGTAAAGCTTCACATTAGCAGTTGTCGCACACGGTTCGAACCGGAGCGCCGCCAAAGTATTCATACATGCGGATATGGCACCGGATAAAGGTGTCCATCTTCATGTCCAAGCACGGTTCGACGTATGAATACTGGCTATAGGGGATCGTTCCGACGAACAGGTAGACTGTGATCAGTTCACCAGTGTTCATGTCTACGTAGTGCATAGTCGGGCCGGACCAGTCAACTTCTGCACGTTCTCCAGGCTTGTGCTCGATATGGTTGGTAAGGCGGTTGGCAATGGTGAATTCGGCATAACCTTCGTTGAACTTTGTCTTGCCAATAGGAATTTCGCCGTTACGTTCACAACGTTCGATGTATTCCTCATGGAGAAGTTTGAGGGTGACACCCACCCGTTTTAGTTCCTGATGTACATGTTCGTAGTCAGGATCACCGTACATGGTCTCATTCGCGAACTTCTCCGGATAGAAGAGGCGATAGACCTCAGATTTCTCAAGTGTGCGGACATCATTGTAATGAATGCCTTTTTCGTCAGCGATGTTGAAGACTTCACTGACAGAATGCCTTGAGATGTGTCTTGTGGATGCGATTATACTTCGTGACAATCCGGCATCCCGAAGCTCCATGACGAGCTTCACATTGATTTTTCTGGCCATTTTTCTGGCCATTTTTCTGGCCTCCCTTCGTTTGATTTGGAGCTGCGCTCCACTTGTAATTCTAACGAAGGAACAAACAAAAGGACGAACCTTTGCGGCTGTGCTGATCAGCGGCCAGCATGGGCTGAATTGCGGATTGCATCAAATGAGCTGAAGCGTGGCAGGGCTGCGCTGAACTGCGACTAGGATGGGCCGGGAGTCCGGAATAATCACAAAGCATATGGATTCCGGAATATCCAGAACATGATGGATATGGTGTACCTCGTATGCTCAGATATCCGCATTCCACTTCCCAACCGAAAGCCTGAGCCTCAGAAAACAGCTTGATTACAAGGAAAAGTGGCATTTCCGACCCACAGGGATGCCAGAAGAGTCATAGAGATACGCCTTATTATATGAGCAGAAGCTCTGAAATACAAAGAAAAAAGACTGCCGCTCAGAATAGAGAGGCAGCCGCTGAATGAAATTCGTTTTAGATCACTCTCGCAAGAATCTCTGGTCTTGGGCACGCATTCAAAAGGACTCACATCTTCACATATCGTCAAGCCCAAGCTTCTTTCCGTAAGAAGAATATGCGAGGCGGAAGTTCTCGCTCTGTGTCGGATAGCGGTATCTCTTGATATCCTGATCCTTCGGATAATTAAACTGCCCCGCACAACGCATGATCACGGTCTTGCATTCCGGGCAGCACTCTGCCGCAAGACGCTCGAACTGATTGATCAGCATATCCGGATCCGCGCTGGAATTCGCCCAATTTTCCCAATGATCCGGAATTAAAACTTTCGCGTGCAACGCCTTGCCGAGACGAGCCGCATCATACGGAGTCATCTTGTCAAATGCACCCGGCTCGTTCCAGCCAATATCAAAAATCGCAACATCGATATCGTATCTCTTTCCAATCGCGACATAGGCGTCATTGTACCAGGTATCGCCGAGGAAAAGTATATTTCCAGCTGATGTTTTAAATAAAAACGAAGTTGCGACGTCCTCATACGGCTGATCCGCTCCGTCTCCGGTCTTCGTCGCGCAGTCATCGAAATTATAAAGAAACTCCACCTCAACGCCGGGAAGCCTGATGCTCTCGCCGACATGCGCGGTTACGATCCTGTCTTCCGGAACTTCAAATTCCCTGAGGCGATTGGTGGTCTCCGGCGGTGCGACATAAACCGCGTCGGTCGTCTGCATCGTTCCCTTGACAGTATAAATGTCACAGTGGTCGTTATGCACATGTGTGCAGAACACGCCGTCGACTCTGTGGAACGAGAACGGATCGATCACCTGCGGATTCAGTCTCAGCCAGTTCATGCTCGGCGCACCGTTCTGCTTGCAGACACCGCAGTAATCAATTGTCGTGTAATGAGACGGGCCGCACCACTGATCAATAAGGAAAATGCCACCTTCATCAGACTTCAGCACCCAGGAAGGACCGCCGCACCACCAGAGCGCAACCTCGCCCTTCGGGACCTCATAGTTCTCAATCCATTGGTTAAGGAAGGTCCCCCACTCAGGGAACGATTCGAGAATCCAGCGTTCCCGCGTCATCGGGCGATTGGTCCGGATCCATTTGCCAGACACAATTCCGCGTCCATCCGTCTTTTCAACGCCATTGTCCATAACAATCTTTTTTTCTTCACTCATCTTACGTCCTCCTGTCTTTTAGATAAAATGACACTTTGCTCAATTCTCCTGATAGACTGTGTATCTGTCACTCTGACGGTTCGCCGCACAAATGAGATCTCCATGACTCGAATGAACGACTGTCACATTTGCCGGACCGCCGTGCTCATCAACCATGTCTGCAGTAATCTTCCCGTTTTTCATCTCAATCAGATACAATTCCATACCGGCTGACCGATAACCGACAAGGAAAGCGTTTCTTCCGTTCAACCTGCCACCCCAGATTGCGTGTCCAAAAGCATGCTCTCCTGGCAGCGTCCAGATTTTTTCCATTTTTCTGCCGATTCTTTTATAGATGTTGAAATGTTCTCCATGAAACGGGGTGATCGTTCCATATTCCATCTCTCCGTCTCCATCGATATCAGCAATCACACAATCACTCGTCGGCTCATCTATTTCATTTGCAACCGTCCAACCGTCTGCCGCGCCTCCCTTATTCCCGCTACACACTTCATCCTCCAGCATGTGCTCAGACGCTCGAATGCCTTCTTTCGGCGGAATCAGCCGGTTCACTCCGTTCTTCCCGGAGATCAAGACTCCTTCCTCACCAGTGAGCCCGATCTTCGTCAATCCATGATTCTGAATAACCCCTGTCCAAACCATGTGGAAATCAGTGATTTCGCGGTTCTCATAATCGATTTTTCCTACATAAATGCCGCCCGGGTAACGCCAGTCATCAATGTATTCTTTTGTTTTGCAGAGAGTTGAACACAACAGATAATCTTCGCCACTAACGGTCAGGAGTTCGATGCGATGAACAAACGGAAGCTGGAGCACTTCTTTATGCGTATAATTTCCGTCGTCCTCCCATCCCCAGATCACAACGGCTTCCTCAGACTTGAATACCGGATAGAATTTTTGAATGCAGAGGAACTCTCCGTCTCGTTTGGGAATAGGGATAATATTCATTCCGCCGCCTGGTCCTTTAGATGCATGAGTCACTTCAAGCGTTTCCGGATTCACCAGATCGATCGTTCCATTTCCCTCCGTCTCGGAGACGAACGCAATCTCTTCCTTTCCGCCGCGAAATACTTTTCCAGCGCCATAACATCCGATGCATCTCTCGTCTTTCAACACTGTAAATGCCACATTCGCACCTTCCTTTCTTCTATATCATTTCACTCATCGTTCTGATTTCTTGAATATACAATCAGAAGAACGATAAGAATCGTACCATTCACAATGGTCCGAACCGCCTCGGAAACGTTGAGGATCGTCAGAAAATCCGTGATGATCGTCATAATCAGCACGCCTGCAATGGTCCCGACATAACTTCCTTTGCCGCCGGAAACAGCTGTGCCTCCGAGAATGACGGCAGCGATATTTTCAGGATCATACCCTGTACCGACCTCTAGATAGGTTGTGCCTGTATATCCGACAAGCATAAAGCCGACAAAAGCACACATGATCGGAGAAAACAGATAAATGATGCCACGCAGTCTTTTTGTCGCAATTCCGGAAAATCTCGCTCCGACCGGATTGGCGCCAAGCGCGTAAACCTTTCGTCCAAACGTCGTGTATTTCATGACGATGATAAAAATCGCCGCGAGAACAGCCCAGATAATGATAATGCCGGAGACAGGCCCGACCGTATTCATTGATGTCAGCTTCGTCAGCATCGGAGAGGAAGACCCCTTCGGCGCACCGCCCGTTGTCACCATTGCGATGCCCTCAACGATAATTCCCATGCCGAGCGTCATGATGAATGGGTTGATCTTAAAGAAATTAATTCCCGCTGCTTCGATCATGCCGACCACAAGCCCCGTGAGCAGTACCAGAACCAGCGCTTTCAGGAAATTCGCGTCCTTCCCCTGCAAAACTTCTGCTCCTACGACGTTTCCGATCATGATGATGTACGGAACGCCCATATCGATTCCGCCAATCAGAATAATCAGATTCTGACCGATACAGACAATTCCCAGAAAGGCCGCTATGCGGAGCATGCTCAGCAGATGATGCGGTTTCAGATATCCCGGAGAAATGACATTTGCGGCAATCAGCATAATCGCAAGTATGATATAAACAAGAACCTGTGGCTGCAGGACTTTGTCTTTGAGCTCCTGCCTGTTCATCGCTTTTATGTTTTCCATATATCTTATCTGCTCCTTTATTCTTCCTTATTTTTGATGGAGCTGATTGCCAGCGCGACGATAAGGACGATCCCCTTTATCAGAAACTGATAGTTTGTGTCAATTCCGTTCAGATTCAGCAGATTGCTGATCATCGTGAAAATAAACACGCCGAACATTGTCCCGAGAAAATCTCCGTTGGCTCCCAGCATCGAAACCCCTCCGATGACGGACGCCGCAATCGCATTCATCTGCATGCCCATTCCGATCGTCGGATCTCCGGAGTTGATATAAATTGCCTCATAAATTCCGCCAAGGCCGCAGAGAAGTCCTGATATTGCAAAGGCCATAATTCCGGTCTTCTTGACATGGATTCCAGCCGAATATGCAGACTGCTGGTTTCCGCCGATTGCCCGCACCGCTTTTCCGAACGGTGTCCTGCGGAAGAGTCTCCGCACAATGATAAGTACGATCAGCATGATAACAAGGCTGTTTGGAATCGCATCGAAGAATTTGAATTTGATAAAATGGTAAAATCCCATATGCATGGAACCTGTCGGAACCGGCATAAACAGAAGTGCGAATCCTGCGTAAACGATTTGCATCGAAATTGTAACAATGAGCGCCGAAAGCTTAAACTGGTAGGTAATATATCCGTTCAAGGCTCCGCATCCGAAGCCGACTGCCATGGCTGCCAGTACGCCCGGAATCCAGCCGCCCGCCGCATCTGTATTCATAAGTAAAACGCATACGACATTTGTCAGGGATACGATCGATCCAAGGGAAATATCGATCCCGGCCGTAAGCAGACAGATTGTCTGACCGAATGCGACCATCATAAGCGGAAAGGCCGACTCAGTCAATCTCGTGAAATTCCGTGTCGTAAGAAACACGGGATTCATTGCTGCCACAATATTAAAGCCCAAAAGAAAGAGTCCCGCAAAAATCACACTCGCGTACCGATGGGAAAAATCGGGATTCTTCAAAAGTGCTTTGACTTTGTTCATCACTCTTCACCTCACTTTTACTGCTTCCCGGTGATACCCATCGCCAGACACATGATGTTTTCTTCCGTGAGCTCCTCTCCGGAAAGAATTCCTGTAATTTCTCCCTCATACATAACGATTACCCGGTCACTCATTCCGATGACCTCCATCATGTCGCTCGAACAGAGAATAATGCCGACCCCTTCACCGGCTTTCGAGCGCATGATGTTGTAAAAATCGCTCTTCGATCCGACATCAATGCCGCGGGTCGGATCATTGAACAGCATCACCTTCGGATGCGTACCGAGCTCTTTTCCGAGAACAACCTTCTGCTGATTCCCGCCGCTTAATGAGGAAACCGAGTTATTAAGACTCGCAAGTTTAATCTTGAGTTCTTCCTGAGTTTCCCTCGCAAATTCCTCTTCTGCCTTCAGCTGAATAAAACCGCCCTTTGAACGTTCCTTGAGAGAACACAGTGCCAGATTCTGTCTGATAGACAGCATAAGCATCAATCCTTCTCTCTTTCGGTCGCTTGGAACCAGCGCGATCCCATTTTTCAGCGCCTGACCTGCGTTTCTGATCCGCACTTTTTTTCCGTTAATTTCAATCTCGCCTGCGGAAAGTGGATGAAGCCCGCTGATCGCATTCAAGAGTTCCGTCTGTCCATGCCCCTGCAACCCGGCAATCCCGAGGACCTCGCCCCTGTGCAGTTCAAATGACACATTTTTCAGAATCTCAGACTTAAGTCTATCAACCTTGAGGAGTACTTCGTCCCCAACCCTCTCTGCTTTCCGCGGATAGATCTGAGAAAGCGAACGTCCGACCATCATTTTAACGAGGCCTCCCGCATCGATTTCACTGATCTTACTGGTCGCTACGACCTCGCCGTCCTTGAAAACCGTGATATAATCTCCGATTTCGAAGATCTCCTCCATTCTGTGAGAAATGAAGATGATGGTTTTTCCTTTCTGAACCAGCGTGCGGACGATGTTGAAAAGAGTTTTAACTTCTTCCGTTGCCAGTGAGGATGTCGGTTCATCAAGAATGATGATCTGCGGATCCCTGAGCAGAATCTTCAGAATCTCAGCCATCTGCTGCTGCGCAATCGAAAGACGTCCTGCAATCGCTGTCGGTTCGATCTGAATATTATATGTATTCATGAGTTCGATCACCCGGCTGCGGACGGTCTTTTTATCGATCATTCCAAACCGGCCGCGCGGTTCAATCGAAAGAAATAAATTTTCCTCAACCGTCAGTTCACTGATCAGAGTCAGTTCCTGAAATACCATCGCAATACCGTTGGCTGCGGCCTGCTGAGGCGTCTCGATCTCCACTTTTCTGCCGTCAAGGAAGATATCGCCTTCATCCCTGTGATAAATACCAGCGAGAATCTTGAGAACGGTACTCTTCCCGGCACCGTTCTCTCCGGCGAGCACATGAACGGTTCCCTTCCTTACTGAAAAACTGACATCATTCAGTGCTCTGTTTCCACCGAAGGACTTGCTGATATGTTCCAGTGACAGATAATCCTGTTGCATTTTTGCACCTCGTACCGCTTAAGGCGGTTCCCTCTCAAGCAGTTTTTACTGTATCTCCGTTTTCAATCCCGATGATGTCCGTTTTACTGGAATCTGTCATGCTCACAGCCAACGGATTTATTTCTCCGGATGCTGCGTTTATATGCTGCATTTATTCCATTCTCCGGTTCTCTCGGGTCTTTCCTGCTCTCAGTTCGTCAAATCGGCCGGCCGGTTCCGTTTACGCGGAGGCGGCCGGCGGAATTTTCATCTTTCCTGTTCAGCTGTCACTCATAATAGAAGCATGTTCCTGTAAGCGAACACATTCGTGAAATCGTCTGCCGTTTCCTTATGTTTCACTCACTCTCGGCATCGCTCCCGTACATTTCCTGAAGAGTTGCTTCATCAAGAATCGACGGCGCCCAGTAATTGTCATCGAGGTCTTCGCGGACATAATCTCCCAGTGTTTCATCTGTGACCGGGGTCATATCATAAACATTGACCTTATCATAAGATCCTCCCGTAATCGCCGTGAGGCCGAGATCAAGCGCATCGGCACCTGAGGTATTCGGAGAGATCGGGCAGCAGCTTGTAAAACCGTCAGCTTGGCGGGCAGCCCACATCTTCAGAAATCCATTATTGGCCTCACCCGTAATCGGAACGAGATCTCTTCCAGCAGATTCATAAACATCGATGCAGGCCCGGCTCATTGCGCCGCCGAGAGAAAGGATCCCATCGATATCATCATGCGCCGAAACGAGCGATTCCATCGCGGTCTTTGCTGTCGCATAGTCATAATCACAGTAATTCGTCGAAATAATCTCGATATCCGGGAATTCGGACTCCAGGGTCTCCGATGCTCCCTGAACCCGGAGCTCTGCATTCTTGGATCCTGCCTGCCCGGCCAAAAGCACAATCTTGCCTTTACCGCCCAGCTGTTCGCCAAGCCACTCGGCATCCGACTTTCCAAAAGCGTAATTATCAACTGTAAGAGAAGCTGTCACATTGTCCGTATCCACACCTGCATCAAAGGAAATGACCGTAATTCCCTCATCCATCGCGTCCTCCACGGCCGGGATCAGCGCGGTCGGAGATGCTGCGGTAAGGCAGATGATGTCGACGCCCTTTGTGATCAGATCTTCCATGTCAGAAACCTGTTGAGAAGCGTCGCCATCAGAGTTGGTCGTGTAATACTCTTTGACAATCCCCTGCTCCTTATACATCTCGGCCTGCTGCTCAAAAGTCTTCTCCATCTGGACTCTCCAGGTATTGCCGAGCGAAAAATTGCACAACGCGACTGTATAGCCGCCCTCAGGGACTTTGGATGTGTCAATATCAGCAAACGTACCAGTCGTCGTGGAAACTGCTTCCGCCACAGATTCCGTTCCGGATTCCGCCGAAACGCTTAACGCTGAACCTGCGATCAAACTCGCCGTGATCAGACACGACATCATAGGGACCATGTTTCTCTTCTTAAGCATTGCTTTTTCCTCCTTTTTCTGGTGAACCGTTACCATTTTCCACTCTTAGGCGCCTGATCTTGACTGATCAATCTATGCGCCGGTGTCCGTGGCACCATCCCATCCTGTGCTGTCTTACTGTACTGTCCCGCCCGCAGCCACCAGACTCATCGATTCGCCTCTACCTGTATACGTCTCAGGCATTTCCTTAACTAATCATCATTATAAAATTCTCTAAATCAATGTGCAATACCGTTTTGATTAATTGTATACTATTCCGTCGTTATGTACACAGTTGATAGGCAAGAATTGTGCACATTTCCACATGGAATTCATAATACAAAGATCAGTATTCTTTAATGGTCTTTTTTTTCGCTGTTTTTTCTAAAAGAAAAGCAAAAGAGCCAGAAGAGCTAGCTAATTTAACCTCTTCTGGCTCTTTTGCGTCTGATGCCTGCATTCATTCACATGATCAGCAAAATCGGAACTGACTCCATTCACTCTTCTTCAAGCGGGACGCCTCTCAAAAAGAATTCTTTCGTAAAATAGTCCATATCATCGTTCACTTTGAACGAATGCCGGTTATGGTGAGTCAGCAGACGAAGCACGCGATTCTCGTCACGCGCCACAAAAGACTCGATAATTTCTTCATGCTGCCGGTACTGTTTGTCGCCCGGAATTAAAAAGTCCTTTCTCCAACACAGCAAAAAACGGTTCTGCTTGTGAATTTCATCCATGAATTTATAGATCTGGTCGTTTTTGGCAATCCGCGCAATCTCCATATGAAATGCAACATCTTCTTTCAAAAGTGTACAGATATCGTTGTTCAGACTGGCCTTATAGCAAGCCTCGCTGTGAATGTGCATCTCCCGGAAATCATTATTGCTCCCATAAATAATCGCAAGCTTTGCCGCAAGATTCTCCAAATCCGTTCTTACGATCTCCAGTTGCAGTATCTTCTCATCATTCCACTGCGCCACCGTTGTATTGCAGTTAATCCGGCTTTCGAGAATACCTCCGTTCGCTAATTCCTGCATTGCAGCTCTCACAGGTGTCCGGCTGATCCCGAATTCTTTCGCTAATTTTGCCTCCGAAATACGATCACCGGGCTTTAATTTGCCCCCTAGAATTTCATTGACCAAATAATCATAAGCTTTTTCTTTCAAACTCATGCCTGGCTTTTTATTTTTCGCTTCTCCTGTATCCATCTTCTGTTTCTTCGTCCCCTCTGATCTTGCGTAAATTTCTGACAGTCATTGATATTGACGACCATTTACATTTCATTTTCCTCTTGAAACATGGCTGTTCTTCTTGTTGTTTCTCCAGTCACATGATTGCACTAATTTTCCAATTTTGCCATCTGCATTTCATGCTATGTATTCGTTTTTAATAATAGTATACCATTTGTCTCCAAAGAACACAATATCACCTTCCACAAGTCATTGTTACAATGGCCTGCATCAGGTATAGGAAGTTTCTTTCATCGGACCGATATTTAAACATAATCATTGATGTATTTACCGATATGATCTACCGATACGAGATCTTCTGTAGATAAAATGAGCACCTTGAAACCTGCATAAAATCAGGTAAAATCGGCATTTTTCAGTTACTATTTCAACCTGTTTATGGCATCATATTCTTAGAGATATTACCGATATGAACAAGGAGTGATACCATGGCTGAAACAAGAATTCCTGAGGAGATAAAGCAGTACCGTCCCGGTCCTTGTACGGAGATCAAGCTCATTAGCGGACATTATTACGTATATATGTACCAGTCCATGCGCCTTCCCAGTGGAAGATGGGGTAAAAAGACCGGAAAAAGCATAGGCACCATTGTTCCCGGCACCGGGTTTATTCCGAACAGGAACTACCAGCTGTATACCGGCGATGAGTCCCGGGATGAGATCACCGTTCTTGAGTACGGACAGTATGCCCTGATCGGTGAAGTCGCCAGGGATATCCGCGCTGCATTGGAAAGCTGTTTCCCGCAAGACCGCGCTTCCCAGATCTTTGCGTATGCCTGCATCCTGTATGCAAACGGGTTTGTCCATCTTGACCAGGTACAGGCTTATTACGAACAGAGCTGGCTGTCGCAGGAATATGCGTCTCTCCCTTTCAAAATGGGGAAAACTGCTCTGGGAAACCTGCTTGATGATCTCGGCCGCCGTACAACGAGGGTCGTTAACTATGAAAACGCAACAATCCTGAAATCTTCTTCTGCGGTTGCTATTGATGGCCATGCCATCCGATGCTGCTCCGACGATCATGATCTGGGAGAAGCAGGGTATAAATTCAACAGCCTTAAAGAAGACCAGGTGAACCTTCTCATGGGATACGATATCAACACAGGTGTGCCGCTTTTTGCGCGTATGTATCGCGGGGCATGCAACGATAAATCCACGATGGAAGACATCGCCGACCTGCTTGCGTTCTCCGGGATCCTGTTTGTCGTGGACCGGGGGTTCTATAGCACTAAAAACCTGAAGATTCTTTCGGCGAACGACAACACTTACATCATTCCGGTTCCTTCCAATACAGATATCTTCCGGAATGCCATGAAAGATATCCAATATACAGACAGTTTCTACTTCCGATCCGGCAAGAAGCATGCCAGGATCGAATATATGTCCCGGAGGGTATCGGATAACACCTATGTTTATGTCTTCCGTGACATCGATGAAAACGAAAAATGCCGTTATAACTACCAACACTGCATGGAGCTTGGGCGTTCCGGATATACGCGGGAGAAGTTTGAGCAAAACAAGGAAACATTCGGTGTGTATGTCCTGCAGAGCAACTGCGCCAAATCCCCAGAAGAAGTGTTCAGCGGGTATAAAAAGCGCTGGGGCATTGAAACGCTTTACCAGTACATGAAGAACAAGGCAGACTTTAATGACCTTATGATTTCGGACTACTATAAAGAACAGGGCTTCGCGTTCCTGATGCTTATCACCGGGCAGATCCATCAAAAAATGATCGCTGCGGTAAAGAAACTCGACAACAACGCCATTTCCGTACATGATATCCTGCTGATGGCAAGATGCATGAAAATGGAACGGCGGGGCAGCAACTGGAATCTCAAAAACGCCAGAAAACGGGATCTCCAGATGCTGAAGCAGCTTGGTTTTGAACCGAAGATCACGGTAACGGATTCATAAGGAATCCGGCAACATATCGGTAAAAACCTAAATGATTGTGGTTATATTGCGAGCTTTATTATGAACCTTTACGATTGCCATGAATCTGTCTCCTTAATAGTGTTACTTTTATTATATTGTATCACTATTAAGGAAAAATATCAAATGTTACGTGTCACTATTATGCAAAACTATGTCAGTGCAGGGGGTTCTGAACAGTTACCTCTTTGGAAGAAACATCCAGTACCTTGCTGAAGGAAGGCAGAACCTTTGTGATGCCCTCCTCTTCCCTTACCGCCTTCACAATGTCCGCCAAAGACATCTGGTCCGTGTCAATCGTACACTCAAGCTGATAGATCTGCACACCGTCGTACTGCTGACTTCCAATATGCGCCATGGAATCACGGACGCCAAACGCCGTAACCACCAACGCACCGGAACAGCCGATACCCGCCAGCATCATAAGCATCCGGATCTTATACCGAAGCATATTCCGAAGCGTCGCCTTTCGGAGAAAGGACAGCCTCTTCCAGACCGGAGTGCAGTACTCAAGAAGGATCCGCCTTCCGGGCTTCGCCGACTTCGGACGAATCAGAGATGCCGGAGTCTCCCGCAACACCCGCGCGCAGGCTGCCAGGGTTCCGAGGCCAATGGAAAGAGCCGTGACAAGAAGCGTCACAACGGCCAGTTTTTCGTCAAATATATACCGGAGCCCGATAAAGTCGTAAAGTGTGGAATACGCCGCCCAGAATCCCCGTGGCAGGAAATAAGTCCCGACGAAAAAGCCTCCCGCCCATCCGAGAATTGCAGCGCTCAACGCATACCGCAGGTACTTGCCCATAATAGCAGTTTCCGAGTAGCCGAGAGCCTTGAGCGTTCCGATCTGGCCGCGTTCCTCCTCCACCATCCGGAGCATGGTCGTCACGCATACCAGAAGTGCAATCACGATAAAAAAAGCTTCAATCACAAATCTTATGGGATAAGGGGTTGCGAATATAACCCTTCCTGCTGGCGTCAAACAGCCTGAGGAAGAAATAATCGTCATCCGGAAGTCCGTAGGCCTGTCGCCGTAAGACTTTGATCTTGTTGTTGATGCCCTCCATCTTGCCAGAGGAGATTTTATAAGTTGCATGGGCTATGATGCCCTCAAAGTGGTTTCCAAGGAGTCTTCCGAACCACTGAAGATGACTGTTTCCGGATGCACTGCAGGTATCCATGATCCAGGTGATGTCATCCGCCATACGGGCTTCATCAGTGCGGGTGTAGGAAAGAGACAGACGCTCCTTAATCAGATCAAGCGTGAACAGAAGCTTGTTCTGACTGAGAAGTTCGTCATATCTTGCTTCATAACCCTCTTTCCGGACGTACTCTTCCTTGGGAAAGATGGAACCGGACCGGCTGATCGGCTCACCTGTCCTGGCTTGCGCATCTTTCGCCTGAAGCGTTGATCGACTTGACATCAGGATGTAACGGGTCTTTTTTAAAGCCCTTGCCTCCTCCATAAGGCCTTCCTCATACAGGCGGCGCTGCTCGTCCTTGCGGACTTCACTGACCACCTTGTCGTTGAAGTTCTTTACGATGTGGAAGTAATCGAACACCGGCTGTATCCAGGGGCATTTTTCCTCAAAAGCCTCCTGGAAATCGGAGTTCATGTCGCAGGCGACGGCCTCGACAGAGTCCATCCATTCCAGGCCGACATGGTCGATGAAGTCATAGACCACCTGCTTTTTCTTCCCATGGGAGATCCAGAGGATATGGCCGGTATCAAGATCTATGATGTGGGTGGCATAGCGGTGGCCGTTGTGGAGCTTGAACTCATCAATGGCAAGCATTTTTGCCGGCTGCTCCGGTCTGATCAGTTTCGTGCCGTCGATGGTATAGAGCTCCTTCAGGCGCTTAAGGTCTAAGGCTTTGACCGTGTTCTTTCCGAGCCCGGTGATCTCAGCTACCTGCTTGAGCGTGTAAGTGCCAAGTGCCAACAGATCCCTGGTATACTGGTACAGTTCCACAGATATCTGATGGCCGTCTGCTTTGAACGGAACAGACTGCATATGGGAATGTCCGCATTTGCAGATGAGCTGCACGCGGTCAAAATGGATCGCACTGAGGCTTCCGCCAAAGCAAAGATGCCGGAGCGTAAGATCCCGGTGACCGTTGATGTGCATACGGCTTCCACACTTTGGACATCTGCGGTCAGCATCCGCCAGATCGAGCTTGCCGTTAAAGCACAACACTTCGCGGCCGGAAGCTGCCCGGTGTACGCTTGTGTCAGAATTATTAAAGCCTTCCAGCCGGGAGGGGATGCTTAAAAAAGTATATCTGTTTTCAGAGAATGCCAGTTGTCCATCGGACTCAGTATGTGTATAATTCATGTACGGGCCACCGCCTTGTTGAGTTTGTACACTTCTGCCAGGAAATACAGTCTCAACTATAGACGATGGTCCTTTTTCTATGCAACTGTTTTTGGCCCGGTTTAAGGGCCGGGGCGTCCTTACGCCCCTTGATTACCCTGCCGCTCCTGGATGGAGCAGTGTCAGGGGAAGAAGGCCTTTTATGCTCACGCCCTTTGGGCGGGAGGGATAAATGGCCGGATGACCTTGACACTGGTACAGCCAGGTGCTACCTGAAATTACCTGGGATACCACCTATCCCATAAGAAAAGTGATTGACCCTAAAAAAAAGCGGAAAGATATTCGCGATCGAGTGAATGATCGAGGTGTCGTTCTCAAAGCTCCTGTATCCCGCGTTTTCATCACGAGTGAGCACATATACCTTCGGCTCCTCAACGGCACTTCCGACATCCTCAGACGCCGCCATCTCTTCAGCGGATGCAGCGGATTCCTTCCCTGCCGCCTCTTCAGACACCGCTAAACCGGAGACGGATGCCTGGGGTGATGCCCCTTGTGCCGCTGCTGCCGCCGCTTCCTTGATCCTGGAAAGTATGCTCTCGTACCGGATCTGCGAAAGAGCCTTTGCCTCCTTCTCTACCTTGTCCTGATATTTTTCTACCAGATCCTCATATTCCTCCCCGAAAATTCCATCCGGCGCCTTCTCTGCACTGTCAGGATTCAGCACCAGATCTGCCCCGGTATAATAATCGGAAGTAAAATTATCCGCAGGCAGATAGAGATAGCCCCTGCGCTCTCCCGTACCGCCGGAAGCACTCCCTCTGTCGGAGGAGAGAAACAGCGGCGAATTGACCAGACCGACGATTGTATACTCTTCATTTGCGAGTAGATCCCTTGTGTCCGCATCATTGTCCGCAGAAACCGTTATGGTTTTTCCGATATCACTCTCCGAGAAGGCGCGGTGATCCGCCAGACATTCGGTATCCTTTTCGGGCAGACGTCCCGCATACAGACTCGGGATGTTGATTCTCTCCGGAAGAGACAGAACCTGATAATCCTTTCCTGTCCCCGCAAAGTCAAAAATCACATCCGCCGTCTTCTCCCCTTCCGCATCATAGATACCGGAAACCTTTCCCAGTTCTTTGATGTCGTCTTCGGAAAAACCAAGGGTGGAATAGATTCTGTAATCATACATGTTCTCAGCCGCCAGGTACCGGCCTGCCGCATCCCACATCTGCTCCTTCGTCACCTTGAGCCCCGACAGAAAACCTACGGACAGCAGCACAATCAAAAGAATCGCAAAGTACCTCTTCTTCTGAGTAAGAATGCTGCGACGCGCCAGTTTCCCTGCTGTCTTGCCCTGTCTCACCATTCCAGTTCCTCTGCTTTCTTCGGGTGCTCATTCACTCCATCCGCCACAATCCGCCCCGACTGAATCCGGAGAATCCGGTCTGCCATCTGGGCAATCGCAGAGTTATGGGTGATCATAAGCACGGTAGTCCCGTTCTCCCTGCCAAGATCATAGAGCATCTTCAGCACCGCCTTACCGGTCACAAAATCCAGCGCACCTGTGGGCTCATCACACAGAAGCATCCTCGGATTCTTGGCGAGAGCCCTGGCAATCGCAACCCGCTGCTGTTCCCCTCCGTATAGCTGGGAAGGAAAGTTCCCCATCCGCTTGGAAAGGCCGACCATATCCATAGCTTGTTCTGCCGGGATCGGATGATCGCAGAGCATCGCCGCAATCTCCACATTCTCAAGAGCCGTCAGGCTGGGGATCAGGTTGTAGAACTGAAAGACAAAGCCCACATCTCTGCGCCGATAATTCACAAGTTCCCTCTCCTTCATGGCGGAGACTTCTCTCCCGTCAAAAAGAATGGTTCCGGCGCTTGCCCGATCCATGCCTCCCAGCAGATTCAGCAGTGTCGTCTTGCCGGCGCCGGAGGCACCCAGAAGGACACAGAACTCCCCCTCCTTCACCGAAAAAGATACATCATCAAGGGCATGAACCTCGCCCTCTCCCTGCCCATAGGTCTTATATACGTGTTCAAAGCAGATCAGTTCCATGGACACCCCCATAGCGGTATGATAAAGATTTTCTTGATTTTAAAGCAGGCGCCTGCACCACACTGTAATCATCTAATCAATATTGTTCCAGAACTGCAAAAAGACAGCGATTTCTTTCGATATGAATTCATTGTATCAAAGAAGCCTGACTACTTCTATCGTTTATTGAAAATACCCGCAAATTCTCATAATCTCCGTCATTGAATGGATAGTATTATTTTTTCTGCTGCAAACCTGGAGGTGCATGTACGCGAAACAATTTTGCAAGCGCTTCCTCCCGAAAAAACAATATTCAAAAAAATTGACAAGTTCAAGTCTGTCTGCTGGCAATTTCCTCTTCCAGAAACATTAAAATCCCTACGTAAACGCAGGCAGAACAAAAAAGAAAGGTCGGAAAATGGAGAACAGTTATGGATTTAAGATCAGATGAAGTTTTTAAGAAGGGAAACGATATTCACAACGAGAGACAGGACGGTGCCAGTCACTCCATTGGCCAGGTCTTAAAGAAATATAGGAAAGCCGCTGGACTTACACAAGCTCAGCTGGCCAATAAGATGAATACTCATAAAAATACCATCTTCGCTTGGGAGAACGACGTACAGATGCCAAGTCTCGAAAAAACCATGGAGCTGTGCCTTATTCTCCATATGCCAATTCAGGAATTATCCGGGATCTATGAGGGCGGGGAACCTTCTTCTATTCCCGATCCATTGGAAAGACGATTGCATAACAGCTACGAAAGCCTATCTGACAACTACAAGCTTATGCTGGTAAATATCGCCGAGTCCATGACCCGTCAGCAGGCGGACGAAAGAGACCGTATGCTTGAACAGGACGTTTCTTTCTTCGAACACTCGGTTACGAAGGCTGCCGCTGGTACTGGCTGCGCTTACGGTGATATTCCTGTTGATTATTGTTTCATCCGCACCAATCCACGATACAGGAATGCGGACGCTGTGATTACCGTTGATGGCCACAGTATGGAACCCCGCTATCAGGATGGCGATATGGTCTATGTGAAATACACGAATGACGTTCCTGATGGTTGTGACGTTATCTGCCAGTCCAATGACGGTCAGTTGATTAAGCGGAAGCAGGGAGATGTCTGCGTCTCATTCAATCCCAATCCGCAGTACGTCCTTCACAAAAGCGAAGACGATCATGTTGCCATCATTGGTCAAGTTCTCGGAATCGTTAATCCGGCAGACATCATGGACGAAAGCTTATATTCAGAACTTGAGAACGTGCATTCTAAGGATCTTCGGAATTTCAACAAGAGACACCATATGGACAATTAAGGGAGGCATTGCGATGGCAAACAAACGCATTTATGTGAAAGTCGATTCCAGCTTCGATGAAACCGGAGCAATGATGCCGACTGCCTTGATCTGGAAAAACGGGAAAGTTTATAAAATCGACAGCATTCGTGATTATCGTCCGGCGGCATCTCAGATCGGGAAAGACCTGCCCGGAGACTGTTATACCGTTGTAATCGGCGGACAGGAAAAGCATCTGTTCTTTCAGAAGGCCGATCCGCTATTTCCATCAAAAATCGGTAGATGGTTTGTTATGTGTTAGTGAGACGAACGAAACAAGGACACCGAGTCGTTGGCAATTATTGAAAGGATTAGACCATGACTGATGAAGAATTTATTTCACAGATACGATCGGAATTTGGATATCATGGAATGCGTGATGCCAAACGATTCTTTGAGGAACCGGATGTCAAAAACGAGAAAGATGAGCGTGTTCGCACAGCAATGATGCTGGCGTTTACAAGTAATAAACGACGGGCTCGAGAAAAATTCACGCCGAAGAAATACCGAAAGGAATAAGGGTAACTTTTTCCTGTTAAAAAGTAATCTCACGAGGAGGTGATGCCGTATGTCGGAAAACACAACGATCTGGAATCCATGGCATGTATGCACAAAGGTGTCACCGGGATGTAAGAATTGCTACATGTTCAGAAGGGACTCGAAATACGGCATAGACTCTACCCTCGTCCATAAGACGAAGAGTTTCCGGATGCCAGTTCAGAAGGATCGGCACAAGAATTATAAAGTCCCGAGGGGATCGACTGTCTACACCTGCTTCACATTAGATTTCTTCCACAAAGATGCCGATGAATGGAGACCCGATGCATGGGCGATGATAAGGGAAAGATCAGACTGCCATTTCTACATGGTCACAAAGAGACCGGAAAGGATAGCCGCTGCTCTCCCATCCGAAGGCTGTCCAAAGAACGTCACAATTGTCTGCACCTGTGAGAATCAGTACTGGACCGATAAAAGGTTGCCGGTGTTCGTAGCACTGCCACTTCCTCACAAGGAAATCATACATGAGCCGATGCTGTCCTCCATCCATATAAGGAACGTAGGTCCGCACAGTCGATGGCTTGACTCCCAGTTCTTCGGCGACCCTGCTTTCCACATCCGGCAGACCTTTATACTCCTCCATCAGTTCTTCAATCGAACGAGATAAAGCAGTACTATACCGGCCGCCTGTGATCAGAATCTTTCTTATCTTCGCCGTGGACATTTTTATTCCCTAATCTTCCAGTTCCTCCTGAAACACACGCAGCGACTTATGTTCTGCCCTTTGTCCCGGTGTCCAGTTTGCTCCTCCGATCGAAGAGTCCTCTTCTGTGTCATCATAATAATCGCCATAAAGATCACAGATGTGATCAATGAAGTCTTCATTTCTGTTCATTTTTCTTATCACACTTTCATGTCACACAAGCAAAATTTCTCTTTCCCGTTCGCGAGGGAGACGTGTGATGATCACACTCGGCTTCTCCTCAACCGTTGACAATAAAACCACACCATCCCGACTCCCACGCTTCCACCTACCGTGTTTGCAATAACATCATTTATATCGGTCATACCCAAACCCGTTATTCCCTGTAGAAGTTCGATGCAAATACTGACAGCGATGCAGATCAGGATTGTTGTGATGCCTTTCTTTTCGACGCTTCTGACCGATTCCACGCAGGGTTCTTCGTCCTTCACATCCTTATCTACGCCTGTGCTCACAGCCTCCCCTGCTTTCCCTTCTTCCGATGAAGCAATATCTCCATCTCCACATAAAAAATGAAGATACACAAGATACCCAAGCGGCACGAACAGGAGCACATTCAAAATAGCTGCCTCCCAATACACACCTGCTAAGTGCCCGGAAGCATCCATACCGAAGATGGCTTTTAAAATGCTCCAGATCTGCTCCGCCACACTTTTCGTTGTGTTTACTGCGTGTCCGTAGTCACTGGCGCTTACATCCACGCTGAAACGGACACGGATCAGGAAAGTGTAATAAAGAAGAACAGTTCCATAGATCACCGAGATGACCGCGCGTAAATTTTTACTGCGTAAGGAGATACGAAAGCCGAGGATGATGAAGAAGGAGAAGATGATTAGACGGAGTATGAAGATCAATGATGTGGTTGTCTCCTCCTCTTCTGGTGTGGTTGTTACTGCGTATATTCCTTCATCTGGTCAGCGGTCCCAGCATAAAAAGGCTCGATAATCATTGCGCACAAGGACATTTTCCTAATTTATAAGAAACAAAAACGCCAATGCAAAAAATCACCAAGGAAATAATATCAAGGACGACAGTAGCAGAAAAAAGTCTATTCTTCCTAACAATAATCTTACTATTTTCTACAATCTCTGTCGCACAATCAAGTTCAATTTGTGAATACTTCTCTCCTTTAATCATATGGTTTATATCAGCACTCTCAAAATTATATGATTTCTGTATTTTATTAATATATTCATTTCCATCCGACATGCAGGCAATATACTTGTAGAATAATAAGTTTTTATTAGGCGATTGATATTCAAATTTTGAAGTCTTTGATTTCGGAAACAAGCCAATTAGTCCTATAACAAAAGAAACTCCTATAAAAAAATCAACGGCAATCTTTAACAGGAGATTCAAACTTTCTATAGATGTAACGGCAGCGAATATCGCAATATTCAATGCTATAATAGCTGCAAGCTTTGCCTCAGCATAATTAAGCCAGCCAATCACCTTATCCAATTGTTTATCTAAAAAATCATATAATTTCATAACTAAATCAATTCATATTATCTTTTAAAAGACGATCTTCATATGAAAATACTCTTTTAATGGTATTATGAAAATCAATTACAGCATCATCTTCTTTTATTTGTTTAGACTCCTCATAATTAACCCACTTTGTCTCCTCGTATATACTTGAATCATGAAATTCCGTTTTATTTTTGACCACTGCCATCAAGATAAGTCCTTTTTTTATGTGACCATGTTTTTTTATCTCATATATAGCTAAGGGTTGCGGTTGCCTTTCATTACGAGTTTTGTCCAATACAAGTTCAATGTGTAACCCAAATGTGTGAAGGTAATAATCATTCACTGTGTCTATTATGTTTTCTCTACTCAAAGCTTTTGCACAACCAAAATCCCATTTTCTCGGATTCAATGAGTGATTTTCACTCCTGCGTGCAATCATTACTTTATGAGTTTCCGGATCATAACAAACAACCGCAAGATGCAACTCTAGCGGCTTTTTAATACTCGTAGCTATAAGTACCTTATCAGTAAACAGTTCTTTCAAGTAATCCATCTTGAAACTAAGGTTTCTGTCTCTGGCTATTTTATCAAAGGCTTTGTCCACACTGAACATTCCGCTAGGAAGTAAAACTCCGTCTTTTTCAATTTGAGTCCTTGGAGATTGAGAACCTTTACTACCATTTTTCTTTTTTCGTGGCATTTTCCCACGTGCAAAGTAATTTATAACCAGGTCATTGCCTTCTGTTTCATCATATCTAAAGCTATTAGCAAAGCTGTATTCGCTTTTGTTATATTTATGATAATTATCAGTACTCTCATAGATAGATCGTATTATTTCTTCATTATAGTACCAAACGACAGGATATAATGAATTTTCCCAAACACCTTTCAGCCGAACATAATCTATAATATATAGGCAATTTCGTCTTATATCCTTTAACAAATAAGCAAGTTCAAAACTAAGCGCAAGCCTTCGATCCATTGTCTCCTGTTTTACACGAAAGCCAACATCTATGTCCCTTCCTAAAAACTCATGCATTTCAGGACTTTGCGATGTACCTGGATAGTCGAATGAAATATTATTATAATAATTAGCCTGATTATGACTATCTGAAACTGCCGCGATCCAGGCCGCACACTTTAAGGAAAGCATTTGTGTTTGATCTTTCAACAAGGCCGTATCCTTCTTAGCTTGCTGGTTATCTATGTTTTCAATGAAATTTCCGTTTTTTAAAGAACGTACCATCTCTTGAAGTAATTTAAAAATAGAGTCAATAGATGATACTAGCATCGTCTTATTCTGTATTGGCAGAACGAAAATGACTTCATCACCTATGACTCTCCACATTTGGCTGTTTGCTAATTCCTGATTGCCTGTGACCCTCTTTCTTATCGTCTGAATTAATTCCATAATGATCACAGGCCACCATATTGTCACGGACTTATAAGCGGTTGAATTGACTATATCAAAAGAATAAAACAAGCACAAATATGAAGTTTCATTCTCGCCAAAAGATGCACATGATGATTTTTCCTGCTCTTCTGATTTTTCTATCTTTTGATCTGTTTTTACTTTGTTCTGAGATGCCTCTTCATTCCGAGCAGTTTTAACCTCTTCTGGCACCTTTATATCTGCAAATTCGCGAACAAGGGCAGAAATCTTGTCGGCCGATACAGATGTATTTATTTTATTAACAGGGGTTTGTAAGTGCTCCTCTATGATCGTTTTAGCTTTCTTTGAGGCCTTCCGATTTGCAACAGCTGTTTCTTTGCAGTCTTTGTCATTAACCGGTTCCCTTTTTATAAGTCTGCCATTGACGTATGTACACTTCCATCCGTTGCGCTGTACTATTCTTCTCCGTCCTTTATGTTTTTTAGAAGAATTGGCATTCTTTTTTTGTGGATCAGGGGCATGCGCAAACCCGCTATCGTTATCGAAATCATCGCTCATTGAAGATACCCGAGAAATCTACCATGATTAGTTGCCGCAGAGATAGATACATGAAAATAGTTTGCCACTTGAGCCATATTCACAAAATTTCCACTAGAATACTCCTCTATTTTTTCTTTAAATTCTTTTTGTGGCATTAGTAATGCTGCAGCAAACTCATTAGCTTGATACTCCTGCTCATTAGCACCAAAACGAGTAAATTGATGACTATTGCTCTGTTGATCCCATGTACCTTTACTGATCAAATATCCCATATGTAGGAACAAATGCCCCAACTCATGTGCAATTGTAAAGTTTCTTCTTTCGTCGCCCTGATAAGGAGATATTGCTATTTCAAAGGAATTATCCCCTACTTTTTTGATTGTCCCATCATAGAGCTGATCAAGACCGGGTTGTTCAACAATACTGCCGCCTAATTTATTTACTAAACTATCAATATTGTCGATTGGGATGGCTACGTCAAATGTAGAACGAACTGCATCAGCTACTTTATTGATATATGCTCTTGTAGCATCATTCACACATCTCACCGCCTTTCCGATTACATTGTTAGGTCAACCTTTCCAATACCTAATCATTGATATTATAACAAAACAACGAACGTGAATCTATATTATTCACAAATTATCCCATTATTGATTTGTGTTGATTATACAAAGTACCCAATGCTGAAAGCAAAGACAATCTCATGTTCTTTTAATGTGATTTTCCTGAAAATTAACTCTCGATATCTTCATCGCCGTCCGAAGCGCCAGCCTGTCGGATCAGTTCGATGATCTCGTCGATGCTTTTATCACTTTCTTCGACGGCTTTCAAAAGCTCCTTCTTTTTCTGTTCGTTCCGCTTCTGCATCAGCTGCTCCAGCTTGTTTAACTCAGCCTCGTAGTGCTCCTTGGCTTTGCTGACAACCTGCTCTTGTTCCTCAATCCGTTCATCAAGAGAACGCCTTGTTCTTGCCATCACACTGCCTCCTTCATCTCATCAGACAGTTTATCGCTGATCTCATTGTCCCACTTTTTAATGTTGACTTCATTGATCCCGAATGCTTTCAGGATCTCTTTCTGGGTCGCGGTAACCGCATAGTTCAGCCAGTATCTGTGATCCGGCTGCTGGATGATCAAGATCTTCTCCAGCTCCCGGATTGCAGCAGGAACAGTCATGTAGTTTTTCTTTTTATTGCTTTGTTTTTCCTGCTCAATTAGTTGATGATAAATGCGGTTTCTTACGATCAATGCCACAAACTCAACAAATATCCGTGCATTCTCTGTATCATTCATATGTGCCCGCATTGTCCTGTTGCCGAGGAAGCATTTGTCCGCACGGAACAGCTTTTCCGAAACATCCCGGCTCTTGTAGAACTCCAGCGTCTTCGAGGCAGTCATCTCAGCCGATGTGATGATAACGAAGTATCCGCAAAAACTGATCTCCCTGTTAATAACATCAGTCCTCTCCTGGGCATACAGAAACTTCTCGTCCTTCTGGCCTTCGTGCCAGTAGATCAAATCAAAGTAGTGCTCCAGGGTTCGTTCAAAATGAACGGACTGGTTCTGATGCTTCTTAAAGTACTTTGCGAGCCTGGCAATCTTTGCTGTCAGTTCACCCTTCTCAGAAGCCTTCCTGCTGTCACTGTAATAGATGTGGAAGTATCTGTCATTCTCATCTGACGGAAACAGCTTCTGGTGGACTGTCGTGCCATAGACGTTATAGCCCCGGATGTTCTTTGAATAATCATCCTCGAACCTGCCCTTGTTCGCGGTCACGATCTCATGGGCCAGAGACTTCATTCCCTTCATCATAATGATGAAATCGAAACTGTTCTTATCCATGTATCGGATGTTCTCTCTGCTGAAGTATCCCCTGTCGAGGATGAACCCGATCTCGTGGTAGCCATAGCCTTTGGCTTTCTCAAGCATGATCTGCAGCTGCGACACATCTGTAATACTGCCCGGATACTCTTCATAAAAGAGCGGAACACTGTTGGTGTTATTATACGCAACGGAATAATTAAACACCGGCTTTCCGTTATCCTGCTTCGGATGCCCGAATTCTACGCATTCCAGATCGCCTGCCTGGCAGTTCTTGTTCGTGGAGTCATAGGAAAAATAAATTTTCTCACGGTGATCCTGTTTCTCATTCCATGTGTTCTGGAACATGATGATCTGATCAGGCGTTTCGAGGCGTCCGTTATGTTCCGCATAGCGTCTGCTCCGAAACGCATCGGAGTCCGCTGGGCTTCGCAGAATGCACATATTTCAATTCTGCGGTTTTTTCAATGCACGTCTGATTTTTGCCATATGATTTTTTACCGGTTTTTGTATTTCTTCAGTATCCCCGAAAACATGCTCTGCTCTGTGAACATACGTAAAGAAATTTCCTTTATCTTTCCCGTTGGGCTTTGCTCCTCTTTCAGAGTACTTTTTATAAAGATACTTCTTTCCCTTCTGATCTGGATTTTCTGCTATGGCATGCGCCTTACGGTACATTCGATAATAGTACTTGCTTACCGTCTTGGACCTCAAAGTAGTTGTGACACCGTTGAATGTGAAGCCAAGGAAATTGATGACGTTCTTTGAACCATCCGCATTCTCGAGGATAGTTCCACCAATATTTTCTATGTAAGGAAGATCTGTTTTGTAAATCTGTGTTTTTTGCGGTTCCAATGTCAACCCTGGTGTCTTCTCAATTATATGGTTGATAGAGAAAATCGCTGTTCTCGCAGCTGCTTCATCCAGTGGAATAACTACTATAAAATCATCGCTGTATCTCATGTAAAGTCCTGCACATTGTTCTACTATATCTTTGATTTTCCGGTCCACATCCATCATATAGACATTCGCAAGTAATGCACTGATCGGTGAGCCCTGGGGAATGCCGAAAGAATCCTTGTGTTTTTTTATATGTGATCGGTATTTCTTGTACTGCTCCTTAGTCAGAACAGTGTATTGAGAATTCAGCTTTTTTCTTCCTACCCTTGTCATTGGCAATCCATTCAATTCCAAAAGGTCATCCAGTTCCCAGGTGCTGTATCTGGTTATGTTTTTGAAGATTCTATAATGATCCGGTGGAAGCTGATCCACACCAAGCAGGTTACACCATTGCTGCTTCAGATACTGGTGATCCAGGTTATCGAAGAATCCGGTGAAATCACCTATCATCACATACGCATTGGGACTGGCTTTGATATAATCAAAGGCATGCTTGGCAAGATGAATGTTATTCTTTCCCAGATCCGATCTGTATGCAACGGGGACATCTTCTATTCCAAGGTTTCTGATCCGCGTATTGTATCGCTCATTCATCAAATGGCAGTAATACTGCAGAATGCACCGATCCAAATGTGCCGCATAACAGATGTCCCGCTCCTTTTGTTTTCTTCCCTTACTGCTATATTTCGAACAGTCTTTCTTATAATGGATAAGCGGATAAAAGCCATGGTGTGAAACCCACTCCGCATCAGTTACCAGGTTTGCGGCCTTCTTTATATCTGTTCTGGTGTCAAAATGTGCGTAATATTTCCTGCTTTTATCAACTGTTTCCTGACGTAAAACCCATTCGTCGATTATTCTTTCTCCCTTATATTGCAATACCCATCGGCACGGAGGATAGCATTCCTTAGCCGATGGGTATACAAATAATCGTGGCATCAACGGTGAAGACTTCTCTGCCGTATGAGTACCAGCTATCCAGTTATGCAATGCTTAATTCATGTATAATCAAGCAGGAGAACTTTGTCATGTTCCTATACGTCGCTGTCTTCGTGCTGACCGCTCTGGTCTGCGTCTCAGACAGTTTGTTCCAATCTCTCTTGTTGGAGCTGATTGGCGAACTGTTGACAACAATTCTCATCCCCTACAACATCTTGCAAGGCAAATATATTCTATCACATAATATAGTATTTTTCAATAGAAACATATTTCATCGTCAGTTCGCGGGATTTGCAGAAGATCATGCAATCATCCGCGTACCTGACGAACTTGTGCCCGCGGCGTTCCAGTTCTTTATCCAGCTCGTTTAACATTACATTCCCGAGTAATGGACTCAGTGGTCCGCCCTGGGGCACTCCCTCTTCTGTTGCGTGGAATCCGCCGTCTTCCATGACTCCGGCATTCAGGTATTTGTGTATCAGCGATATGATGCGCCCGTCCTTGATAGTCCGCGACAGCACCTCTATGAGCTTGCTGTGGTTCACTGTATCAAAATATGATGCTAAATCCATACTTACTACATACACATAGCCTTCGTCCGCCAGCCTGAGGCACTTCCTCAGGGCGTCATGGCATCCTCTCCCCGGCCGAAACCCGAAGCTGTTATCCGAGAACTGCTTCTCGTATATTGGCGTGAGTTCCTGTGCAATCGCCTGCTGGATCACACGATCCACCACCGTCGGTATTCCAAGTTTCATGCTCTTCTCCTTTTAGACTGATGCTGCCGCCGTTGCTGTTCTCCTGATGATCCTTGTCTTTCCGCTGCTGGGTGCTGTCCAGCCCTTGACCATATCCAGCCCCATCAGATGCTTGTACTTGTTCTTAGTTTCACCCCTGCGCACACGCTCAAGGTAATCGTTGTAAAAATCAGAATAGCGGGTGGGGAAGTAGCGTTCTTCGGAGATGCCCATCTCCACCACGCTCTTATCCCCATCCCGCCATTGAATGGTTACTTCATTCTCGCCCAGCTGAATGTCGGTCATCGTGTCGTCCAGCCAGTAATAGTCAACCGTTTCCTTTCTTCAATATTAGATATACGCTTGTTTTACGGTTTTTCCCATCTAGAGGAACAGCGCCAAGATATACATCATATTTTGCCTTTTCACGAAGTGCATACTTGCATCCAACCTTAGCCGCTATCTCCGCCTCTGCACTGTTTATATTTGCTCCTACAGTGCTCATCCAGTTTGTCTCATAGGCTTCTGTAATATACTTCAGCTCATCTCCATGCATGGTTGGTGAAGAAAGCCTGATAATGTCAAGTTAGGAACAAAACTTTACAATTATTTAATATTTATCTTTTCCACTTCTGTTTTCTTTTCCCCATCTGCAGCATAAATCTAGCGCTGATTATGCCATCAAAAAAGCACCTCGGATTATCTCCAAGATGCTTTAATCAAATATTCGTGCTTTATTAGCTGTTGCTTATTGGGTCTGTCCTATCTATATAGAAGTAAACCTCATTAAACAAATGGAATTGCTTTATAGATAAACGAGATAGCCTCCTTTTTGATTCTATCAACTGCAGCTGCATCAAAGAACTCATTCAATTCAGAATTATATCCTAACTCATCCCAGTCATGTCCCAAAACCCATTCCAGCTCAGTGACACACATACCATCCCTTATACTTTCAATAAGTATATTTTCTTCGAAAGGATCAAATTCATAAGACCCGTCTTCTAATCTGTGCCCATTGAAATAAGAAAACTCTTTTATCATTGTCTTCTGATTGTCCATAGATATGTCAACGAATGGTAATTTGCTTCTCAGCATGCTTGTAAACAGGTTTGTCAGCTGATAGCAAGTCAATAACACCCTTTCTTGTTTATTTTCACTTTCTGGCATGTGCATTAAATTATTAGGACGATTATAAGAGTATGTTTCTCGATAGTTTTTAACTGATTCAATAAACTCAGCCAAGTCTTTATCAAAAACACAATAATCATATTGGGCATAATAACTACAAAAGACATTCTTAAGCTTTGAATGGGTGATTTCCACAATTTTCCTGTCTAATTCTGGATTCAAAAACAATACCGACCACATTGCGTGAAATAATGAATAATAACGCAAATAATAATAAGCTGATATACAGCCTGTACCTCTTGTATGCTTAGCTTCTGCCCATAGGAGTGCTGATGTCATTAACTCACGTCTTGAACGAATAGATCTGGAAATCATCTCCATTTTATTCTCTTCACTAGCATTCTTCAAAAATCTCGAATATCTCGAACTCCAGATGTCAAACATTTTTTCAGCATTATCCGCATTTAATTCTGCATCGAGGTAGCTAAAATCTCTTGAATATTCTTTATAGTGTTCACTCAGTTTCATAAATACACATTACCGCCTTTATAAAAACCGCTATACCTTAAGGTCTATTGAGAACATATCAACTTATTACTCGCAATATAGACATTTGCATTCCAGTTTATACTATCACAAATGAACTACGTTTCAAACACTATACCAAGACATAATGCTAGTGAATGAACGATAATTAGATCAGCTAATAGCTGGGAACTTTTTCCCAAAAATGGGAGAAAGTCCTCTTCCGCTATTCTAATCCCTCCGGATCCACAAACTGCTCCTGCGTTATAACAACTGCCGTATTCAGATCATAATCAATCAATCGGTTCCTAGGATAGCTCTCCCCGTACACCAGGTAGCTCTTGTCAAATTCCCAGTGGCATGCTTTATAGATCACCGAAAGAAGCGGGCTGCTGGTAATATCGAACTGAAACTTATCTGTCTCTCCTTTTTGGGGCACACGGATCCCATCTCTATCGATCTGCTCACATACTTGTATGGCCAGTCTCTTTTCTCTGGAGTTAAATAGGAAACGAATATACTCCGGCTCCTGCAGCTCCCGGATTGATGCATAATAGATCAAGAGTCTGCCACGCTGAAAACTGAATGACAGGCCCAGTCGCTTTTCTGGTCTGGTTTTCTCTTCCATTTCAGGTCACTTCCTCCTCATCACTGAATTCTTCTATTGATTGGTAAAGATCCCCATCACGCAAAGTCACGTTCTCATGCTGTTTGACAGGTACACCAAATGAACCCTCCCAGTCATCTGGATAGAAGGGTTTCATTGACATCTTTTCTTCTTCCTTCTTTCTTTCGGTCACCTGCTCCGGTGTCAGGCTTGAATCTGTCTGTCCGGCAGCAACCTCTGCCTTTGTTGTTTTCTTGCGTTCATAAAGGATTTCCTGGACATCCAGTTCAAAGACATACAGGACTTTCCCTTCATGTATGATCCTATGGCCAAGGATCTTGTAACGGCATTTATCACTCCAGTCCATCATCTGATAGATCCGGCGCGAGAATTCCTTACTTGTGATTTTTCTGGTTTTTCTTTTATCAGCTTTTTCTATGCACCAACGGAGGGAGTCTTTATCATTTTCTTCACATTGGCGGATGGCCATGCGATGATCCTTCCGATTAATCATGACCTGAATATATACTGCATCCTCCATACCATTAATGCAGGCTGTATTGAAGGTAATGCTGTCTTTGCGGATCGTAACTGCCGGTTCTCTCATATGCGCGAACATCTCACGCCTTACGATCTGATAGCCGTCATAGCTGAAAGTCTTCTCGATCTCAGCTGTCCGCTCCATCATTTCATTCGCTTCGATTGTACTCATACAGCACACCCCATCTCTTCCAGCATTTTTCTTGCTTCTGACTGGATCTCACCAAGAATATCCTGCCCGAGATCTCCAACTGTTGCAAAGAGGACAGATGGCCTCAATATCTCCCAATTTCCCTTATATTGGATCCGTTCAAAGTACATGGTTTTCCTCTGACATTCCGGAAGGCCAAAATGACCATCCCATTCTTCTGGGAATACGTGTTCAATGGAATAGATTGTTACCATCTCCACATCCTCTGTTGTCATGGACACAGTATCCGTACCTTCATCTTCATCGGGCGAGTATTTCGTTGCATTGTCCGGTCTATTTGCATGATCCGCATTCTGCAAAGGATCTGAATCATTCGTATTCTTATGGGTCAATCACTTTTCTTATGGGATAGGTGGTATCCCAGGTAATTTCAGGTAGCACCTGGCTGTACCAGTGTCAAGGTCATCCGGCCATTTATCCCTCCCGCCCAAAGGGCGTGAGCATAAAAGGCCTTCTTCCCCTGACACTGCTCCATCCAGGAGCGGCAGGGTAATCAAGGGGCGTAAGGACGCCCCGGCCCTTAAACCGGGCCAAAAACAGTTGCATAGAAAAAGGACCATCGTCTATAGTTGAGACTGTATTTCCTGGCAGAAGTGTACAAACTCAACAAGGCGGTGGCCCGTACATGAATTATACACATACTGAGTCCGATGGACAACTGGCATTCTCTGAAAACAGATATACTTTTTTAAGCATCCCCTCCCGGCTGGAAGGCTTTAATAATTCTGACACAAGCGTACACCGGGCAGCTTCCGGCCGCGAAGTGTTGTGCTTTAACGGCAAGCTCGATCTGGCGGATGCTGACCGCAGATGTCCAAAGTGTGGAAGCCGTATGCACATCAACGGTCACCGGGATCTTACGCTCCGGCATCTTTGCTTTGGCGGAAGCCTCAGTGCGATCCATTTTGACCGCGTGCAGCTCATCTGCAAATGCGGACATTCCCATATGCAGTCTGTTCCGTTCAAAGCAGACGGCCATCAGATATCTGTGGAACTGTACCAGTATACCAGGGATCTGTTGGCACTTGGCACTTACACGCTCAAGCAGGTAGCTGAGATCACCGGGCTCGGAAAGAACACGGTCAAAGCCTTAGACCTTAAGCGCCTGAAGGAGCTCTATACCATCGACGGCACGAAACTGATCAGACCGGAGCAGCCGGCAAAAATGCTTGCCATTGATGAGTTCAAGCTCCACAACGGCCACCGCTATGCCACCCACATCATAGATCTTGATACCGGCCATATCCTCTGGATCTCCCATGGGAAGAAAAAGCAGGTGGTCTATGACTTCATCGACCATGTCGGCCTGGAATGGATGGACTCTGTCGAGGCCGTCGCCTGCGACATGAACTCCGATTTCCAGGAGGCTTTTGAGGAAAAATGCCCCTGGATACAGCCGGTGTTCGATTACTTCCACATCGTAAAGAACTTCAACGACAAGGTGGTCAGTGAAGTCCGCAAGGACGAGCAGCGCCGCCTGTATGAGGAAGGCCTTATGGAGGAGGCAAGGGCTTTAAAAAAGACCCGTTACATCCTGATGTCAAGTCGATCAACGCTTCAGGCGAAAGATGCGCAAGCCAGGACAGGTGAGCCGATCAGCCGGTCCGGTTCCATCTTTCCCAAGGAAGAGTACGTCCGGAAAGAGGGTTATGAAGCAAGATATGACGAACTTCTCAGTCAGAACAAGCTTCTGTTCACGCTTGATCTGATTAAGGAGCGTCTGTCTCTTTCCTACACCCGCACTGATGAAGCCCGTATGGCGGATGACATCACCTGGATCATGGATACCTGCAGTGCATCCGGAAACAGTCATCTTCAGTGGTTCGGAAGACTCCTTGGAAACCACTTTGAGGGCATCATAGCCCATGCAACTTATAAAATCTCCTCTGGCAAGATGGAGGGCATCAACAACAAGATCAAAGTCTTACGGCGACAGGCCTACGGACTTCCGGATGACGATTATTTCTTCCTCAGGCTGTTTGACGCCAGCAGGAAGGGCTATATTCGCAACCCCTTATCCCATAAGATTTGTGATTGAAGCTGTAACCCTACTACCTCATTTTCCCATATTCCAGTATGTCGGAAATGCGCTATGAGACGATCAATTCTTCCCGAACAGATCCCTTGGCAGCAACGTTTACGAGAAAGCGAATATTCTGGGACAGCGTTATGTATCAATTGAACAGGACATTCCGTCTTCTGTAACAATTTCTCTTAAAAAATATGGTTACAGGCCTTTGATTTCCTGGTCTCAATCCCTAAGTTAACAGCATTACCGGTATCTCAAGAAGGAGCTTATCAAGTTGATCAATAAGACCATCAAGAAGGCCTCCACTCTTACCGAAGAGAAGTTGATCACAGCTATGGGATTTCCCAAAAATTGGAAAGACATCAGTAAATACAGGGTGTAAGTGTAAGACTATCATATCTAAAATCGTGCGTAATATTTTCGTAATATTGTAATGTTTTCTTAACAGTGCCTGTCACCAACGTGCTTTTCCATTAACCTTAAGAAAATTGAACGCAGTATCTACAGCCTCTTTACATTCTCTGTCTGTTCCAAGTCCGATACGATCAAACTTACCATTTCCTGGAAGCATCTGAGATTCAAGTCTAAAGACTCCTATCATATCTGATTGACCATGAGATACAGTATAAACCTGACCAGGATTACACATTCCTTCGGGGATAAGCTTTCCGCCTCCCTGCTCCGGTACCGATACGTAGTGTTCAGACATATCATCCATATCTATGTATGAGAAATTAACATCGTAGAATTCCATGCCACCGAGCTTCTTAAGCTGCTCTTTGACATGTCTTCTCATTTCCAATGCAATCTCTAATACTTCTGTCACATCTTCTTTTGTAAAGTTTCCATCCGGATAAAGAAGTTTTAAATAGCCATCCACCATTCTACGAACTGCAATGGTATCACGCTGATTAAGATTCTTCCCAAGTCGGTTAACGGTGCCTGACACCAACGTCTCTAGGCATCGTGATAACCTCTTTCCTTTTTTAATTTAATGGCATCGAATCAACAAGTTCTTTAATCGCTGTCGATTTAAAAACAATTCCTAATCCCAGCACCTCTTGCGTAATATAATTCGTTCCTGTTGGGATTGCCTGCAATGTATTATTCCGAATCATTGTCATCGCAACAATACCAAGCAATTTCAACTTTCTTTGTCCAACTACAATTTGTCCGTTCTTAAAATTCTCGAATGTCAAATCTATGTAAACAGGGCTCCCACTTGAACCAGGAAATACTTGTGCATCAATCACAAATTCCGGCTGTCCATTAAAATCATATTGCGGGTGACTTGAAATCATGCCCATTCTAATAAGTGGCAGATTATTAGCCATATCATATCTACCATCTGGATAACCAACAAAATACACATTCTCTGCAACCGATAATTCTGGCTCATGAAAATCAGCAAGCATGGAATAATCAACATACTTATAGTATATTTTATCTTCCATGGCAATAAAAAGCCCCGTACAATCCATTGCCGCAATATCGACATTTGGATTGGGATGCCCTTTGACAATTTGATCTACACCTTGAAGATTAAGCTCCTGTTTATGCCCATGTTTCGGTTCCCCATTTTCTTTACACGTGAAAGATATAGTAATATTGGGGGTTCCAATTAACACATGTTTATTTGAGATTAAATACAATTTATATTGGTTTTCTCCTACAGGGCGAGACAACAAGAATCCTGTTCCTATTGATGTTACTTTGCCTTCACTGTTTTTGCATTCTATTCTTAGCGTTGTATATAATAGTTGCTCGTAAACAGTATTCATAATTACCCTCCCTTTATCTTCGTATCATTATCACATCTTCGCCGACCATAAGGTCGTTGCCTGCTACTCACCACGGAGAGGTGTGTGATTTATCAAAAAGATTTTTGATTTGTCCGAGCAACATAGGGAGCTACCACTCCCTGTATATCACAATTTCGACACTTTTTACAGACGTTTTCTCGCCTTTAACAGTGCCTGTCACCAACGTTTAGATGCATCCTCGCTGATAGCTTTTTGGTGTGCTAACATATTTCTATTTTCATTTCAATCCAACGTATAAAGGAGAATCGAAATTTCTCAATACGAATTTCGATTCTCACATGAAATGACTTCAATGAGATCTTTATAATCGATCTCAATATCCGAAGGCATTTCTACATAATCATTGAACTCAGGATTTCCGTCTTTATCAATAATAATGGTAAATCCTATTACTGTATTTGCTTTGAACCGCGCTACCTTTTCTGTCATGACGGTCCAGAGAAATGCATTATCTTCCCTGTCCCAATAGGACTCCATCGCATTCAAATATTCGTAATCGAGCATGATGACAAAATTCACATCAAGATAAATCCTCGCGAATTTTGAACCATCTTCCATCTCCTGCAGGCTGATAACAAATGCATCATACAGATAGTCTCCAGTTCCCATATTAGATGTGTCTTCAACATAGCCATCCGGCTCATCTACAGTCAATGCTGCACTGGACACTCCTTCTTCTATCGTTGTCTCAATGAGCTCTCTGGCATAGCCATTATTAAGTTTTTCCTGAAGTTCTGCCGCCTGCTTATCCTGAACTGCGAAGAAATTGATTAGTTCGTTCAAGGATGAAAAATATTTGACATCCTCGGATGGTCTTTCCCCTACCGTTTGCTTCATTGCGGTCATAAAACCATTATCATCTGATACGATACAATAGAGCATATCATCAACAAGACCATCGGATGTCTTATGCTCCACCAGAATATTATCTTTGCTTAATCTTCTGATTTCCTGCTCTACAGCACGAATGATAATTGCATCCGGGAACTCTTCTTTCTTAGCAGTTTCAAATGGATACCGCATTTCAAAGTAATCATCTAAAACGCCCTCTACATCTATCCCATTGGACGTAATTTCTTCTGTCTTACAATCCTTCAGAAAACAGTCAAACTCGGAAAATGCCTGTTCCACCCACTCTGATGGGCTGGATGTCTCCATCTTATCCTTATATTCTGGAAGGGTTCTGAACAGCTGTAGGTCTCTGGAGGATAGAATCTGATTAAGGTTCTTTACAGTACCCTTAATTTTATTCTTGATATGCCTGCAGACTTCATTCTTGACAACTGAGCATATTTGCATTTCTAGCATTCCACTCTCAGCATAATTTCTCATCTGCATAAATAGATCATTCCTGAATGAGTAATTAGCTGCATCATATATATTTGTATCGAGGAAAACTTTGTAATGCATTATGTCATGTATCTCCAAAAAATATATATAATCGATAATCGGTCTATAAATGCTAATCTGAAACTGAGCCATTGAGGGAGTGCCTGTCTCCTGATACACTCAAGAAGGAGCTTATCAAGTTAATCAATAAGACCGTCAAGAGGGCCTCCACTCTTACCGAAGAGAAATTGATCACAGCTATGGGTTTTCCAAAAAATTGGAAAAACATCAGCAAATACAGGGTGTAAGTGTCAGACTATCATATCTAAAATCGTGTGTAATATTTTCGTAATATTGTAATGTTTCCTTAACAGTGCCTGTCACCAGATATTAGATAAGAATCACAAATCTTCTATCACACGCGGCTTTGCTATCTTCGCACTACCATCTCTGCCACGCACCGGACGATAAGCAGAGAATTGTAGCGTGTTGTCTGATAAAAGCATTATATCAGTCACAGTATATCCCTTCCAGACAAAGATGTGATTATCAATGCCTCAGATCACTACCTTACTGTCAGTTCTTCAATATACTTATATCAAAGGCGTCAGAGGGCAAAATAAGTTCATCACCCTCCTGATAGACTATTTTATTAACATTCTCAACTTCTTGAGCATTAGCGTTCGAAATCAGGAATTCAGTTTTATTTCCTTTCCCCATGAGAATCGCTAGAGTCGGCAGTGCTATAAAGACATTCTCCTTTGTTCCGTTATCATATGTATGTGTAAAAGCAGGGTTATTTGAAGTAATAAACGGATGAATGCTGTCTGACAGCATAAAATGGATTTCAAATATCTTTCTATATTGATCCAGCGTTGACTTAATATTCCCTGCGCCAGAAGAAAGGAAGTCATAAAATACTTTTCTGTAATGATTTCCACGAAGTTCTTTCAGATGGGTATCCTCATCTTTATGAACTCGATCCTTCTCTGGAATTGGATCATTCATTGCAGCTTTCATAGGAGGAATTGCTGACAGGAAGAAATTAATGGCATCGTTTAAACAGCTATCCACAAATGCATTTCTGGATTCTGATCTAAAGTCAAACATCAGATAATATTCCATAACTTTTGTCAAATCATCTGATGTTATTGTGTCAGCTCCTTCATTCTTGCCAGCTGATTTTACACTACGAAGTCGTCTCTCGAGATCAGTTATAAAAGACCTCCAGTCGCTTTCATATTGCGCATCCCAAGCCTTCTCTGTGAAAGGATACCGAGCCTCCTTCAATGCATCCCTGATTTGAATTCTTTCAGTTTCAGTTATAGATGTTCCATCAGGCTTTATAATTACCCAGGAATCAAAATTTTTGTAATTATTATTAAGCTCCTCATGGGAAGTCAGCTTCTTTCTATCATATTCAATTTCATATCCATCTAGAAACCCAAATATATCATTAAGGGCATCTTGTGTATAGAACAAATCTCCTGGCAGAATATCATAAGTATTACGAATATAATTGACGCTCATCATTCTGTGCGAAACGATGGATGGAGAAGTCTCAGACCTGTCATACGTCCATACACGCTCCCCATCTGGAGACCACGGTTTCATATATGTTCTTGGCACTATATGTTGTCTTTTTGCGACATTACTGTGCGGATCTGGTAATCTTTCTATTGCCATTCTTCATCTTCCTATCATGTGTAATTTTCTCTCGGTATTATTGTCTCTAACTATCCAATGATCCAATGTAATCTTGTGCGTCTTCTTCACTCCGGATCAGTGTTCAAATCACTGTCATCAGTCCGGCCATGCTTGCCGCATCATACAGATTCCTTCCGTCTTTCCTTATAAATCCGATACGCTCTTCTCAGCCCATCGCTTATTGTGTACATAGGCTTCCAGCCAATCTTCTTGATCTTCTCCGTACTCATCAGAGCATATATGGCTTTTGACACGCTGGCGTTGTCCTCGATATCGTAAATGACTTTCTTCCCTGCCAGCTCTGCCATAAACTCCGCGTAACCGCCGAGCGTCTTACCCTCGTCATCATCAGAAACGTTGTAGGCTTCTCCACTTGTACCATCAAGAAGAACCTTAAAGATTCCACTTGCGGTGTCCGCCACATAGCAGAAAGAGTATCGTTGATTTCCCTTGCTCTTTAGGACAATATCTTCTCCATTCACAGCCTTTTCCATGAACTGAGACATTGCCTTCGTATCCTTCTTGTGATCCGCTCCGACGGTTCGCGTCAGACGCGCTATAACTACATCCACCCCGTACTGGCTCTTATATGATTGGCAGAGTGCTTCACAAGTCCGTTTTGATTCGTTGTATCCCGCTCTTGCTGTGTTGCAGTCAATATAGCCGGAATAACTCTCATCCATCGGCTCTTCTGTCCCCTGGCCGTAGATTTCATTAGAAGAGGCAAGCAAGAACCGTTCGATCTTTTTCTCCACGGCAAGTTTCAAGAGATTATTACAACCAATAATATTCGTTGTGATCGTTCCGACAGGGTCTGCCGCATACTGTGCAGGATGTGTGTTAGAAGCGAGGTGAAGAATATAATCTACTCTTCCATTATAACTGATCGGCTGTGTAATGTCCGCAGCTATTTTCTCTACCGTGTCATCCGATTCTCCGCCATGCCGGGAAAGAGAAACAACATGGATGCCAGAACCATATTTCTTATTCCTGTACCTGATCACATCAGAAATGAAAGTTCCGATGAAACCGGTACCGCCGGAAATCATGATCGTCTTTTCGTTTAATTTCGGGTCAATCATTTTTGGTGTGGGGTGAACATGTGAGCGCTCTCCCCGGTTAATAGTTTCAACGGACGCCGTCCTTGACATGAACCTCAGGAAACGTTGTCCGGTCTATGCCGACGGCGAAGAACTCAGGGACAGGCTCCAGACTCCATCGCCGTCGGGCTCGGAAGTGTAACGTTTCCTGAGAACCCTGTCAAGGATCCCCTTCGGCGGCTGGGATCATGCCTCTGGTTCTGCTCCTCGGAACAGGCGAGGCGCTGCCGGGACCATAAAACAATTGCATAAAAAAGGATCTTCCTGTACTATTCGAGTTGCATCTTGGCGGATGTAACAACCCAAACAGAAGGGAGATCCTCTGCATGAATTGTACTCGGACTGACGCAAACGGGCAACTGTCTTTTTCCGCTTTTACCGGAAATTTCCTCATGGTTCCTTCCTCCATGACCAGCTTCTACAACACCAAAACGACGGTTGAGACTACCAGGTCCGGCCGTACTGCCTACCGTTATGAGGGAACCCTGGACATACAGGATTCTGATCGCATCTGCCCGAAGTGCGGCAAAAAGATGCATGTTCATGGCGGGCATCCTATTGCTGTGCAGCACCTGAATGTCGGAGGAAGTTTTGGCTACCTTTCATTCAGACGCAATCAGCTGGAATGTCCTCACTGCGGCGCAACCGTGATGCAGTCTGTTCCTTTCATGGCCGATCATCATCGGATCACAAAGGAACTTCTGCAATACACGAAGGACCTTCTCGCTACAGGGACTTATACGCTGAAGCAGGTGTCTGAGATCACCGGACTTGGCAAGAATACAGTAAAGGCGATCGATCTGAAACGGCTTCAGGATAAATACACCATTGATGGCCAAACACTGATAAAACCTGAGCAAACGACGCGTTTCCTCGGCATTGATGAGTTCAAGCTGCACGACGGACACCGCTATGCCACTCACATCATCGACATGCTTACCGGGCATATCCTCTGGATCTCGCACGGCAAGAAAAAGCAGGTCGTGTATGACTTCATCAAGCATATCGGTCTGGAATGGATGGACAATGTCGAGGCGGTTGCCTGTGACATGAACTCCGATTTCCAGGAAGCCTTCGAGGAAAAGTGCCCTCATATCCAGCCGGTCTTTGACTACTTCCACATCGTTAAGAACTTCAACGATAAGGTGGTCAGCGAGATCCGGAAGGACGAACAGCGCAGGCTTTACGATGAGGGCAACTTCGAAGGCGCACGCCAGCTGAAACGGTCAAAGTATATCCTCACGTCCTCAAGAAAGACCCTTCGGAAGAAGGACCAGGAGGCACGTGATGGCAAGGTTATCTCCAAGGGCAGCGAGATGTTCTGCAAGGAAGAGTACAGGCGCAAGGAGGGGTATGAAGCCCGCTACGATGACCTGCTCAAAGAGAACAAGCTCCTGTTCACCTGTGATCTCATCAAAGAAACTCTGACTCTGGCTTACAGCCGTGTGGACGAAACTTTGATGATGAAGGACATTGAAAAAGTCATGGACCTCTGCGAAGAGACTGGGAATGTCCATCTCATGTGGTTCCACAGACTACTGTCCAAACACTTCGAAGGCATTATTGCCCATGCAACTTACGACATGTCCTCTGGCAAAATCGAGGGCATCAACAACAAGATTAAGACGCTTCGGCGTCAGGGATATGGATACCCGGATGATGACTACTTCTTCCTCAAGCTCTTTGACTTAAGCCGGGCTGAGGTGGTCCGGAACCCCAAATCCCATAGGAAAAGTGATTGAGGCTTAATTTCTCCCAGTTGTACGGGAGTTCTGCAATTGTCCTTATATCTTCTAATTCTAAATCAGTCATGTAACTTCTTGTCCTTATTTCGCTTCAATCACAAATCTTATGGGATAAGGGGTTGCGAATATAACCCTTCCTGCTGGCGTCAAACAGCCTGAGGAAGAAATAATCGTCATCCGGAAGTCCGTAGGCCTGTCGCCGTAAGACTTTGATCTTGTTGTTGATGCCCTCCATCTTGCCAGAGGAGATTTTATAAGTTGCATGGGCTATGATGCCCTCAAAGTGGTTTCCAAGGAGTCTTCCGAACCACTGAAGATGACTGTTTCCGGATGCACTGCAGGTATCCATGATCCAGGTGATGTCATCCGCCATACGGGCTTCATCAGTGCGGGTGTAGGAAAGAGACAGACGCTCCTTAATCAGATCAAGCGTGAACAGAAGCTTGTTCTGACTGAGAAGTTCGTCATATCTTGCTTCATAACCCTCTTTCCGGACGTACTCTTCCTTGGGAAAGATGGAACCGGACCGGCTGATCGGCTCACCTGTCCTGGCTTGCGCATCTTTCGCCTGAAGCGTTGATCGACTTGACATCAGGATGTAACGGGTCTTTTTTAAAGCCCTTGCCTCCTCCATAAGGCCTTCCTCATACAGGCGGCGCTGCTCGTCCTTGCGGACTTCACTGACCACCTTGTCGTTGAAGTTCTTTACGATGTGGAAGTAATCGAACACCGGCTGTATCCAGGGGCATTTTTCCTCAAAAGCTGTGTAGCGTAAAATAAAAGTACCCGGAATCGGAAACAAAATTCCCCACTTTCAGAAGGGGAAATCCCCGAAATCGGAAAGGGACATGTTGTAGCAACCAAACCAATCATTTATCCTTTGTCTAAGCACGACCAAAGGCAAAGGAGGAAAGGAAGATGCTGACTATGTCCCAAATCAATGATATCAGAGATTTGAGCCGAAAGGGGTATGGGATTTCCAAAATATCATCCCTCACAGGAAAGGATCGCAAGACGATCCGTAAATACCTTGAACAAGACGACTTCTCACCGGAGCCGCCCGTGGCGAAATCCAGAACATCCATCGTTACGCCGTACATTGATATCATCACGGAATGGCTTGAGGAGGACCAGAAACACTGGTCCAAGCAGCGGCATACTGCCAAGCGCATCCACGAACGCCTGCAGGAGGAATACGGTTTTACCGGAAGCTATGATTCTGTCCAGAAATTCGTGCACAGAATCCGGACCGATATCCAAACCAAAGGAACACAAGAACTCGTCTGGGAGCCCGGCTGCGCACAGGTTGACTTCGGAGAGGCGGATTTCAATGAAGATACCGAATGCGTCCGCCGGAAATACCTTACCGTATCCTTCCCGTTCAGCAACGACGGATATAACCAGGTATTTCGGGGCGAAACTGCAGAATGCGTCTGCCAGGGGCTTCAGGATATTTTCAACTACATCGGGGGTGTCCCTTCGCTTCTTGTGTTCGACAACGCAACCGGCGTTGGCCGCAGGGTCATGGATAAGGTACATGAGACCGAGCTGTTTGCCCGGTTCCGTGCCCATTACGGGTTCCGTATCCGGTTCTGCAATCCGCATGCCGGATACGAGAAAGGCAACGTTGAGAATAAAGTAGGTACAAGCCGGCGGAACCTGTTTGTTCCGGTTCCCACATACCACGACATCGAAGAATTCAACCGCGGCCTTCTTGACCAGCATGCAAAGAAAGCGGCAGAAGCCCACTATAAGAAAGGCACTGCGATAGCAGAGCTCTTTGAAGAGGATAAGAAGCATTTCCTCCCGCTTCCGGCGAAACCGTTCAATGTATGCCGGTATGAGACCTGCAAGGCCGACGGATATGGAAAGATCTGCCTTGATGGCAGGCATTTTTACTCCACTAAGCCCGAAAACCACAACCAGAAGGTCATGGTCGGCATCCGCGCCCATTATATAGACATCCTGGAACCAAACGGCAGTCTTCTGGTCCGCCACAGGCGTCAATATGGGGAAAAACGTACCGATCTTACGGATTACAGTACATCGCTTGAGATGCTCTCAAAGAATATCGGTGCCTGGCCGAACAGCGGATTTCGGACGGACGCACCGGAATTGATCCGGGAGTACGTTGACAGCCAGCCCCGTGCAGGGCGCAAATCCTGTATCCGGATGCTAAGCAGCCTGTCAAAACAGTACGGCTATGCGGCAGCTGTAAACGCGCTGGAGCTCGCCATCAAAGGCAACAGTGTCAACAAGTCGGATACCGCCATTCTCGCGGCGCGTATCACTGGATACGGCATTGATACTCCGCCGGAACCCGGCCCGTCACTTGTTGTTTATGACCAGGCCTTTCTGCCCAACCAGGCCACAGACAAGGAGGCGGCATCATGATCACGGCAATCGCCAGAACTGAGATGGAAGAAAGCATACAAGCCTGTTGCAAGTCCCTGTTTCTTACTTCCGCGATCCCGGAGTTCATCAAGGAAGACGGCACGCCGAAGCAGATCGAATATCTTGCGGCTGCCCTCCGAAAAGAAGTTGTCCGCAGGGACGAGAACAAGCGCGAACGTCTGGTCAAACGCGCCCGGTTCCCGGTTTATAAAACGTTCGACGGATATGAATACCGCTGTGTAAAACTTCCGCCGGCGCTATCCAAAGAAGATCTGGAAGCTGTCCGTTTCATAGAGCATAAGCATAACCTTGTCCTTTATGGGCCCGTAGGTGTTGGCAAGACCCATATGGCGATCGCCGCCGGCGTGAATGCCTGCCGGAAAGGATACAAGGTGCGCTTTTATACAGTGACGGAACTTGTCCTGAAACTGGCAGAGGCCAGGAAGAATGGAACGCTCGAGAGGCTCCGCAGTGATCTGAACTCCCTTGATCTGCTAATTCTGGATGAGTGGGGATATGTCCCGGTAGACCGTGACGGATCCCAGCTCCTGTTCCGCGTAATATCAGACAGTTATGAGAGCAAAAGCCTCATTCTTACTACCAATCTGGAATTCTCTAAATGGGGCAGCATATTTACTGATGACCAGATGGCCGCGGCGATGATTGACCGTCTTGTCCATCACGGGCATCTGCTCCTCTTCGAAGGAAACAGCTACCGTATGGAGCATGCGCTGATGAAGCAGACGGCACGCCAGCCTGGAGCGGGCGTTGTCAAGGGGACAGACCGCTTGACGTGAAGCGGCCGGGCAGTCCCTGAAAAAGAGGCACAGAAAATCCTCAGCCGCGGAAAACAGTTCCATTCTCTGCCCGACGATGGGCAGGCCTCGGCGGAACCCAGATGAGGAGAAATCATGCCACTTTCCGAAACTGAGGAATTCCCAATACGAAACTGGGGAATTTTCCTTCCGATTTTGGGGATTTCTTATTGGCAAAACACAGTCCAAACCTTTGCTGGTGGTGAAGAGGCATCCCTGGAGGTAAGTCAACTCCTGCCAGAGCTTCTGTTCCCTTTCAGCGTTAGTGCGGACACTGTTCCTCTTCCTCACACGGTACTGCTTCTGCCGCTCTGCCTTGATGCTTATGTCCGGAAGATTGTAGATGATGTGTTCATATGGAAGGTAGGAATTGATACTTGCACGTTTCAGGCCGGTCTCCTCGGTGATCTGAGCCACAGTCAAACCTTGGGCATGAAGTTCTTGAACCTTACGGCTCAGTGAGGTTGAATAGAGTCCTCCCGTTATCAGAAGCTTTCGTGCTTTCATGACAGTAATATCAAATTCATCTGCGACGTCGTGCAGACTCACATGGTCTGGATCTTCCTCTTTCCGATCATCCACCGGATCGCCGTAGTAATCACACACAGCAGCCAGGAGCTCCTGCATAGTGGTAGCACCGTTATAGTTTGGTTTCCGTTTATGTGCTGGCATAGTCTTCGCTCCTTTTTGTTGTTCTGAACAACATTACGAGATCAATTTATTCTGTCGTTTTAAGCGACATTGTTTATTGATTTTGGCTAGCAAACGCTGATTTCAAAAATTATTTACACGTTTTCCTGACATTCATATTGATTTCAGGTCCTTTCTTTGCTATCATACTTATGTTTTTCGGCACTACTCCGCTTGTACTTATTGTCGTTTTAAGCGACAAAGGAGGAAATCATGAAGAAATTATCGATGCAGCTGCTTGCCGATACCGTGGTATCCCGCCGTAAGGCTATGAAGATCACACAGGCACAGCTGTCCAAGACCACAGGAATAAATCGCGGGCTCTTATCCCGGCTCGAGTCACTGGACTATGTCCCAGCCATCGAGCAGCTCCAGGCATTAGGTGAGGCCTTAAACTTCGAGCCCACAGATATGTTTGTGGATACAGCCGCGTCCACTCCTATTATTGTAGAACGACCCTACAAGATTGCCGTTGCCGGAACAGGCTATGTTGGTCTCTCCCTCGCAGTTCTTCTGGCGCAGCACAACATAGTAACCGCCGTTGATATCGTACCTGAGAAGGTCGAGAAACTCAACAACTTCATCTCCCCGATCCAGGACGAATACATCGAGAAGTATCTGGATGAGGCCAAAAAGAGTAAGCGGAACCTTGATCTGACTGCCACCACAGACGGTGCGGCTGCCTATGAGGATGCGGACTTCATCATTATCGCTGCTCCTACTAATTACGATCCTAAGCAGAACTTCTTTGACTGCTCCGCTGTGGAAAACGTACTGGCACTTATCAAGGAAAGTACAGCTGATCGGGAACCGAAGCCCACAATCATCATCAAGTCCACTATCCCGGTTGGATACACAGTACATATCCGTGAAAAGATGGGCATGGACAATATCCTTTTCAGTCCGGAGTTCCTTCGGGAGTCCAAGGCGCTCTATGACAACCTGTATCCCAGCCGGATTATTGTCGGGTGCGATGAGCAGACAGAAGGTGCAGCTCGCACCTTCGCAGGCCTACTTCAGCAGGGAGCGATCAAGAATCCGATCGAAACATTGTTCATGGGCTATACCGAAGCGGAAGCCACAAAGCTTTTCGTGAACACCTACCTCGCGCTCCGCGTTTCCTATTTCAATGAGCTGGATACCTATGCCGAAGTCAAAGGACTGAAGACTGCACCGATCATCAAGGGCGTCTGCCTGGATCCCCGCGTCGGCGACTACTACAATAACCCGTCCTTCGGTTACGGTGGCTACTGTCTGCCGAAGGATACAAAGCAGCTGCTGGCAAACTACAGAGACGTTCCTGAGAACCTTATCCAGGCCATTGTGGAAAGCAACCGGACCAGGAAAGATTTTATTGCAGAGAGAGTCCTTGAAATCGCAGGCGCATACACTGGAAGCGAGAACTTCAATCCTGATAAAGAACGTCAGGTCGTTGTCGGTGTCTATCGCCTGACGATGAAAAGCAACAGTGACAATTTCCGCCAAAGCAGCATCCAGGGTGTCATGAAACGAATCAAGGCAAAGGGCGCAACAGTGATCATCTACGAGCCTACCCTCGAGAACGGCAGCACATTCTTCGGTAGCCAAGTTGTCAACGACCTCAAGAAGTTCAAGAAAATGTGCGGCTGTATCATCGCTAATCGTTATGATCCTGCACTTGACGATGTCGAAGAAAAAGTGTACACAAGGGATTTATTCCGCAGAGATTGATTACATAACAATCCAAACAGAATTATCCAAAAGAAGGCCGGGATTTTTTTCCCGGCTTTCTTCAAATTCAGACCTTTTCAAAAAATGTATCTGGCCTGTTCTTATCCAGCATCTCAGATGCCCACATGACCGTAACAAGATCCTCCGTATCGGACAGGTTGATTATATTGTGAGTCCAGCCTGGCTTCATCCACACGCCCTGGATATGGTCACCGGACACCTCGTACTCCTCAACCTCGTTATCCTTCAGATTCCGCATCTGGATAAGGCCATGGCCCTTTACAACGATAAAGATTTCATTTTTACAGTCGTGCCAGTGCTGACCTTTGGTGATGCCAGGTTTACTGATATTGATGCTTACCTGCCCACGATCAGGAGTCCTAACCAACTCAGTGAAGCTGCCACGATCATCACAGTTCATCTTGTAGTCGAAGATCGTAGCCTCTTTGGGGAGATAGCTCAGATACATCGCATGTAGTTTCTTCTCAAAAGAGCCCGCTTCCAGCTTAGGAATAATGAAATCTGCCGGAAAATCATGGAACTGATGGAGCAAATTCACAATCTCTCCCAGCGTAGCTTTATGCTTTACCGGGCAATGGCAGTAACGGCCATTCTCATCTTCAACTGCCTCCACACCTTCATAATGGCAACGATGCGGATGGCCTTCCATGGCATCATATATTTCTTCGCAGATATCATCGAAGAATACCATTTCCATGAGAACTGACGGATCATTGACTGTGATTGGTTCCCCTCTTGCGATGCAGTAGCAGAAGGTACCCACAGCACTGTTATAGCGCGGACGAATCCACTTCCCCACCATATTCTCGAAACGGTAAACATAGACGGGAGCACCAGTCTCCTCGCCGTATTTGAACATCAGCTCTTCACCGGCCAGTTTGGACCTGCCATACTCCGAATCACCGAAACGACCGCTCAGTGTCGCCTGGACGGAGCTTGTGATCATAATGGGAGCCTTATTTTCGTGCTTTTTCAGACAGTCAAGCAATGTGGAAGTGAACCCAAAGTTCCCCTCCATGAACTCAGCTGTCTCTTTCGGCCTGTTCACGCCAGCCGCATGCACAATAAAATCACAATCGGAGCAGAAGCGATTTAAATCCTCTTCTGTGTTGTTCCTGTCGTATTCATAAATAGCATCGATATGGAGATTAGGCCTCGTCAGATTCTTTCCATCTCTGATCGCTTTCAAATTCTCTACAAGGTTTCGGCCTAAAGCTCCGGCCGCACCCGTTACAAGTATATTCATTCCTTTTCCCCGTTCTTCCGATTTTTTCAGTTTCCTTCTTCACCCGGCTGTGTGTGATAAGAGACGCGGTGGATGTAGGAGGCATGTGCTGATCAGTATTTCCGCCACACCATTTTATTCACAACGCCTATGTACCCCTGAATGATGCGAACAACCTTCATGGAAACTGTCTCATCAACATAGTCCGGACAGGGTTTACCAAGAATACCTTTCTGCTTCATCTCGATGGCCATCGAGGTCGCCTGCAGCAGCTCATTCGTTGTAATACCGGCAAGGATGAAATCTCCCGCTTCCAGCGCCTCTGGCCTCTCTGTACTTGTTCTGATGCACACGGCAGCGATTGGATGTCCGATGGACAGATAGAAGCTGCTCTCCTCCGGCAACGTACCAGAATCAGAAACAATAGCTAAAGCATTCATCTGCAGCTTGTTGTAGTCGTTAAAGCCAAGAGGTTCATTGACCCGCACACGCGGATCCAGCTTGAATCCAGTTGCTTCTAGCCGCTTCTTGCTTCTGGGATGGCAGGAATAGAGAATCGGCATATCATACTTTTCTGCCAAAGCATTGATAGCAGTAAAAAGAGACGTGAAGTTCTTCTCGGTATCAATGTTCTCCTCACGGTGCGCCGATAAGAGGATATATCTGTTGGGCTCTAAGCCAAGCCGATCCAACACATCGGATGCTTCAATCTTCTCCAGATTCATGCGCAGTACTTCAGCCATCGGAGAACCGGTCATATATGTCCGTTCCTTCGGAAGGCCAGTATCAGCAAGATATTTACGGGCAAACTCTGAATAGCAAAGGTTCACATCGGAGATCACGTCTACAATGCGTCTGTTCGTTTCCTCAGGTAGGCACTCATCCTTGCAACGGTTTCCAGCTTCCATGTGGAACAGCGGAATGTGCAGGCGCTTGGCGGAGATGGCAGAGAGGCAAGAATTCGTATCTCCAAGAACAAGATACCCATCCGGCTGAAGCTCTAACAGAAGCTCATAGCTTCTACCGAGAATGTTGCCGCAAGTGACACCCAGATTTTCACCTACTACTGGCACCAAGATGTCCGGGCCAATCTCGCCATTCGCATTATAAAGCTCGAAATCTTCCCAGAATACTGTACTCAAATTCGGATCCCAGTTCTGGTTATAGTAGACGATGCACGCGTCAAAATACTCTCGGCAACGCTTCATCACAGCCGCAAGCCGGATGATCTCGGGCCGAGTACCGCAGCCGATCATAATTTTGAGCCTACCGTCATTTTTCCATTTAAAATTGTGCTCTAACATTATTTATGCCTCCACCGCATGCGGACGGCCTTCCAGCTCTTCCTTCACATAGTCCGTGCCCATGATCTTCTTGACCACGCCGTCCACGTCGAGGCGGTTGGTATTATGAGAGGTATATGCCTCGTCGCCCTCAGTATGAACAGTACCCTTCACATAGAACTTATCATAGTTCAGACCACGTGCATCAGGAGCAATACGATAATAATGGCCCATATCAACAGAACGAAGCATCTCTTCACGAGTCACAAGTGTCTCATAGAGCTTTTCTCCATGACGTGAACCAATGATCTTCTTCTCAGTTTCACCGAATACCTTCATAACACCGTCCGCCAGATCGCCGATAGTGCTCGCATCTGCCTTCTGTACAAACAGATCACCAGGCTCAGCATGTTCAAAGGCGAAAGCCACCAAATCTACAGCCTCGTCCAGATTCATCAGGAAGCGAGTCATGTTCGGATCTGTAATAGTGATAGGAGCCTTTCTCTTAATTTGATCAATGAAAAGCGGAATGACAGAACCACGACTGCACATGACGTTGCCATAACGAGTACAAGCCAGAACCGTGCCACCACGCTCGAAGGCTTTCTGTGCTCTTGCTTGCACAACCTTTTCTCCGACCGCCTTGGTCATACCCATGGTGTTGATCGGATATGCAGCCTTGTCGGTTGAGAGAAACACCACACGCTGGACACCAGCCTCTACCGCTGCTGTAATCACGTTATCAGTTCCTATGATGTTCGTTCTCACGGCTTCCATAGGGAAGAACTCACAAGAAGGTACTTCTTTGAGAGCCGCAGCATGGAACACATAGTTAGCTCCATACATCACGTCTCGGACAGAGTCTAGGTTGCGCACATCGCCAACGTAGAACTGGACCTTTCCCGCATAGTCAGGGTACTGAGCCTGCAATGTGTGTCTCATCCAGTCCTGTTTCTTCTCGTCACGGCTGATGATGCGGATTTCTCCGATGTCGGTGGTCAGGAAGTGCTTGAGGACGGTTGAACCGAATGATCCCGTTCCACCGGTTATAACGAGCGTCTTCCCTTTGAAAGCTTCTGTAATATTGTTCATAACGAAATAGGTTCCTCTCTTTCCAAGCTCTTTTTATATCCAGCTTTTGAGCATCGTTTATTCTCTTTTTACAGTGCGCTCGGATGCATATGCTCTTGATGTACAGAAACCAGGTATTCACACAGTACCATGGAAGAATTCATTATCAATCTTGCTTCTCTTTCCTTAATGGCTATCCGACCGCTTCCTGCACCATGAGCATCACTCTGTGTATTTCGGAGTTCAGCGATCGATTGTACAATTCTTTCAAGTCCATTAAGCAATGAGTTAATCCTTTGGTCGTAATTCCCCTGCTGTCGCATACCGTATAAATCCTTCACAGCATTATAGTACTGAATTAAATCTCCGTTCTGATTAATGTTCTGCTGATTATCCTCAAGAATATGTATCAGCAGTTCCTCAAGCATAGTTCTGGATTTTGTAACAACACTATCGTAATTACCTGATGCGTAGTTCTCCTCACATCTGTTTCTCAAGCTCTGAACATATTGAATTGAAAACTTGTCGATTTCAGGTGTGACAATTGTTGGTCTCTGTCCCGCATCAACTACATGCCACTTTCCTTCTGAGAGAAGAAGCTGTTTGCTGCCCAACCTTAACTCATGATTAATAGCATCAATGGCCGACTGACAAATCTCTTTGTAAACACGATCTATCTCATCGATATCATCAATTGAATTCAGCTGTGTGAATCTGCCTCTATCGAAGAAGAAATTTAACAGACCATTACATCTACCTTCATCAATAGCTTTCTCAAGCACGGCTTCAACATAACACCATCTACTACCACCAGGTACTTCGACGTCAAAATCACCACATAGTTGAGCAAGGTTGTCAGCACTCATATACGGAAGGCCAAAACTGAACTCGTTATACACATTCTTCACGAGGTCTCTGTGGTCACCGTCCAAGATTGCGTATATTTCTTTTCTCTTTAATACTTTAAACTCACTATCTGGCATATTATTATCCTCAATTATGGTTCTCATTGTTGCTCCTCCATGTTGATAATTCTCTCATGGGGAGACTTGTTGTCAGCACTCCCGGAGTTGTGGGGATGTTGGAGGCCTCCTGTTATTTGCGGTACCTATGTTTTAACAGTATTCACTTTAGCTGCTGAAAGCGGACAATCTTCCTCATCACAATCCTCGGTGCATTTTCCTTCTTCCCAGATCACCGTGCGCATCAGAATTGGACAGATATGAACTTCTTTTTCGTTCATTTCAGCCTCTTCTCCAGCTCTGCTGTTATCTGCTCCTCCACAGCTTCTGCAGCGGTTCGGTCTGCCGCTGTTACGCTGATATACGCTTTCAGCTTCGGCTCTGTGCCAGACGGACGGATGACCACGGATCCCGTCACGCCATCTCCTTCATAAAAATACTTGAGGACGTCAGAGGCGGGGAGCCCGTTGAGACCTAAGCTGTAATCCTCAGTGCGAAGTACCTGTTCCTCTCCCAGGCTCTCCAGTCCTTCATGGAAAATCTTCATGATATGGCTCATCTTCTCCATGCCAGCAGAGCCAGGGAATTCGTAGCTGTGGAGTGTGTTTAGGCAGTAGCCGTACTGCCTATAAATCTCTTCCAACTTCTCCAGAAGGCTCACGCCCTGCGTCTTATAGAAGGCAAACATCTCGCAGATCATGAAAGCGGCGTTTACGCCATCCTTGTCCCGGACGTAGGAGCCGGTCAGATAGCCATAGGATTCTTCAAAGCCGCAGATATAGTTCCTCTCATCCTCCATGCGGCCGATGACTTCCCCAATAAACTTGAAGCCGGTCAGGACGTTCACAATCTTGACACCATAACGCTCGGCGATCTTCTCCGCCAGATCCATCGTTACGATGGTCTTAACAAAGGTCGGATCTTCGGGCATCTGATTGTGGTTAATACGCTGGCTGCAAATGAAGTCCAGGAGCAGCAGGCCGACTTCGTTGCCGCTCAGGAGCTTATACTCCGCCCCATCCCTCACTGCAATCCCACAGCGGTCACAGTCAGGATCGGTGGCAAGTAGCAGGTCGGCTCCGGTGCGCTCACAATACTCTAAGCCAAGCTCCATTGCCTCTCTGATCTCCGGATTCGGATACGGGCATGTTGGGAAATTGCCATCAGGGTTTCTCTGCTCTTCTACAACAGTGATGTTTGTGAAGCCAGTTTCCTGGAGAACTCTTGTGACAGGCACAAGGCCGGTTCCGTTGAGCGGTGAATATACTATCGCCACATCGCGGTTCACTTCATCCCCATATAGGACACTCTGGCTTTTCACAGCCTCGATAAAGCTGGTGAGGACGCTGTCCTCAATATACTTCACCTTGCCCTCGGCAACTGCCTCATCAAAACCAACGGACTTCACATCGGCAAAGATGTCGAGAGCATTAATGCGGGAGAGAATGGAAGAAGCCGCCTCTGTGGTAATCTGGCAACCATCCGAGCCGTAAACTTTGTAGCCGTTGTACTTGCTCGGGTTATGGCTGGCCGTGATCATAACACCGGCGGAGGCATGAAGATGGCGGGTAGCAAAAGAAACTGTCGGAACTGGCAGAAGCTGGGGCCAGAACCATACGTCAATCCCATTCGCAGCAAACACACCAGCGGCGGTACGAGCGAAGACATCGCTCTTGATACGGCTGTCATAGCCAATAACAACCGAAGGTGCAGTAGTAGTGGAGAGCAGATAATTGGCCAGCCCCTGGCTCGCCTTGGCAACCACGTACACATTCATGCGGTTGGTTCCCGCACCGATTGTACCACGCAAACCGCCCGTGCCGAAAGCCAGATCCCGATAGAAGGCGTCCTCCACCTGATCTTCGCTCATGTCTTCCAGCTCGGCCTTTATATCAGCATCGGTGGCCTTTACCAGCCACCGCTCATACTCTGTTTTATAGTCCATAGTCAAACTCCCATTGTGCGTTCCACCTTCAGAATCAGGTGGGCTGTGCTGTTTGAATTGATTTCTCCATTCATAACCATTTCAACAGCAGCTTCCAAATCCCATTTCATAACGTTTATATGCTCATTGGGATCGAGATGCTGTTTACCACTCCTCACCGCATTTCTCGCCAAGAACAGGTGCATTGTGTTGGTCAGCTTTGAGGTAGATTCAAGGGTAGGACCGAGATAAGTCCAGTCCTCGCTGGTATACCCCGTCTCTTCCAGTAGTTCACGCTTTGCGGCCGTCAGTGGCTCCTCGCCCTTCTCCATCATCCCGGCCGGACATTCAATGACATCTATCCCACAGGCATATCGAAATTCCGATTTCAAGATGATTTGCCTTTCCAGCGTAACTGCCGCCACCATTACTGAATCTGGTATAGTCACAGTATAGAAATCATTAATTACAGTGCCACCTGGTAGCTCCACCTTATTCTTTTTCACCGTGACGTGGTAGTCCTCTACCAGTATTTGGGTGGATATTGTTTTCCAGCTCATATTCTCTTCTTGTTTTATCCCTTGTCGGATGAGATTTGCCTCAGCAACTTACATTAAGAATCTGTGCGCGGCCATGCAGCTTAAGTGGGATACTTTCAGCCGGAACAAATACGCAATCTCCTTTGAAGAAGTTCAGATTAAAGTTTTCCCCATCAGTGCCGTCTCCAGAAATATTCCCGCAACCATCAGTACAAAGCAGAGCATGGAAACTATTCTTTCCAGTCTGGAACTCGGCCAGTTTACGCCCTTCTGTATTCAACAGCAGTCTTTCCACCTGAAAATATTTGCAGCGGGTAAGCAACTCACTCGCACAGCCGTTTTTATACTTCAACACTCTCATCGGCTGGCGAGGAGCAGCAGACGATTTGAGGTTAGCCACATCTAGCGCCTTTTCAAGATGCAGTTCTCGCGGTTTTCCATCTTTCCCGACCCTTCCATAATCATAGAGTCGGTATGTCAGGTTGGATGACTGCTGGATTTCCGCAATCAGGCATCCCGCTCCGATAGCGTGGACGGTTCCCGGTTCCACGAAGAACAAATCATCTTTGCGGACAGGGATGTGGTTGAGAAGGGAACCGATTGTACCGTTTTCCACGGCTTCCTTGATCTGCTTCGCATCCACATCCCGGTTAAACCCATACACTAATTCAGCTCCTGGTTTTGCAGCCAAGACATACCACATCTCGGTCTTGCCCCACTGGCCCTCCTTTTTCGCGTATTCATCATCGGGGTGGACTTGAACAGACAGATCCCTCTTCGCATCGATCAATTTTATCAAGATCGGAAGTTCCGGCTTTCCACACGTCAGTTGAAGAGCGTGAGTTCCAAGATACTCGGGATATGCCTTCAGCGCTTCACTCAATTTTTCGCTATCGGCGTAACTCTCCCCGTCCGGATGTGTTGAACACACCCAAGCCTCCGCGAGGGGGTATACCGGAAGGCCAAAATTAAAATCATCATTTAGACGACTTCCGCCCCAAAGGTAGTTTTTTGAGGCGGGAGACAGCATAAAGGGAATTCTATTCATGGCATCTCATACTTGTGTTTGTCGCTAGCGCTTATGTTTTCTCCCAACTGGACTTCAATAAGGACTAAATCTGTAATAGAAAAAACCGTATGTTTGCAGCCAGCTTGAATTGTAATAACATCTCCTGGTCCAATTGGTTGCTCCATACCATCTACAATAGTTTTCCCTTGTCCTGAGACAACCGTCCAAACTTCATCACGATGATCATGCGAATGGTAGTTCATATGATCATTCGCCTTCATAGTTACTTTAATTGTTAAGCTATCAGTTCCAACATCTAAGACGTGAAATACACCCCATGACTTTTCAGCATACATTACACCTTGGTCGATTTTCTCAACATAACTTTTTATCTGGTCAGCACCTTGATTATCTGCAATAAGAATCCCATCTGGGCTTGCAGCTACAGTTATGTCTTTTAATCCCATACAAAGAATTGGAATGTCCAAGTCATTAATCACATGAGAGTTCTCACAATTCTCATCAGTTATAACTTTTCCGACCGTCTCGTCTGTCATCGTCTGTGATAACATTGACCATGAACCAATATCGCGCCATTCCCCTGAATATCTGATCACCTGAATTTTTTCTGTTTTCTCTACAACAGCATAGTCGAAACTAATCTTTGTCAGCTCATTATACCTTTTGAGTAGTTCAGAGTATCCACTTGTCCCAAACAACCTTTCAGCAGTATTGAGGACATATTTTAACTTAAATGCAAAAACACCAGCATTCCAAAGAGCGCCTCTCGCTATATAGCCTTTAGCTGTCTCTTCGTCAGGTTTCTCCTTAAACTGCTCAACCCAATCCACTTCTTCGGTTCCACAGGGGATAATATACCCATATTTGTCACTAGGATAGGTCGGTTGGATACCCATAAGAACGAGATCTGCTTCCCCCTTTAGTGCTTGTTGACCTAATCTTTCAGCAACTCTATAGTACTCAGGTTCAACATAGTGATCCGCTGGACATACAGAGACCGAATCCTCAGAGTCTACTCCCAGCACATCATGCATATATGCGACAGCTAATGCAATTGCAGGAAAGGTATCCCGCCTACTAGGTTCTACTGAAAGACCAACCTGACCCCCAAGCTGATTAAGAATTGATGATACCTGAGATTTTGAAGTTGCGATGGTAATCTTTGCATCAGAATCAACTGATTTGATTTGGCGATACACTCTTTGAACCATGGATTCGTAAGAGCCATCTTCAAGTTTATAGATTTTCAAAAATTGTTTCGACCTCACTTCGTTTGATAGAGGCCAAAGACGTTTTCCTGAACCTCCCGATAACAGAATGATATTCATGATAGCTCCCTTCGGCTTATATATTTCTCCAATAGTTCAATGCATCTTGTAGTATTTTATCTAAGCCCATTTCAGGCTTCCAACCTGTATGTTCTGTCAGCTTATCGTGATTTCCACAAACAACAGGTGTGTCACTTGGCCGCATTCTTGCCGGATCCTGCACAACCTTCACGTCAACCTTTGCCATCCCTATCAGCTTATCTAAAACTTCCTGGGCTGTATGAGTGACACCAGAGCAGATGTTATAAACTTCTCCTTTATGTCCCTTTTCAGCTATCAGTCTCACCGCTCTACAGGCATCCTTGACATGAGTAAAATCTCGAGCACTAGTGAGATTTCCTACTGACATCTGTGTACTCTTCCCTGCTTCTACATCAGCAACGCCAGAAGCAAAATCAGCAATCATATAGCCCTTCATCTGACCTGCACCGCCAAGATTGAACAACCGGACCATGCAGATATCCATACCATATGAATTTACATAGAGTTGTGCGAAGAGTTCTTGTGCCTGCTTTGAAATGGCATAAGGAGTGATTGGTTTCACAGGGATGTCCTCTGTTACATTGGCGCCAATCTCTCTTAAGTTTCCGTATTCATCAGAGCTTCCTACTGCAATCACGCGCATTTTAGGATCCACTGTTCTTGCAGATTCCAGGATATTGATCAGGCCTATTGTGTTAAGTTCAACAGTAAACTGTGGTTTAATCCAGGACAAACCGACATTAGCCTGTCCCGCCATATTAATCAGCACATCCGGTTGGTACTTCTCCAGAACACGTTGAACCATAGCCTGATCCATAATGTTCATGGCAACGATACCGTCGCCTTCGGCAATGTCACACTTAATTAATTCGTATCCATTTGCTTCAAGCTCGGCGCTGAGATGAGAGCCTATAAAGCCCTTGCTTCCAGTAATTAAGGCTTTCATTCACATACCTGCTTCTTTCTTAGCCAGCTGAAGATCATGCTCAGCCATAATTCTACACAGTTCTTCATAACTTGTCTTCTGGGGATTCCAACCCAGCTTTGTTCTCGCTTTGGTAGGATCCCCCCAAAGGTTTACAACGTCAGTAGGACGATACCACTTCGGATTGACGCAAACCACCATCTTCCCGGTTTTCTTGTCATATCCCTTCTCATCCATGCCTTCACCCTTCCACTCAAGCTCAATGCCATCATTGGCAAATGCAAGTGTTGTGAACTCACGAACAGTATGCTGTACGCCTGTAGCGATTACACAATCATCCGGCTCATCCTGCTGAAGAATCAGCCACATACATTCAACATAGTCCTTGGCATAACCCCAATCCCGGAGAGAATCAAGATTTCCAAGTTCTAAATGGTCCTGCAGGCCACAAGCAATACGTCCCGCAGCAAGCGTAATCTTCCTCGTTACGAAATTATCTCCACGCCGTTCAGATTCATGGTTGAAGAGGATTCCATTACATGCGAACATGCCATAAGCTTCACGATATTCCTTGATCATCCAGTATCCATATTGCTTTGCAATAGCATAGGGGGAATAAGGGTGAAAAGGAGTATTCTCGTTCTGAGGCACTTCCTCTACCTTGCCATACAGTTCACTTGTACTTGCCTGGTATATCCGACATGTCTTATCCAAGCCAGCAGTATGTACAGCCTCAAGAATACGAAGGACGCCAAGTGCATCAACATCTCCGGTGTACTCCGCCGCATCGAAGCTCACCTGTACATGGCTCTGCGCCGCAAGATTATATATCTCGTCCGGCTGAACCTTCAGCACAATGCGCATGATGCTGGAGGAATCAGAGAGGTCGCCCTCGTGAATGATCAGTTTGTCTAGGATATGATCAATACGAGCCGTCGTTGATACAGACGCTCTACGCACGATTCCGTGTACTTCATAGCCTTTGTCCAGCAGTAGTTCTGCAAGATAGGATCCATCCTGTCCGGTAATCCCAGTTATCAATGCTCTTTTCATGATTACTCTCCTATTCATATGTAGTACTTGCTTTCTACCTTTTGACCTTGCCAATAAAGGTATTAACAAAGCCCATTGCAACACTATCTTTATTAAAGATAAGAAGTCCTAAATATATGCATACTCCAACTATAACGATTAAAACTGAAGCAACGACAGTGGCAGGCATAAAATGCGAGATTGTCAATGTAACACCCAACATCACGAGAGAATAGACAAAGTACGGTAAAGCTGGTTTAAATATCTCTTTAATCGTGAATAATCGTTCTTTTGATATAACATAATACATTTGAATTGATGTTATAATCGTTTCTGCTATCACAGAAGAAATTGCAGCACCTATCGCATAATATTTTTGTATCATAAAATAGTTCATCAAAAAATTAATAATTGCTCCCGACACAACAGACAGCGTAAATATATTCTGTTTTTTTACCGGAACAAGGTATTGAACTGCCAATACATTACTAAGGCCAACAGCAATGAACAACAAAGAAAAAATCCTTAATAGGGGCGCAACCCCCTCATATCCTTCCCCATAAAACCAAGGAACAAAACTCTTAGATATAGCAATTACACCGGCAGTCATTGGAAGGACAATCAACCACATTACACGGATGCTAGTTTTTAGCTGATTTTTAATTTCAACATCTTGCCGTTCAGACTTTAAGGTGGCGATTTTGGGTGCAACGACTGCGCCATAAGCTGTGTAGACAGTTAGACCCATTCTCACGATTTTCTCTGCTTGTTCATAAAGACCATTTTGTGTGCTTGTTTCAGTCATAAAGCCTATCATCGACTTATCCAGAACTGTGTATATTTGCGTAGCAACAGTTGGGATAAATAAAAGGAACGATGGCCATATATTTGAAACTATCCCTTTGATTGATATCCTGCACTTCTCCAAGTACTTTGGAAGATACAACCACAGACTGGCATTAGCTATCACTTGTATTAATGCATAACCAATAGCATATAGTGTTAAGTCTTCCGGTTTCTTTATAAAAACAAACGTAAAAAGGACAAATATAAGCTTGATAGTTATGCTCCGGAGAGCGGTTTTCTTAAACTCCTGCAGCCCTTGAAAAAGCCATGTAATGTCAAACATTACACAAACAATGTTGACGCTTTGTGCCAGGATCAATGAGTTTGTTCCAGTCCTTTGAAATACCGCAAGATATATCCCAATAGAGAACACGGACAGTGCTATTCTAAATACAATGACTTCCCAAAAGATTTGACTGACTCTATATGAATTGTTTCTTTGTGAAGCAATTTCCCTTTGAGCAAACGTCGTAGTTCCTAAAGTTGCAAGAAGAACGAAATATGTGACGTTGGAATAAGTGAAGCTGTATGTTCCAACGCCATCTACGCCCAATACCCTTGAAATATACGGTGTTGTTATAAGGGGCGCAAGAATCGTGATCAAATTGCTGAGCAGATTGTATATAAAGTTTGTTTTGACTGATGCGGGGCGTCTCTCGCTCATGCTTCAACCTCACAACTCTTTCTAAACAGTTCAACCCAATCAGCGGCAACTCTCTTCCAACTGTACCTGTTTTTCATTTTCGATATCTCATCAAATGTTGGAATGTGTATGTCATTCAAGTCTATAGAGTAATCATTGGGATCAAAAATAGTCGCTATTCCTTCATATATTTCCGGCAAGCATGTGGCAGAGGATACCATAATAGGCTTTCCGAGAACCAGTGCTTCTAAAGGCGGAAGACCAAATCCTTCATAGAATGAAGGTTGTAAGAATGCCTTGCATTCCTTTAAAAGTGCTTTGTTCTGTTCGTCAGTCACATACCCAACATAAATTATGTTTACATGTTTAAAATCGTCAGCAGAGGTTCCCCATTTTTCCTTTAATTGACTTCCAGCAACAACGAATTGTTTATCAGGGTTTCTTTTTGCAACTTCCAAAATCCAATTATAATTTTTATGTTTCGCAATGCTCCCGAGAGAATAATAATAGTTATCTTTTTCGATAAGCGGAAAAGTATCAAACACTGAAACGTCGCAGTCTACGCGTTCAATATGTTCATAGCCCGCATAGAAAACTTCTACTGATTTCTGCGGTTTATGAAGTTTTGAGCAAATGGCCCTTTGTTGATATTCTGAAACTGTCACTATCGTTTTCGCAAAAAGTGAAATCAACCCGCATGTAATCCTATAATTCATACACGCCTTAAAAGAATCATACGCAAAAGTCTCTAAACGTCTAATATCATGAAGAAGAATGATGCTGTCCTTGCATAGCGTAATATTATTAGAGAATCCGCAAAAGATACCATGTTCATTGTCGACATAATGCTTCATAACTTTAGTGTTCCAACCTTTTCCATTATATCGAAGTGGAATCATCTTTATTGCTTTAAAATCATCTATAAGCAGTTGTCTGCCTTCTGGATAGCATAATCTTACCTCGAACACTTGTGGATTGTCTTGAAGGCATAAATCAATGTTTCTTAGGCTTTCAACCATATATCTTTGAATGCCACTTATTTTATCTACACATAATTCGGCACCTGATATTATTATTGGCCTCATACCTTGGAACCCTCCGACTGAATAACTTTTTCGTATAGTTTATAATATTTTTTTGCAATTGCTTCTGTTGAAAATCTCAAAGCATTTTGCTTACCTGCGTTTACTATTCCTTCTCTGTATTCATTATCGTTGATAATGCGTAGAATACCTCGTCTAATATCTGAAACATCTAAGGGATTCACTAACACTGCTCCATCACCAGCGACACTAACCATAGGTTCGATGTTACTTGTGATCACTGGGCGACCGGTGGCTTGAGCCTCAATAATTGGAACTCCGAAGCCCTCATATGTAGACACAAAAGCTAGCATATCACAGTTACGATACAGCTCCACCATTTCCGCGTCAGTTATGTGATAAACATTGGTATACTCTACAGAATGCTGCTCCAATGCCTGAATCTGTTCATCTTTTAACTTTCCCACAATTATTAATTCACAATCTATCCCGTCCACTGCCTCTGCAAGACGAATAAGATTCTTATTATCTTTTGTTCCAATCTGCAAAATTACTGGATGGTCCTTATTGAATTTTCTAGGTAAAAAAACATATTCATCGCTTACAGGGCATTCAACTACAAATGTTTTGTTTGCAAGATTTGGGAAAGCACCCAACAGCTCCTGTTTTGTCTTTTCCGAAATGCAAGTTATATATTTGCACTTTTTTAATGGATACCTATACCATAACAGTTTAATTATCGCCCTTTTAAATCCGCTACTGTTTTCGAGCGAAACCATGTCAAGAACTGTAACAATAGTCTTGTCACTAGGCGTACTTAAGGCGGCATAATACACATCCCCCGTAATGTGAATTACATCTCCATTAAGTCTCTTTGCAAATCTCAAATTCTCAAGAATGGAGTCAGGACGTGCTCTATATCTTGGCATGTACTGTTCCTCAACATCTGCCCTCTTTGCTATTTGTGGGATGATGGAATGGAACACTCTTTCAACACTATATAGTTTTTGTTCCTGACTTCTGAACAGATATATAATATTCATAGCACAGCCCTTTTGTTTTGTTTCTAATTACTTTGATTTCTTTCTTATGCCTAAAGCTAATTTGATCAAAAGTAATGCAATGATTGTCTGAACAACGCTGATTGTTTTGGTGACAATATCACCCTCGATATACGAGAACAAAGCATATCCAATTGTTAAGTATAGTAATTGTGAATACAAGTATTTATTCTCGACGCGAATACTTTCAAGCTTTTTAATACCTTTAGCGTATAAAAAGCTTAATATTAAAACGCCCAGGTAACCATAACTTGCAAACGCATCCCCCAAAAAACCAATACTCAAATTATTATACTGAACTGCAGGATAATGCAGTAATGTATATGTAACATAACTTCCATTATTCACTATCGGTTTATTAGGCCACAACGCTCGTGGCACTATCCCTGCAAGAAATCTAGCAATCATGCCCTTCGCTTCAGTTCTATATGCAATGATGTCAGCTATTTCAGTATTTACTACATAATAAGCTTCATCATAATATTGCAAGCGATTGCTATAATACTCGAGGATATTATTGTTTCTATTGTACGCAATTACAGAAGACAAATTAATCGAATATGTTGTTGCGTACTTAGCATTATCCCTTATCATACTAATCGCAGGAAATACAACTATTGCAACTAGAATTAACAAAACAATATATCTTTTCTTTAGTTTTCTTATGCCTTCGCTAAATATGATGCAAACAATCAGTGCTTCGTATAAGATAGCCCCTTTCCATGCCTGTAAAAAAGCAAGTATAATTGTTGGAACAATATATGCACTATACAACAGAAGATTCTTAATATTTCTTTTCCGGTTGAATTCGACTAAAAATGCATAGGCTAGTCCTTTAGCCATTGTTGTAAAAATACCGAATAATGCATCATAAGTGCCAAAGTTCAAAAAGGTTGAGCTTCTTATATTGTTAAATCTATACCCATATCCTATTAATAAGCATATTCCAAATAATAGTACCGCTTTATATGAGTTAATTGCATCATGAAAATCATAGGATTTACCCAGATCACTTTCCCCGTCGCTTTGATAGGTTCTACTATTTCCGAAAAAAAACTTTATATTATATGCGCAGGCAAAGGAAATCACCATTATCAGCGTAGCTAACGATGTCTTTATATGAAAAACTTCATTATTCTGTAATGGAATTGGCGCAAAATCCATCAGTAATCCAGGAAAGAGATTGACCAAATAATACCTAGAGAAAAAACCCACTCCAATCATTATTAAAAATATTAAATTATTGATAGAAAATAAGCTTTGAGATCTATCATAAATATATCTAACCGAAATAAAGAACGCGATCGTCATTATTAAGTGAGCGAACAACATTCCAACGCTTTCGGAATTTTTTATAGTAGAAATAGTATTTAAAAATAGATATAGCATTGAAAGTGTTAGTTGGACGGCAGTCTCTTGTTTTTTCATTTATCCATCCCTACCGCATATATTGCTCTCATATACTTCTCGTAGAGTTCATCTTTCTTAAGTCTAGCCTCTACATATTTTTTAATTTTTGCAATTGAGTTATCATTTTCTGATTGATTTTTTTGAATTATCTTATTTATTGCTTCTACATATTTGTCTCTATCATCTAACGCAATGTCCCATCCTGCTCCAGCTTCTTCTAGCCCTCTCCACGGCGTTTGATCACTGATAATTACAGGTGTTCCCACTATCAAACTCTCAGCGATCACGTGTCCATAATTTTCGCTAAGTGTCGGAAACATGAAGGCATCATACTGGCTAAACACCTCATGCACCTGGTCATGTCCAACCAATCCTATATAATTCACTTTCACATTCTCAGGCAGCTTCTTCATCTCATCTTGACACTGCTTCCAGTAATCTTCATCTTCAATCGGCCCATAGATATCAAATTCTACTTTTCCTTTTATCTCCTTGAAAAGTGAGATGGCATACAATAGATTCTTCTTCGGATGAATACGTGAGAGGAATACAAAGCGTCCTTTTCCTGCAATCTTCTCTCTTCTTGGATACTCTTGCTTTGATATTGATGGAATATTGTCTAAGCGATGAATACGGTCATCAGCAACTTTCATAAGCTGTTTTATTGCCTCTGTCTCTTCTCCGCTTGTCGATTGCCAGTGAATATTCTTAGCGAGTCCAACGGCTCTAACCATCTCTAAATATGGTAACTTCTTCCATTTCTTCAGATTGAAAGCCCCCGCACACAATTCACCACGTGGAGCCAAGAGGACAGGAAGACTATGTTTTTTAGCGAGTTGAAGGCACGGCAGTACACACGGCTGGAAAAAGCCTTGAAGATAAAGGATATCTGGTTTCTTTTCCGAAATAACTCTTTCAAACGTAGTCTTGTTATACTCCGAATCAGGAACATAAAGAACCTTACAATTTCCACGATCATTCCATCCTTCGCGGATGCTTTCGAATCGCTTAGTTTCAAAAAGGTCATGTTCTCGAGTGACAATAAAACATTCATGCTCTTTCATTAAAGAGCAAAAATTGTCTATACTAACAGGTGGCCCTCCATATTTTTTCCCCGGAAAGAAACCTCCCATAACAATCAGAATCTTCATCTCACTTCAACCTTCTTTGAATAATCTCATAGCCGCGCTCAACAGTATAATTGTCCTGTAGGTACTCGTATCCAATTTCCCCAAGTCTACTAGTATCCGCGTTTATCGCTACGGTGACTAATTGTCCAAAAGCCTCTATATTATTGCTCTCACACCACCAACCGAATCCGCCATCTACAATAACTTTCCCGATATCTGTATTGGGATCCGTGCAAGCTAATACTGGAAGCTTCGCTTGCATATAGCCCAGTAAACGACTCGGGAAATTTGGAATCGTAAATCTATTATCAAGGAAGATTAAGCCAACATCACTTGCCGCAACAACAGTATCGTAATCTTCCTTCGGAAGTCGTTTCATGAATTTGAAGTTATCCTGAGGACTACTATTATAGAATTCTTCTAGTTTTCCATAATCCGTCCCGTCACCAACGATAAAAAAGAAAGCATTTTTATTATCCTTTTGACTTTTAATGCACTCAATCAAGAAGTCTATCCCCTGCGGACGACCAAGGTTACCGCCATAAACGAATACTTTCTTATCGATAGGGATGCCATATTTGTTTCTTATCTTTTCTCTAGTCTTTCCATCTATGCTCTTATCCACTATCTCAATAACATTTGGGCATACTTCAACTTTTGACTTTTCCACTTCATGATTGTGGTCAAGAACATACTGGACGTTAGCAGGTGACATACATCCAATTGTATCCGATATCTGATATAGCTTTTTCTCTTTCCTTCTGAAATATTTATAAAGAAGCCCTTTAATACCTGTTGTACTCATTATTCCGATATCCACAGCGTTCTGTGGGAAAATGTCTTTCAGAAGCAAATAAGTCTTGGCTCTATCATGCTTCTTGACATATTCAACGACTTTCACAAATGTGATGGGTGGTGTCGGATAAAGAACGAGGTCAAATTTCACATCAGAAAAGTATTTCTTAATCGCTTTTAGAAACTGCGATTCAATCATCACTGTACTAATGCCTTTTTCAATAAAGTTAGTCTTTTGAATGTTCCCTGTTTTGACTTTGAGAATTACAGAGTTTTCTTCCTCTATAAGCTGAGTTTCCTTTCCTTCCCGCCTTTCGGTAGGAGAAAGAATATATATTTTATCTCCGTGACGGATAAATTCCCTCAAGAGATCTGTATACCCTTCACTCTCATTAATAGACCAGTATCGTCCTAAACTCAAAAAGAGAATATTCATCTCATTAACCTCTATACTTCGGGAAGTATCCCGGATTATCAATCTCGGTTCTTAATCCGAGCAATTCATCATATTGTTCTTGGTCGTAGATCCGTTTCCCTATATAAAAATGATTTAGATCACCCTTGTAAAACGCTCTCTTAAACTTAAAAAGGCTGTCCTCGCCGGACCCAACACCACCGCCAAGATAAAGCGTCTTGTATCCATTAGCACATCCCCAGAGTGCTGCCTGGAATAGCAGAAGATTGGTAGGGGCCAAGGAGCTAAACTCGCGAAGAGATCCGGAAAGGTGATAATTCATTCTTCCGTTCGTAGCGAGCATTATGCTAGCTGCTATGACCTGGCCTTCCTTCTCTGCCCAGAAAACCTGTGCATTCTGTGGGAGGTCCGCTAGAACAGACTGATAAAACTCCGGCCCAAAGTAGTAGTACTCTTCTGCATCATCTTTATCCATGGTGCCGTTATAGATAGTACGGAACTTCTCGTAGATTTCCGGGAACCTTCCGTTGTATATAACAATGCCATTCTTAATAGCCTTCCGGATCATGTTCCGGTTTTTGCTAATGATGTTATTCCAGATGTCCTCAGGGGAACTAAGCTCCATATGAACAACTTCACCTAGCTGGATCACCTCATAGAAAGGTCGAGATGCATCATGGTTTTTTACCATTGGATGGAACCTGACAAACTCGCTAATAATGCCGTTCTTTTCAATCCATCTCTCATACTCTTCAAATAATCGCTCTGTATTTTCGCCTTCTATAATCCAGCCACCATAGCCATAGGGTGTTGCAAAATCGAAGTACTGCCCTTCTTCGATTTTTCCTTTAAAGCGCTCATCTTTCGCCACATCACGCTTCATTACCACGTTGATTCCGCGTGTACCATATTCTTCATAAAAGAACAGAAGAGGTTCACCGTCTCCATGAAGCTGAAAAGCTTTTACATATCCACTAAGCCAATAAACATCATATTCCTTAAAGGAACGCACAATGGCATCCCACTGTTCAGATTGCTCTAAGGTATATACTTTGAGCACCATTATGCCTCCTTCCAAAATGCTTTTATCGTCTCCACCATTCGATACATATCTTCCTCTGTGTATCTCTGATCACAAACAAGACTTAACTCGTTCTGGTATATATGTGCAGTTCTCTCATCCAGCTTGTGGTATTCGCTCACAGGCCAGTGTACAGGACAATAGATTTCATTTTTAATGAGATGACGTCGCAGAATATCTCGCTTTCCATCCGGTACTGAAATAGGAACAAACATTGGGGTGTCTACGGATGAGAGATGAGGGAAGATAAGCCAGTCAGGGAATGCTTTTCTCAGCACTTCCGCGTTGACTCTTCTTCTTTTTCTTATTCCCTTCACATCCAAACGCTGTGCTAATCCAATATCTCTATCAGCTGCCCGGACTATCCCAACATGCTCCAATGTTTCCTCAGCTTCTTCAAATATTCTCAGATAGCCCTTCTCTTCTCTTCCACCACTTATATACTCAGCCTTTTCAGCCATCGCTCTCATGCGTAATTCTGTGTATCCCTGATCATTCTGCTCCATAGTCTCAAGCCTATGTCCATCTTTCGCCCACGCATATCCGCCTGTCCAGACTCCGCACCACTTGCGAAGAGAGCCAAAGTAATAATCTGCATCGGAATATGTCGTAGAGAAAATAGAATGGGTCACATCACGAATGACCGTGCCTTTAAATCCACTCAGGTCAGGAATGGCTCCTGTATATCCGAAATAATCAATAAGAAATAGGACGTCACAGTCAAATAACCACTCTTGGATAAGTCGTCCTTCGCTCCAATAAACAGGATAAAAGTGTATCTCCAATTCCGCATCAGCAAAGGGCTTTATCATACTGTCACAGCACCAGGAGGGCAAGGATACGCTCCTCACCTCTCCCAGATCTGTGATTATTGCCTGTAGAGCACTTCTACCAGAGAGAAACCACTGTGCGAATTCCGGGAACAGTTTGTTCTGCTGATCTATCGTGGGAACATCCCAGAATTCACTACCGATTTCTCTCTTCATTTTCTTACACCCCTCTCAGGCTCTTGAAGCGGTCAAACTGCGCCTCGTATTTGTAATCCTCAAACAGCTTATGAACAGTCATAACCGGCTCGTATCCAAGGTCTTCCTTTGCGTTTGTGATATCCATCAGGAATCCACCGCCACTCTTGCCGGGATGATACTCGATTGTGGACGGGTTGTCCTTCGGAGAGAACACGTCAATAATTGCCTGGCACTGTTCCTGAAGGGTCACCGGAATTCCAGTTCCCACGTTGTAAATCTCATGATCCTTGCCATTGAAGAGAATCGCTTTACAGAGCATTTGGGCACAGTCGTATACATGAACCATATCCTTCGCATAGTTCGGATCGCCCCAGAGTTCCAACGGTTCACTGTTTTTGGCTCGATTAATCTGCTTGTACAGCGGGCGCATCGTCTTCACGCCATTCGGGTAATAGTACTGGAATGTACTGTATTCATAAATAGTCGGGAAACGGAAGATAAAGTACTTCAGACCATATTCCTTCAAATAGTGCTTCAGCATCTCGATAGCAGTGTTCTTGGAGATAACATACATCGCATGGTCACCACTGTAATCGAAGTAGGGTGGCAGATGCGGATCGAGCACGCGAGTCGGATCTTCAAGGGAATACAGGCTGATATCAAAGACTGTCTGGCTAAAGAGCACACGGTCAGCCTTAACCTTACGGCAGTATTCCAATACATTGTAGGTGCCCATGATGTTGGTCTGAAGATACTTCTCACCGCTGTAGTCATCCATATAGGAAGGAATCGTAGCAGCCAGAAGGATTACAGCATACACATCTTCCTGCGGCAGTTTCTCAAAGTCTGCCTTATTCAGCATGTCCACCTGGACAAACTTTACACCGAACTGATCGAACACATCGGTATTCCGACGTCCAGTCGCTACGACCTCGAATCCCTTTTCAGGAAGAAATTCCGATGCGTATTTGGTAACATAGGAGCCTACATTACCGGTTGCGCCAAAGATAATCACTTTTTTCATATTGCTTTTCTCCTCGTATAATTTCTCGTCCACTTTTTTATCCTCATCAGTTGGACTCACCTGACGGGTCCGCTAATTCCCGTTTCGTCCCATTCTTTTTGTCGTTCAATGTTAAATGCAACAGGCCTCTCAGCGCCTTGACCAATGTCTTCATGCTTAAAAACTACTGCTACTGTCTGGAAGATAGTCTTCACATCCAAAATGAAAGAACAGTGATCGACATAATAAAGATCGTACTCAAAACGCTTCTTCCACGATGCTGAGTTTCGACCGTGTACTTGAGCCCATCCGGTCAAACCTGGCCGAACATCATGCCGACGCATCTCTTCTTTCGTGTAATAAGGGAGATAAATTGTGGCGAGTGGTCTTGGCCCCACAATACTCATATCTCCTATGAAGATGTTCCAGAGTTCAGGCAATTCGTCCAGGCTGGCTGCGCGGAGAATTCTACCGAGCTTAGGGAGTCGCTCCTCATCAGTCAGGATATCAATGCCCTTTTCGATGCACTCAAGCCTCTCTTTATCTGTGAGCTTCCTGCCATCTCGTGTCTGGGGATCAAGCATGGTGCGGAACTTGAACATTTTGAAAATCTTACCTTTATAGCCTGGACGTTCCTGCTTGAAAATCACTGGAGAACCAAGTTTAACTCGAACCAAGATTGCCACAATGAGCAGAATTGGTGACAGAATAATCAATGCCAGTCCTGATAGGACAATATCTATCACTCGTTTAATAAAGTGTTTGTACACAATTCAACCCTTCCATTTCTTTATCAATCGTTTCCTGACACGCCACCAGATGAGCTCTCCAATGAAAAGAATACCAATCGCTGGACCATTGAAGGAAAACCATGTATCGGATGCATAAATCGTCATGAGCTTTCCAGCTACGCATCCTATAATGAACAAAACAATAGTGATTGTTATGTCCCATATCTGCAGTTTTCTTTCATAGTCCAACACAATTATGTCCTCTATAACACCTTTTATTGCTTTTAGCTCTCATCCTATTCAAGACCATCACAATCCCCACTCCGATAACCGCACCGATCATGTTGTGGAATACATCATCAAACTCACACAGACCGCGAGCTGTGATTAACTGCAGAATCTCAATTCCCACACTCAGCCCAGCAGCAACCCACAGCCCTCTCCAGCGCCAGATCCAGCCAACCAACACACCAACCGGCAGGAACATGATCACATTGGCCAGGATCTGTTCCTTTTGCACGGCCCACATTCTCCAGGACCAGAAGAGTTCGAGCTTTATGTGTTCTCCCTGAAATGGCTTCCTGATCAATACAGTTTCGGCGAGGATCAGGAATGCATATCCCATCAACAACCCCAGGCTCAGCTTCTTCCACAATTGCCAGCCAGCTACACCGAGGAAAGCCGCTATTGCGTAATACCACCAGGGAATGTCCAATAATTTGAATACATAATCGATAGCTTTTTCCTCCGCCGCTTTATTTGAACACCTCAATCATATGGAGCATATGCCTATCTACGCCCTCAGTCATATGGAGCAGATACATATCTAACTGTCTCATACATATCCAGCAGATGCGAATCCTCATCCCTGATTGATGTTCAGCAGATGTTTAATCGTCCTATCTACGCTCTCAGTCATGCCCGGTCGATGTTCCCATTTTTACAGGAAGCACCTATGAATAATCTCAATAATCCTATCCTGCTGCTCCGGCGTCATCTTGTTATCGCTCGGTAAACAGAGCCCACGCCTGAAAATATCGGCTCCTACATCGATTCCAGAGCCTTTTATGTAAGCATTTGTGCGGCCCCGGCCGTTGCCCTCAACTGTGACGAATGGGTTCGTCCTGTAGATCGGTTGCATATGCATGGGCTTCCAGATTGGACGGCCTTCCGCATTATATTTCATCAGCGTTTCAAGTATTTCTGTCGGACAGGACTTCCCCGCTTCGGGAGTATAGAGCGCTTTGCTATCATCCCTTACCTGCTTGCATATTGCACCTTCATCAATGATCAGGCAGCTAAGCCAATAGTTCGGCAGAGATTTTTCGACATCAAACGGATTCATCTTCACCGGAAGATCTTTCAGTCCCTCTTTGTACCGCTCATAGATTGCCCTTTTCTGAGCAATATGCTTCTGGAGACTTGGAATCTGACCGCGCACTACACCGGCTATCACATTACTCATGCGGTAATTGTATCCGATCTCCTCATGCTGGTACCAGGGAGCATCCTCACGAGACTGTGTGCTCCACTTCTTCACTTTTTCTGCATCTTCTTTTGAATTTGTCAGGAACATTCCGCCAGAGGAACCTGTGATGATCTTGTTCCCATTAAAAGAAATGCAATTATAATTGCCAAGAGCCCCTGTCTCTTTCCACTCACCATTGAATAGATATTTTGCGCCCAGACTCTCGGCAGCGTCCTCTACAATTAGAGCGCCATGGGCATCACATATCTTCCTTATTTCTTCTACTTTTCCGGGAGTTCCATAAAGATGAGCGATAACTACAATCTTTACTTCAGGGTAAATCTCAAATGCTTTCTCCAAAGCAGCAGGATCCATATTCCAGGTATCATACTCTGTATCAATAAAAACAGCTTCTCCATCCTCATAGGCAATAGGATTTATGGATGCATCAAATGTTACGTCACTCGCAAAAACCTTATGTCCACGAAGTGTGCCCTCATTCGGTCTTGCCTGACCATATATCTGCTCCCCGGCAAGCTTTGTTGCCAGATGGAGAGAAGCTGTACCAGAACTAAGTGCAACCGCATATTTTACTCCAATATACTCAGCCAGTTGTGTCTCAATCTCATTGATATTCTTACCAACGGTGCTCATCCAGTTAGTCTCATAAGCCTCCAACATATAGATCTTTTCCAACCCGCTCATTGTCGGTGAACTGAGCCACAGGCGTGAGGGGAAAGGTTTGATGTCCGAAGATTCTTTAAAAGCCATTTTATTGCTCCTGTTCTGCGAATTATAGAAGTATAATATCCATTTATTCGCTTGCTTATTTTGCAGATTTATGTTATGTTGTGTCCACATCCAGATTCTTATCTTATTAACGACAATTAGCCCATTGTCTTCTCTCGAAAACCAATGAGCTATGTCTTTCCTCCCTATTGAATTTTTACTCTGAATTGTGGGTCAATCCATGAGTACCCAGGAAGCCATTGTGACCTCTTGGTATCCAGGACTTTTACCATCTCAGGAGAAAAATTCAATTTCTGGAAAGGACAAAAGCCCCGGAAACCCTTGAAAAATCAAGGTTCTTCCTTGGTTGTCCCTATTATTTCACTATCCCCATACTTTATTTTCAAATGGTTTGATATCAGAAATATCTTTCATAATGCTCTTCTTTCTTTTGTGTCGCCTATCGGATCGCAAACTCCCCTACATCTGTACTTTTTCATTAGTTATATCTACGTCAGTCACATATTTGCAGGCTATCTCAATAAAGATAAATCAATATTCTCTAATAATCCCTACGCACCCTGCGCCTGATCCACATGATCCAAATCCGGTTTATAGGTTGTGACAACCTCTGATACCACTCTCTTCATCTCCATCGGCTCTACTTCTTGTTTACTTATCTGATCCAATCTGTGGATCTGCTGTAGAAACAGCTCGTCATCCATTTCTATTGGATGCCCGATATGAATCAGCTTGTTCGGGGTATCCTTCATTCCCTCCTCGTCCATGAGAAGCTCCTCATAGAGCTTTTCTCCGGGCCGGAGGCCAGTGTACACGATCTTGATATCTACATCCGGCTGGAATCCGGACAGTCGGATGAGTTTTCTGGCCATATCGTCAATTCGTACCGGTTTTCCCATATCGAGTACGAAGATTTCCCCGCCCTTTGCATAAATGGAAGCCTCAAGCACAAGGGATACCGCTTCGGGAATCGTCATGAAGTATCGGATGATGTTTTTGTCCGTGACAGTGACCGGGCCTCCTTTTGCGATCTGTTCCTTGAAGAGCGGAATCACCGATCCGTTAGACCCGAGGACATTTCCGAATCGCACAGCCATGAAGGTGGTCCCGGGATATTTGCGGTCCATCATCTGAATAATCATCTCGCACATTCGCTTAGTCGCGCCCATGAGAGATGTCGGATTGACAGCTTTGTCTGTAGAGATCAGAAGAAATCTCTTCACACCGTGTTCTGCTGCTGCCTTTGCCAGTTTGTAGGTACCCATGACATTGTTCTTTACAGCCTCACAGGGACTGTTCTCCATCAGTGGCACATGCTTGTGTGCAGCCGCATGATAGATCATTTCCGGATGATAAGTCTCGAGAACACTATTGATCCGGGATGTATTACGGACGGAACCGATCAGCGTGACCAGATTCAAACGGTCACCATATTTTCGAATCAGCTCCTGCTGAATGGCGTAGGCGTTGTTTTCATAGATGTCGAAGATAATCAGCTGCTTCGGGTTTGCTGATGCAATCTGCCGGCAGAGCTCGGATCCGATAGATCCGCCGCCTCCGGTTACCATAACCACCTTTCCCTCGATCGTCTTCTTGATCTCGGTGAGATTGATCTTGACCTCGTCTCTGCCAAGCAGATCCTCGATCTGAACATCACGAAGTTTTGAAACCTGTACATCACCATTAACAATCTGATAAATTCCTGGAACTATTTTGAGCTTGCATCCGGTATTCTGGCAGATATTCAGTATATTAATTCGATCTTCATTTGAAGCACTGGGAATAGAAAAAATAATAATATCAATCCTATATTTTTTTACCAGCCCAGGAATGTCGTAACGGTTTCCCTCGATCCTGTATCCCTCCAGATACCGTCCGTGTTTCATCGGATTGTCGTCAATAATTGTTAAAATTTGATAATTATCACGTACACCAAAACGAAAGTCATTGATCAGTTCTTTGGCCGCCTGTCCAGCGCCTACGATCATTACTCTCTTCTTATTCTCATCCTGTTGTGCAATTTTTCTCCTTGCTGTCACATAGCGAACCATTCGGTATCCGAAGCGGATAGCAACACAGAATATGAGTGAAATGATGTATCCCATCACTGCAACACTGCGTGGAATCTCTACATGAAAATGCAAAGATACTGAATGTTCAATAAGCAGGGCAGCCGCCAGAATCAGATAAGCTATGATAATATGATAGGCTTCCGATATACTTGCATATCTCCATATGCTCTGATACAGATGACATGCCCAGTATATAACAAGCATTGTCACGCATATGACCGGCAACAGAAGTAACAGATGCAGAATGTAATTTTGCGGTATCTGCGAAAAGAGAAAATCAAACCGCAACCACAGTGCAAAAAAATAAGAAATAAATACGGATATAATATCGGCAAAAAGCACAAGCAATACCCGCATCTTGTAGCGCCGATCTTTTTGAAGTCTGTTTTCTTCTATGTTGTTGTTTTCAACATTTAATGACATCTTCTCTCCCTCATCGAATAATGGTTTATATCGCAGTGATCTGGATCATGCTAGTCTTTCGATTTTTTATCGACTCTGCTAATTCTCTGAGAAAGAAATACAAAGAAAGGCCAATGTGTTTTTATGGATAGTGCACTCCTTCACAAACAGGGTTTTGACCGTCGCAAAGATGATCCGAAGGTCCTGCGCAAGGCTCGGATGAGCGATGTACATCAGGTCCATCAGAAGCTTGTCGTAGGGCGTGGTGTTGTACTGTCCGTATACCTGAGCGTAGCCGGTGAGGCCACACTTGCACTGCAGCCGGAGATTCCAGGACGGGAGTATCTTCGCGTATCCGGCGGAGATCTCCGGGCGTTCCGGACGCGGTCCGACGATCGCAACATCGCCTCGAAGGATGTTGAAGAGCTGAGGCAGCTCATCGAGACGGCACCGGCGCATGAAGCGCCCGATCTTCGTGACGCGGGGATCGCTGTCTCCGGTGGAAAGGCGGGCAACGCCGTCCTTCTCCGCGTCCATCCGCATGCTGCGAAACTTCAGCAGGCGGAACGGTTTTCCGTTTTTGGTGAGCCGGGTCTGCCGGTAAAGGACAGTTCCTCCGTCGGTCGCCTTGATGATGATCGCGAGGACCAGCATCAGCGGCCAGAGAATCGCGATGGCGATCGCCGAGAGGAGGATATCGAAGAGTCTCTTAAAGAAGAGATATTCCGGCGTCGGGTTGTAGCGCTCGACCATCATCATCGGGAGGCGGAGAAGATGAAGCGGCATCGCGCCGCTCATGATGACATCGCCGACCCGCGGAAGAACGTAGGCGGCAATGTTATACTCGACACAGTATTTGATGATCTGGTTCCGGTCGTGGCTGTGGAGATCCCCGAGGAAGACGATCTCAATCCCGTTCAGGACATCCTCTGGGCTGCGTTTTCTGAACTCTTCGATCGAAAGTACCCGCACCACTTCAAAATGTCCGTCAAGGCCGCCAGTGTGGATCAGACGATCAACATTCGGACGCTCATCGTAGATCACGGCTGTTTTCTTCGCGGGAAAATGGCTGAAGTACCAGCGATGCGCCCAGACGGACCAGACTGAGAGGAGGATGACCTGCACACAGAGGGTCAGAAGCAGAGGAAGCAGTGTGATCATCCTGCGGTTGATCAGGCAGATCACGATCCAGAGAAGGCCGTCCGTGATCAGGGCAGCCAGCGACTGACTGTAAATCAGCTCGGTGATTCGTTCGATGTGAATCAGGAATCCGTGATAAAGGTGCGCCACCCGATAATAGAGAACGAAGAAAAGGCCGACAACCACCCAGTTTCCCTTCTCGAAAAACGGGAACGTCATCGCGCCCTGATAGTAGAAGTGCCATGTGAAGGCAAAGGCACCTGTCACAAGCAGAACGTCCAGCAGTTTGACCATCCGGATCCGGATTCTCTGCAGGAGGCTCTGTTTTTCTGTTTTCAAACGATTGTCATTCAATGTAATCCCCTCATCTCTCACATTGAAATCTTTTCAGATGTCAGCAGACTGATCCGAAGGACCGTTCAAGGCAGCCTCGCTGCCGCGCATTTCGGATCATTTGAGCAGACAAAAATCCGGATCCCGTTCTGGCGGAACCCGGATTATTATACAATTCTTTTCTGACAATTGCAATCGTGTCAACGAAATCCGTCTTGAGCTGCGCTTCCGCCGGACCGCATGGCTCAGTGAAGGAGCGCGTCTCCGTCGAAATAGTCGATCATCATCGCGTGGCGGACCCGTGCGAGTGTCGCAGCGGCGCGGCGCTCGGCTTTGGCGCTGCCTTCTTTCAGGATCTCGAGCACTTCGGGTTTCCGCTGCTCCCAGTACGCACGGCGCTCCCGGATCGGGCGAAGCTCTTCCTGCATCACGCTGTTCAGGAATTTCTTCACGGTGACGTCGCCGAGTCCGCCGCGCTGATAATGTTCTTTCAGCTCGTCGAGGTTCGCGTAGTCCGGCAGGTACTCGGCGAACTGCTCGTCCCGGCAGAAGGCGTCGAGGTAGGTGAAGACCGGATTGCCTTCCACATGGCCCGGATCGCTCTTCTTCAGATGAGTCGGGTCGGTGTACATAGACATGATCTTCTTCCGGACGGTTTCCTCGTCGTCCGAGAGATAGATGCAGTTGCCGAGGGATTTGCTCATCTTGGCCTTACCGTCGATCCCCGGGAGACGGAGACAGGCGCTGTTGGAGGGCAGCACGATCTCCGGCTCCACCAGCGTCTCGCCGTAGACTTCGTTGAATTTACGGACGATCTCGCGGCACTGCTCGAGCATCGGCTTCTGGTCCTCGCCGACCGGCACAGCGGTCGCTCCAAAGGCCGTGATGTCTGCCGCCTGGCTGATCGGGTAGCAGAAGAAGCCTACCGGGATGCTGGCCTCGAAGTTCCGCTGCCTGATCTCCGCCTTGACGGTCGGATTGCGCTGGACGCGGGACACGGTGACGAGGTTCATGTAGTAGAAGGTCAGCTCGGTCAGCTCCGGCACCATGGACTGGATGAAGATGCAGGATTTTTCCGGGTCGATGCCGACCGCGAGGTAATCCAGCGCGACCTGAAGGATGTTCTGACGGACTTTCTCCGGATGCTCGGCGTTGTCGGTGAGCGCCTGGGCGTCCGCGATCATGATGTTGATCTCGTCGTATTTTCCGGAGTTCTGAAGGATAACCCGTTCTTTCAGTGACCCGACGTAATGGCCTACATGCAGGCGGCCGGTCGGCCGGTCACCTGTCAGGATGATCTGTCTCATTTTCAGCTCCTCTTTTCTTCTTCTGTATCCGCTTTCTGTTCCGCCCGTTCGTTCCGGGCGCCGGGTGCATGTCCCGTATTACTCACAGAGATCCGCCAGCTCGTAAATGAGCCGTTCGCTCTTCTCCCATCCGAGACAGGGATCCGTGATCGAACGGCCGTAGACGCCGTCGCCGATTTTCTGGCAGCCATCTTCCAGATAACTTTCGATCATCAGACCTTTCACCAGTCCGCGGATATCCTCCGAGACGTGCATGCTGTGGAGGACGTCTTTGGCGATCCGGATCTGTTCGAGGTACTGCTTGCCGGAGTTGGCGTGGTTGCAGTCGATGATCACGGCCGGGTGGCTGAGATCGGTCTTTTCGTAGGCGTCCAGCAGGTTCTTCAGATCCTCGTAGTGGTAGTTCGGATGGCTGCGGCCGAAGCGGTCGACGTAGCCGCGGAGGATCGCGTGGGCGTACGGGTTGCCTGCAGTCTCGACTTCCCATCCCCGGTAGATGAATTTCTGGCGGCTCTGGGCCGCAATCATCGCGTTCATCATCACGGAAATGTCGCCGCTGGTGGGGTTCTTCATGCCGGCCGGGATCCCGATTCCACTGGCCACCATGCGGTGGGACTGGTCCTCCACCGAGCGGGCGCCGATCGCGACGTAGCTCAGGAGGTCCGAGAGGTAGCGGTGGTTTTCCGGATAGAGCATCTCTTCCGCGCAGGTGAAGCCGGTCTCGCGAATGACGGCGGTATGCATTTCCCGGATCGCGATGATGCCGGCGAGCATGTCTTCGCCTTTCTCGGGATCCGGCTGATGAAGCATGCCTTTGTAGCCGGTGCCTTTCGTCCGGGGTTTGTTGGTGTAGACGCGGGGGATGATGAAGATCCGGTCGCGGACTTTCTCCTGTACGCGCGCGAGGCGTGTCATATAGTCGAGGACGGCATCCTCCCGGTCCGCCGAACAGGGTCCGATCACGAGGAGAAGTTTGTTCTCTTCGCCGCGGAAGATGCGGGCGATCTCCTCGTCGCGCTCTTCCTTGACGGCCCGGATTTGGTCGGTGATGGGAAATTCCTTCTTCAGCTCCTGCGGGATCGGAAGGCGGCGGATGAATTCCATCTGCATTTCCATGGACTGTACCTGCTTTCTTCTGGTTCGCGGCTGCACCGCGTGCTATCTGCCACTATATCACCATTCCGTGGAAAATGCACGCGGATCAGGGGGCGGGGCGAAGACAGGGTGACAGGGTTGTGATGCACATTCCGAAGCAGCGGGCCGCTTCTCAGCGCGGCAGCGCGAGGCAGTCGCAGTGGCCACTGATCATCAGGCGATGGATGTCTTCTGAGCCACTTTATATCCATTCCTTTTTGCTGACAGGCTTAAGGTAGTTTTTTCTAAGATCGCGCATACTTCCAAAAAATGCTTTCTCAGATTTTGAGAACATATTGTTGTTCATCTTCAATTGGATAAGTTTCAGCGAACATAAAAGATCAGCGACCTGAAAGAGCTTATAATCTGTCGGCATAACTTTGCGGAATATCGGATTCGGAAGAAGCGCATTAAAAACAGAGGACAGAATTTTGCTGACCTCTACCTGACCGTTATCGTAGTATATTTTGACATCATCGAAAGACAGGAATTCTTCATAGTGGTCGCGGATAAAGCCGGAAATCAGCTTTGACAGTCTGCCGGTCTCCACTACGACATCTTCCATGTGCTTCTTTTCAATATAGAAACACTTGTATCGGATGTTGACCTGACGGAAGAAAGCGACCATTTTGTTGAAAATGCGACGCCGCTTCTCTATCGACATATTCGTATAAATTTCTTCCTTCCTGATGATCGGTCCAGTATGGATGCAAAGCCCGTCAAGATCAAGATAAGAAAGCTCCCTGTTAAGCTTTTCAACAGCAGGTTTAATGTCTTCATCCTGATCATGAAAAACCATCGTAATGATGTAAAAAGGCGAATGGTAATCATGTTCACCGAAATCACCGGATTCATCTATAAAAACGCTGAGCTCCCTCAACTGCTCTCTCCTTCTTTACTTTGAATAAAAAAGGCGGGGAACTTCCCCGCCGCAGATGGACCTGGGTCTTTCGACCAGCCCGAATGAAATCAGTGATTTCATATTATGAGTTTAAAGGAAAATCAGAAAAAATACAATCCCTTTTTGTGAAGTCACAAGGGTGCCACAGGGGTGTTATGCATTCCCCGAGCAGAAGCTTCTCAGCGCGGCAGCGCGAGGCAGTCGTAGCGGATCGCACGGCCGCTAAGGCTGCTGGTCGGGCGGACGCCGGCGAGGTACGGGCCTTTCAGCGGGCGCTTGATGATGATCTTCTGCGGGCGGGCGCGGCGGGCGGCCATGAGCAGCGCTTCCTCGTCCGCGGCCGGCGCCTCCAGTCCGTGGAGCAGCTGAAACTTTTTCTTCACGAGTCCGCTCTTCTTCCGTTCCGGAAACATCGGGTCCAGAAGCACCACGTCCGGAGCTTCCGTCAGCTGCCCGAGATACGGAATGCTGTCGCCTTCCGTGAGGGTCATCCGGGCGACGGCTCCGGACAGAGCCGGGTTCCGGGCGGCCCGCTCCAGCGCGTCCTCAAGCAGCGCGGCGATCACCGGGTCCCGCTCGAAAAGGCGGACGGCAAAGCCCGCGGCCGCCAGCAGCAGGGCGTCTTCGCCGAGTCCGGCCGTCGCGTCCACGGCGGTCGGCGTTCCATTGAGAGGCTGCCGGATCCGGGCCGCCCGGACCAGCAGTTCCCGGTTCAGCCTGTCACGTTTCAGCCGCGGAAGCATCGCCTCAAAGTCGGCGCGGAGCGTCAGCCCGCCGCCTTCCAGTGTGAGGCCTTCCGGGCGGCGGACCAGCGCCGGCGGGTCGTTCCGGGTGTCGGATGCATTTTTCATAAGATCGTGTCTCCTTGAGCGGGAGCCGGACCGGAGACTGACATCAAAGGGACGCTCCGGTTCGGACGTTTTCTTTCTATCCGGAAATGATACGGGGCAGCGGACGGGTTGTCAAATCTTTCGGATGGAAAGACAGCAGCGGCTGCGCTTTGGATACGTGCCTGCCCGCCGTCGAAGCTCCCGTCCCCGGCGGCACTCTTCCGCGCGGATGCTGCCGGGCCGCGCGCCGTCAGAGGTTCCGCCTTGCGTTCCCGGAGCGGGACACGTATGATAGGACACAGACAGACAAGGAGGGCTGCATGATGGCATGGTATGATGAAGCTGTTTTCTACCATATTTATCCGCTCGGACTGACGGGCGCACCCAAGCGAAACGATTACGGTGAGCCGGTGCACCGGCTGCGTTCGCTGCTTCCCTGGATCGACCACATCGCGTCCATCGGCTGCACGGCTCTTTATATCGGGCCGCTTTTTGAGTCCGGCAGCCACGGGTACGACACGACGGATTACAGGAAGCTGGATTCCCGTCTCGGCACGAACGACGATCTGACCGAATTCGTCGCGGCCTGCCATCAGAAGGGAATGCATGTGATCTTCGACGGCGTCTTCAACCACACGGGGCGGGATTTCTTCGCCTTCCGCGATCTGAAGGAGCACCGGGAAGCGTCCCGTTACAGGGACTGGTATGTAGATGTCAACTTCTGCGGCAACAATGAGTACAACGACGGCTTCTCCTACGGCAACTGGGGCGGCTACAACCTGCTGGCGAGGCTCAACCAGCGGAATCCGGAGGTGCAGGATTACATCTGTGACGTCATCCGGTTCTGGGTGAGGGAATTTGATGTCGACGGCATCCGGCTGGACGCGGCGGACGTGCTGGATTTCGATTTCATGCACCGGCTTCGCATGACGGCGGATGAGGTGAAGCCGGACTTCTGGCTGATGGGCGAGGTGATCCACGGGGAGTACGGGCGCTGGGTCAACGACACGCACCTTCACTCGGTGACGAACTATCAGCTCCACAAGGCGCTGTATTCGGGTCACAACGACCACAACTATTTTGAAATCGCCCATACCGTGCGGCGTTTCACGGGCGACGGCGCCCAGTGTCCGGCGGGAAAGCTGTACAACTTCGTGGACAATCACGACGTGGAGCGGATCTATACGAAGCTGTCGAACAAGGCGCATTTCGTGCCGGTTCATATCCTGCTCTATACTCTCCCCGGCATTCCTTCCGTCTACTACGGCTCCGAGTTCGGCATCGAGGGTGAGAAGCGGCCCGGCGGGCCGGACGACGCGATCCGGCCGGCGCTGAAACTGGACGACTACCGGGACGCGGTGAAGACGAATCCCTGCACCGCTCTGATCGCCGCACTGGGCGCCCTCCGGAAGACCGAGAAGGTTCTTGCCTGCGGCGACTACCGGGAGCTCACGCTGACGACGACGCAGTTTGCCTTTGCCCGCAGCTTCGGCGGCCGACAGGTGCTGGTTACCGTCAACAACGGCGACAGCGAGGCGTCTTTCGACCTGCCCGCAGGCTCCGCCTCCCGGTATGACGGCGCGCTGTTCGGAGGGAAGGCAGCCGCATCGGACGGACGGCTCCGCGTGACGGTCGGCGCCAACAGCGGAGAAGTCTGGGTCCCCGCGGACGGCGAGTCGCCGCGGATCGACACGGACGCGCTCGTCTCCCTCGAGGACTCGATGCGGAAGAAGGCCGAAAAGGAGCAGGCGGAAGCGCGCGCGAAGGAAGAGGCGCTTGAAGCGGCCGCCGGTTCTTCCTCCGTCTCCGGAAAGCCGTACGAGGAGATGACGGTCGAGGAACTGCAGGCGGCGATCCTCGCGAAGATGCGGAAGAACGGCCCGGTCACCGATGAGATGAAGCGGACGGTTTTCGAGAACGTCTATCACGATTCGCTGGTCAACTGGGTAAAGAGTTTCCGGTGAAAAGATTCCGGTAAGACCGGTAAAATGCTGAAAACCGGGAGGTCACCTCGCGGCGTCCTCCCGTCCTCTTATCTTTCTCCCGTCTTTGATCACCGCGGCGGTTCTCAGCGTCCCTTTCGTGAGGATCACCGCGTGTCCTTTCTTTCCCGGCCCGATGGAGCCGTACTGCGCGTCCTCCCGGATGCTTTTCGCCGGATTCACGGTCGCGCACGCGACGGCTGTCTCCAGCGGGATCCCCATTCCGAGCACCGCATTTCGCAGGCAGTCCATCAGGTTACTGACGGATCCGGCGAGATGGCCGTCCGACGCCAGTCTGCATTCCCGCCCCTTCTTTTCCACTGTCTGCCCGCCGAGATCATACCGCCCGTCCGCCATCCCCGTCGACCGGAGGCTGTCGCTGATGAACACGATCCGATCCGGTCCGAACATCCGGAGCGCGTTCCGGACCGCGGAGGGGTGAACGTGAATCCCGTCGCAGATCAGCTCCGCGTCCGCCTCCGGCGTATCCGCCGCCGCGCCGATCACGCCCGGCGCCCGGTGCAGCATGTCCGGCATCGCATTGTACAGATGCACCACATGCGAGGCACCCGCCCGGAACGCCCGGAGCGCCGTTTCGTAGTCCGCGTCCGTATGCGCCAGCGAGACGCCGGTTCTTGCCGAAATCCGCCGGATGAACGCCTCCGCCTCCGGATTTTCCTCCGGCGCGACGCCGATATATCGGACCAGTCCGCCGGAGGCGTCGATGAACCGTTCCGCAAGATTCACGTCGCAGGCCCGTATATATTTTTCGTTCTGCGCGCCTTTCCTCGCCCGGCTGATAAACGGTCCTTCCATATTGAAGCCGATGAGGTCCGCGCAGTCCGCCCGTCCCGCGTTACTTTTTGAAAATGCATGCCCCCGCCGGAGGATGCTGCAGAGCCGTTCCTCCGCCAGTGTCAGCGTCGCGGGGCAGATCGCGGTGATGCCCTCCCGCGCTTCGTATGCCGCGATTTTCCGGAACGCCTCGTCCGTGTCGTCGCTGACATCGGCCCCGACAGCCCCGTGAAAATGGATGTCGACGAGTCCCGGTATCAGGTAATTTCCCCTCGCGTCGAGCGCCGGCTCCCCCGCCTCCGGTTCGGCGGCCCGGCCGTCCGTCCGGACCTCGGTGAAGACGCCGTTCCGGATCCGGACCGAGCCGGAGTGGAAGCGGCAGTCTGAAGCAAAGATCAGCGCGTGATGGATGACCATAAAAGACAGCTCCTTATTCTGAAAAGGCAATCAGATCAGATGACAGTACACCAGTGGTAAAGCTTTTCATCCGAGGCAACGACCTCCAGGGTCATTATATACCACGCTTTACCTAAAGCCGTTCTCTATATTCGTGCCTTTTTCTGCATACACGCGCTTTAAAAAGAAGGGTTCAGTTGGTGACAAACTGCAGCCAGCGGAAAATTGATAACTACTCATGACGAAAAAGGTATAAAACAGGTGTATCCAGCACGGTTTCATTTCTTCAGTATATAATCAGCGGCGTTGCCTCGATCGGCACCACGTTGCTTCCCCTGCTGTCCTGACTGTTTGGCTGATCTGCTGATATACAGGACGGAGAAGAGCGGCTGGAGTACAGCCCTGAACTGGAGCCGGGTGGATCGTGTATCTGTCCGGCTCTTTCCAGGAGGATATCATCAACCCTACTTTACCTTCTCGCTTTTATCCGATATTATTAAGAGCGAGAAAGTAAGGTGATGATGATGAATCGATTTGAAATCTTAGACAATCTTGTTAAAAGCGGAAATGGGTATCTCCGCACATACCAGGTACTGGAGCAAAGAATTTCTAAGCCGACACTTGCAGAATACGTCAGCAAGCGGAATATGGAGCGCGTTGCACAGGGCGTATATCTTGCCGCAGATGCCTGGCCGGACGAACTGTATTTGCTTTCCCTCACTAACAGCCGTATCGTATTTTCTCATGAGACGGCTCTATTCCTTCATGGCCTGATGGAGCGTGAGCCGAAGTATACGAGCGTGACAGTGAAAGCCGGTTATAATGCCTCTCATTTGCGCAATAAAGGCATTCGTGTTTATCAGGTAAAGCCGGATGTTGCCGATCTGGGTGTGACAGAGGTTGAAACCGGTTTTGGCAATAAAGTCCGCGTTTATGATAAGGAACGAACCATCTGCGACATTCTGCGGTATAAGGACTCAATGGATGTGCAAATTTTCCAATACGCTATGAAGGAATATATGGCTGGCAATCAGAAGAACCTGAACCATCTGATGGCATACGCAAAGAAGTTCCAGATTGAGCCGGTTATGAGAACATATACGGAGGTAATGCTATGATCAGGACAGCAACACAGCTAAAAGCAAAAGTCAGAGGTAACTGTTCAGAACCCCTAGAATTCACCGCAACACAATCTGGGCATTCCCAGCAAACGCAGCTGTTAATGCCTCGTAGGCACTGAGACCATGTTTCCTACCAGTGCTGATGTATGACATAACGTCAAGATAAGCCTGAGCCCCGCTTTCTGTCCGGAAGCAGCCTGCCACCTTGGTCTTTGTCTTGACATTGCGGACATCGCGTTCCGCCTGGTTGTTATCAAACGGCACGCGAAAGTCTTTTGTAAAAAGACAGATGGAGGCCTTAAGCTTTATAAGTCGTTCAATCAGAGCTCGCTCCTTCCCTTTCTTCTTGCGCCCTTTTGTATTGGGGTGCCGATCAGATGGAACCGGAGATTCTTCATCCGCCAGCTTCATAATCCGATCGTATTCTAGATCGAATTTGTGATGGTAATAGCGGCTCAGCTTGGTCTTTCCTTTGGCAACAGCCTTGTCACGGGCTTTCTTCATCGCCCGCAGCAGAGTTTTAAACTCTGGAGCCCATTTATGTTCCGGGCTGTACTGCTCAACTCCTGTCAATTCTCTCAGGAGATGAGCGCAGCAGACTGCGTGGCTGGCACTGGTGTATTTCCAGTATGGAGACCAGCAGTCATGGACGGCCGTACCTTTGAAAGCTGGAAGAACTCCATTATCCTCCATGCCTAGCTGGCCACGTTTCTTATGAATGGTCTGATATGTCAGGTCAGCCGTGGATGAGTTGTGAACCCAAATCATCTTTCCATCTACATCTGTTCCGGTCTCATCGAAGTTGGCAACGTCTGCGCAAACAAGCATCGACTTGACGAAACGGCCCTGCCGCTATCCCGAATGCCCGAACCTCTGTGAGGACGGCGAACAAGTACTGCCCGGAGCACAAGGCCCTGATGGAGAAAGCGCTACGAGACTCACGTGCGGCTACTCGACCGGCAAACGATACGGCAGGTCCTGGCAGCGCATCCGCACGGCTACGTCCACAAGCATCCGCTCTGCGAGATGTGCTTGAAGCAGGGACGCTACGTCGCCGTGGAGGAAGACCACTACATCATCCCTCTCGCCGAGGGAGGATCGAATGACGAGTCTAACCTTATGAGTCTTTGTCGTTCGTGTCACGAGAAGATACACAAAGAACGCGGTGACAGATAAAAAGCAGCCCTCGAATGGAGAGCTGCCCTTTGTCAGTCATAGAGATTCATTTTGTTTAAGACCTTGAGCTGATCACGCTTTGCATAAATCACATTCAGGACATAAACCCTTCCGGATACTTCATCCGGGCGGTAGTAGATGTAGAAGTTCTTCGCGATGATCTTACGCACGCACCGGGAGTGCCACGGCTCACGTTCCTCCGGCGCAATGCTGTCTGCCATGTAGGAAAGCTTCTCCATCTCCTTGCGGATGACTCGGATGTAATTTAAGGCAACATCAGGTACCAGCAGAGTCTCAGCGATGTAATTTTTGATCTCATAAAGGTCTGCTTCCGCATCCGGTGTGACGATAATTTCATAGGAATTCACTTATCCAAGGCTCCTTTCCAGATCATCGAACACATCCCCGAGCGGTCTGCCTTCACCTGCAACCGATTGGGCATAGCTGTGCTGAAGTTTTGCGTCAAGCTCCGCATCCGACATTGCATCCAGTGTTCCTGGCTCTGCCGGAACAGTCAGTGAGAACGGAATGCCATGACGATAAATGATCTGGCGATACAGGGAATTGATGACAACAGAGACAGGAACTCCAAGCTTCTGCAAGATGTCTTCTGCTTCATTTTTTATATCGTTTTCAACACGAGCGCTTACTGTTGAATCTTTCATATGATTGCACCTCCTGTTGCTTGTATTGTAATTCGCTGTCTTGCTGATTGCAATACGAACCAGATGAACTGTTTGTGCATTTTATACATTGGCAGGGGCGGTCAAAATCTCTACGACCCTTATTCCCGGAAAGCGGCGCGGGACTTTCTGTGCAAAAAAAGCCAAAAAAAGTCAGCTTTTGTGCACATCGCACATATACGAAATAGGATATCGCACTAGCAACGACACCGCCGTGTGAGGAACCTGAGCGCTGCTCTGTCTCACGAACCGTACGCCTTAAGCAGCCCGGCCAGATAGTCCCGGTATCCGGCGCGGACCTCGGCGGGGCCTTCGACAGTCAGATCCGGTCCGATGCCGGTCACCCAGCCGAAGAACTGAGGGCTGACCGCCACCTCCACCGTGGTGCGGAAGTGATCCGGTCCGTCCGGCAGGAGCATCCGATCCGTGCCGAAGCGGTCGAGGATCACGCCTGTCAGACGATTGGCGCAGCGCAGCGTCACACGCTGGTCGGTGCCCCCGTACATGCCGAAGGTTTTCTTCGCGAAGATCGCGAGATCGAAGGTGCGGAACGCCTCCACACCTTCCCGGGGGCGGTCCGTGAGGGCGATTCTGAGCATCTTGTCCACGCGGTAGTGCTTGATCCGGTGCGCGTCGCCGTCATAGGCGATCAGATAGTAGTTCTCGTCATCCCATGTCATCGCCCAGGGGCTCAGATGATACAGAGCGCCGTTTTTCTTCGGCACCAGTTTCTTCTCCATCGTCCACTCGGCGTACTGGCAGGTGATCTGACAGTTGCCGTGGATCGCCTCGTACACCGTGTCCACGCTGTAGTAGATCCGTTCGTTTCCCGCCTTGATCCGGTTCCGGATCCAGACCTCCCGGCGCAGCTCCTTCGCCTGAGAGAGACTTGTCAGAGAGGAGATCTTGTCGATCAGCGCGTCGGTCTTGCGGACGGTGATGAATTTGGCACACTGCACCGCATCCACCAGCAGCTTCAGTTCCGGAAGTTCGAAGCGGCGGCTGGCGATATAGTAGCCGCCTCCGCGGCCGGGCTGACGGTTCACGTCTATTCCGAAAGTGCTCAGCGTCTCCACGTCCGCGTAGATGCTGCGGCGGTCGATGGTGTATCCCAGCTTCTCCAGTCGATCGCTTAAAGCCGAGGCGTTGAGCGGATGATGTTCGTCGGTCTCTTCGAGAAGGATCTTCATCAGATAAAGAAGGGCGAGCTTGTTCGTGCTGGCTGTCGTCATAATCGGCTCCTTCCCCCGTCTTCACGGTCCGCGGCTGTCCGATCGGCTGATTTCTCCTTATACGTCCTGCCGCCGCTCTCTTCCGCCACGTTCCGTCCGGGCTCCTCCATCGGGTCGTTCTGCTCCTGCGCGACGCGCACCATCATGCCGGCCGCGATCTTCGCAGACATACTCTGCCGTTTGCCGCGGTCAATGCAGTAGAAGTAGCCGCAGACGCTGAAGACCATCGCGCCGAGGAAATTCACCAGAAGGTCCTTCATCGTATCGATGATCCCGATGTCGAGGTATCCGCCTTCCACCGTGATGTCGCCGTGGGCGGTGCGGATGATCGTCTCCGTGATGTCCCGCACCGGGAAGGGCCGCTGCTGGTGTGTGGGGTCGAGCGTCACGGACTGGAAGCTCCGCACGATGAAGTCTTTCTGCATATCCTGCCCGAAGAACTGGTCGCCGGCGAATTCGATGAATTCCCAGATCACGCCGACGGTCATCGAGAAGCAGAAGGCGACCATCACCAGATAGAAGGGCGACAGATTGACTCTCGCGCTGTGGCGGTTCAGCAGGTCGATCATCGAAAACCCGATCGCCGCGCAGAGGAAACCATTCAGGGTGTGGAGCATTGTGTCCCAGCCCGGGATCGCGATGTAGAAATGATCCACTTCGCCGAGAATCTCCGCCGCGAAGATGAAACCGTAAATGATCCCCTCAAAAAGAGGCGGGATCTCGATCTTGAAATGATCCTCCATGAAGCTCGGAATCAGAAACAGAAACAGCGAGAGCAGGCAAAGCGCGAAGGCTTCATAGTTGCGCCAGAACAGCTGTCTGACCGCGCAGAGAATCACCAGCGCGCGCAGCACGGAATAAAAGGCGAAGGTTCTCCGGCTGCTCCGGATCCGGTTTTGCAGATACTGGATGTAATGCATGACCTTTTTCATCTGTCGCTCCTTTTGTCTGAGAGTCTTGAAACTATGCTTATTATTGTACCCGCATATTTGGTAATTTCAACGAATTCTGTTGAATTATTTTCCCATTCATTGATAATTATGGCGGTCATGATATACTTTAGTTAGGCAACCTAACTGATTTTTATATCCGGATGGCCTGAGCGGGATCGGGTCCGGCTCCGCCGGATTCCGTCCTGTCCGGCACGCGGCGTCTGCGGACGGGACATCGGGGCAGCGGCTGCATTTTCCTGATTCTCCGTACCGGTCTTCCGAGCAAAAAGAGGAGGGATCGTGATGGAACACTTCTTCAAACTTCATGAGCGCGGCACCAGTACGCGCACCGAGTTTCTCGCAGGGCTCACCACTTTTATGACGATGGCGTACATTCTCGCCGTCAACCCCAATATTCTCAGTGCGGCGGGTATGGACAAGGGCTCGATCTTCACGGCGACCGCGCTGGCATCGGCGGTCGCGTCGTTCCTGATGGGGTTCATCGCGAATCTGCCCTTTGTCCTGTCGGCCGGGATGGGGCTGAACGCCTACTTCGCCTATACGGTCGTCATCAATATGGGGTACAGCTGGGAAATCGCTCTGACCGCGGTTTTCGTGGAGGGCGTGATCTTCGTGCTGCTCTCCCTGTGCAACGTCCGTGAGGCGATCTTCAACATGATTCCGCCGACGATCAAGGTGGCGGTCTCCGTCGGCATCGGACTTTTCATCGCCTTCATCGGGATGCAGAACGCCCATATCGTCGTCAACAATGACGCGACGCTGGTGGGGATCTTCTCGTTCAAGGGCTCGATCTCGTCCGGCACGTTCCGCAGCGAGGGCATCACGGTGCTGCTCGCGATGATCGGCGTGCTCATCACCGCGATTCTCGTAATCAAGGGCGTCACGGGCAACATCCTGCTCGGCATCCTGATCACCTGGGTGCTCGGCATGTTCGCGCAGGCCGTCGGGCTCTATGTCCCCGATCCGGACAACGGCTTCTACAGCGTCTTCCCGTCCGGGATCGTCTCGATACCCGCCTCGATGGCTCCGACGTTCATGAAGCTGGATTTCAAGGCGATTCTCACCGCGAACTTCTGGGTGGTGGTGCTCGCGTTCCTGTTCGTCGATATGTTCGACACGCTGGGCACCCTGATCGGCTGCGCGACCCGCGGAAAGATGCTGGACAAGGACGGCAAGCTGCCGGGCATCAAGGGCGCCCTTCTCTCCGACGCGGTCGGCACGGTCACCGGCGCCTGCTTCGGTACATCGACCATCACGACTTTCGTCGAGTCGGCCTCCGGTATCGCTGAGGGCGGCCGCACGGGTCTCACGGCGATCTTCGCCGGGCTGCTCTTCATCCTGTCGCTCTTCTTCTCGCCGCTGTTTCTGGCGATTCCGAGCTTTGCGACGGCGCCGGCTCTGATCATCGTCGGCTTCATGATGATGCAGCAGGTGACGGCGATCCCCTGGACGGACATCACGGAAGCTGTTCCGGCGTTCCTCTGCATCGCGGCGATGCCGACGATGTACTCCATCTCGGAGGGCATCTGCCTCGGCATCATCAGCTACACGCTGCTCAACCTCATCACCGGAGGGAAGAAGAAGGTCAGCATCGGGATGATCATCCTGACGGCTCTCTTTATTCTCAAGTACTTCCTGATCTAGTGCGGATCGGCCGATGCGGCGCGGACGGCCGGAAGAGCACGTCCGCATGCAGGTTCGGATCTGCAGGCTGAAACATGCGCCGCCGGGCGCACTGCAGCGAAACGGGCGGGCCCTGCGGCCCGCCCGTTTCTTTTTTGCTGCTCTGTGATCCGGATCTTACATAAGCTCCAGGACCGGTCTGGTGTATCCTTCCATGATGCCGCGGATACCCAGCCCCGGCGCGTCCGATACGGTGATGCGGCGCTCGTCGAAGACCGCGCCGCCCAGCACCGGGTCCTCCCGGAGCAGCACCGGGCCGTCCAGGTCGATCCGTGTGATGATCTGTCTCGCGCAGGCCAGCTCCACAGCCGCGTTCACGGAGATTTTCGCTTCCAGCATGCACCCGAGCATGCATTCCATCCCGTACACCTCCGCGGCGGAGACGATCCGGAGCGCATTGGTGAGGCCGCCGCATTTCATCAGCTTGATGTTGATGAGGTCCGCCGCGTGCCGCTGCATGATCGTCAGCGCGTCCTGCGGGGAGAAAACGGCTTCATCCGCCAGCACGGGTACCGGGCTGTGCGCCGTCACGAAGGCGAGTCCTTCCAGGTCGGCGGCCTTCACCGGCTGCTCCACCAGCTCGATTCCGAGCTCCTTCCGTTCCATCTCCTCCAGAATCCGCACCGCCTGCTTCGGCGTCCAGGCCTGATTGGCGTCGATCCGGATCCGGACGTCCCGCCCCGCCGCCTGCCGGACGGCCGCAAGACGCGCGACATCGAGGGATGGCTCGACGCCGACCTTCACCTTCAGCGTGCGGTAGCCCCGGCGGATCGCGTCCTCCGTATCCTTCGCCATTTCGTACGGGTCATTGACGCTGATGGTGATGTCCGTCTCGATTTCGCGTCTTGACGCGCCCAGCATCCGGCAGACGGAGAGTCCGCAGCGCTTCCCGTAAAGATCCCAGAGCGCCATATCCACGGCTGCCTTGGCGCTGGTGTTGTGGACGAGCGCGCTCTGCACAGTCCTCGTCAAGTTCTCGAAATCGTCGATGTCCTTGCCGATCAGCTTCGGGGCGATATGGTCCCGGATCGCCCCGATGATGGCGCCGGTCGTATCTCCCGTGATCACGCCGGTCGGCGGCGCCTCTCCGTAGCCGGTCTCGTCCGTGTCGGTGAGGATTTCCACGACCACATCCTCCACCGAGTCCACACGGCGAAGCGCCGTCTTGAACGGAACTCTGAGCGGCACCGACAGGATCGACAGTCTGATCTCCGTGATTTTCATCTTCTCTCTCCTTATACGTAAAATGCGCTTCCGACCGCGTAGCAGGCCCCGTCCAGATCCGGCCGGTATCCCTCCGAGCCGGCGATCAGGTTCCCGTAGACACAGCCGAAATCCCGCGCGTACCCGGTGCTGTGAATGTACCGTCCGCCGCCCAGATAGAGCGCCACATGGCCCGGGAAATAAAGAAGGTCGCCCGCCTGCTTCGCCTTCCAGGGAATCTCATGCACCGGGTAGCCACGGCGGATCTCCGCGTCCCGGTAGATCAGGATACCGCTCAGCAGATAGCTCATGAACGTCAGTCCCGAGCAGTCGATCCCGGATCCGGAATGGCCTCCCCACCGGTACTGTACGCCGAGGAAGTCCTCTGCGTGACGAACGACCTCACGGCGGAGCCGCCCCGGATCGCCGTACCGTTTCTGGTTCAGGAACCAGCCGGGGTCGGAGCCGTTGAGCAGAAAGCCGTCGCTGTCCTTCCGTTCCGTGAAGCAGGCGGCCGGCAGATAGCCGTGGCGGCCGTCCGCGGCGCGGGCGATCGCGTAGCCGTTCTCCGCCGGTTTTTCCAGCGTGAGAAAAGATCCCGCCGACAGCGTCGCGACGATCCGTCCCTGCACGCGGGGCTCCGCGAGAAGGTCCGCGAACCGTTTCGTGATCACCACGGTTTTTTTCTCGCTTTCCCTGCGCCGCAGCTCCTCCAGCGGGACGGGGCGCATCGCGCGCGGCGGCACATAGCCCCGGTAGCCGTAGTGCGTCTGTACGGGCATTCGTTCCTCTCCGCTGGCACTCAGCACGTTTTCCTCGTCGAGCCGCTGCACGGCCCAGCCGGACAGCACCTCATCCGCCACCGTCCCGTCCTCCGCATAGAGGAAGGCCTGAGGCGTTTCCGTCAGATAGTACTCACCTGTCCCGCTGTACATAGCCGTTCACCTCTCTTTCATATAGTCAAATACTGCCCGCGAAACGCGGCCGATCCATCCTCTCGCCTTCTCGTAGTCCATCGCCGTCCCATCGAAACCGGATGTGAAGACGCCGAGAAACCAGCGCTGTCCGTTCCACTCGAAGATCCCCGCGTCGTGCGCGACGGTATCGAGATCGCCGGACTTGTGGAAGCAGACCGGCTGCTCGTAGATATAGCGGAGCAGCGCGTCATAGTCACGGTTGCCTGCAAGGAAGCGCATCATGAGGGCCGCCCTTTCCCTCTCTTTCTCCGTGCCTTTCTCTTCTCCCCGCGCCATCCGGTCCGCCCGGATCACGAGCGACGCGTAGTCCGAGGGCGAGATGTAGTTGTTCCGTCCCTCGCGGATCGCGTCATAGTCCAGCATCATCCTCTCCGCGCGGGTGCTTCGGAGTCCTTTCCGGAGGCACCAGTCGTTGATCCTCTGAAACGTCAGCGCTTTCATCAGCACATTCGCCGCCGTGTTGTCCGAGTTCACGATCATCCACCACGCGATCTCGTACCATGAGGCTTCCCTCGCGCCCGTGTCGAAGACCAGCGTGTCATCCAGGATGTCCGCTTCCGTCACCGGATGCATGGCCTCAAGCGGCGTGCCGTTTTCCCCGAGCGTATCCAGCAGGCATCCGAGCACCGGCACCTTGATCGTGCTCGCCGAGACGACGCGGCGGTCCGGATCGATGGACGCTTCCTCCTCTTCCCCCGTCAGCGTGCGGAAGAGCAGCTGCATGTCCCCCGGAAATGCATCCGCCATCTCACGAAGCTTCTCTTGAAGCTCACTCGCCATTTCTTCTCCTCCTGAAACGCAGAAGGGCCGCGGCGGAACTTTGCCGCGCGGCCCTCTCTGCCCGTCTGTCAGCGGTTATTTCTGTGTCACAAATCCGAAGAACACGTTCCCGCAGTAATAGACGAGTCCGTCATAGTTCGTGTCGTCGAACAGGTACGAGTTCTTGGAGTGAAGGATCGGCGCGATCGGGCAGTCCTCGGCGAGGATCGCCTCACACTCGTCGTAATCCTTCCAGCGCGTCTTCTCATCGCTCTCCGCGACGGCTTTGTTGTAGGCGTCGTCGTACTTTGTATTCGAATACTTCGCGTCGTTCTGGCCGGTGGTCATCGTCGACAGCATATTGGAGATATCCGGATAGTCCATGTACCAGCCGTAGTACGCGATGTCGTAGTCGCCGGACTGACGCGCGGAGAAGAAGTTCTCGACGGTCTCGACCGTGATCGAGTCTATCCCCAGCGCTTCCTTCCAGTCGGAGACAATCGCCTCCGCGACGGTCTTGCGGGAGTCATTGTTGACGATGTAACGGAGCGCCGGGAAGTTCTTGCCGTCCTCGTAGCCCGCTTCCTTCATCAGCTCCTTCGCTTCCTTCACGTTCTTGTCGTAGTCGTCGCCGTACCAGGGCGTCACGGTGCTGTTGAACTCGGTTCCTTCAGCATTCTTGAGGCCGCCTGGCGTATAAGTATTCGCCAGCTCGTCCTCAAGCCCGCGGATGTTGATCACGCGGCTGCGGTCGATCGCCAGCGTCAGCGCGCGGCGGACCTTGGCGTCCTTCAGCACCTTGTTGCCGCTGTCGCCCACATTGAACATCGTGCAGTACGTGTTGTAGCCGTCTGTGAAATGCAGTCCGTTGTCCGTCAGCGCGTCCACATCCTCTTCCGGATACGAATCGGAGTAGATGACGTCGCCACTCTTGAAGGAGTTGGCCATCGTCGCCGCATCGCTCATCAGCACCCAGTTGATGTGGTCCACGGTGATGCTGGAGGCATCATAGTAGTCCGTCCGCTTCGTCAGCGTCATCGACTGCTGATGCGTCCAGTCCGTCAGCTCGTACGCGCCGTTGTAGACCGCCTTGTCCGGATCCGTCGCGTAGGATTCGCCGGTCTTCTTCACCACATCCTCGCGTACCGGATAGGCGGACGGGAACGCAAGGATGCTCGGCAGATACGCGCATGGATAGGACAGCGTCACGACCAGCGTCTTGTCGTCCTTCGCCGTCGCGGACTGCACCATATCCATCAGCGTGCTGTAGTCGCCCGCCTGCTCCTTCAGGTATTTCCATCCGTATACGAAGTCTTCCGCCGTGACCGGCCTGCCGTCCGACCAGGTGATGTCGTCGCGCAGCGTAAACGTATACGTCTTGCCGTCGTCGGAAACCTTCTGGTCCTCCGCCTGGCCGAGCACCAGGTCGCCCTTCGCATCCAGCTTGTAGAGGCCTTCGTAAAGGTGACGGCAGACGGAAAGTCCGGCCAGCGTCGAGGCCTGAGCCGTGCTGACGTTCATCGCGTCCTCAGAGCCGTCCGTCACGCTGATGTCGATGCCGCCGGTGGGCTCTTCCTTCACCTTCTCCGGCGTGGAAGCCGCCGCAGCCGTCGAGACAGCCTCTGCCGCGGATGAAACCGCCGTCTTCACCGGTTCGGTCGCGGACGGCTCCGCCGCGGACGCGACAGACTCTGCCGCCGGTGCGGCCGATGAAACCGCCGCGGGAGCCGCCGATGAGGCAGCCGTTGACGAAGATGCCGTCGATGAAGCCGCCGTCGATGAAGCCGCGGCCGACGAGACCGCCTTGGACGCCGTCGAGGTCGCGCTCTGCGTTCCGCAGCCCGCCAGCACGGAAGCGGCCAGCGCGGTGCATGTCAACACACTGAATAAGCCTTTTTTTCTCATATACCTTCTCCTCTCTGATCCGGCAGACTTCTCCTGCCCTTACTCTTTCTCCTTCTGTCTCACCGTTTCTTCATCTTCGGGTCAAGCGCGTCGCGCAGGCCGTCGCCGAAAAGGTTGAACGCCAGTATGATCAGGCTGATGAGCACAGCCGGAAAAAGCATGCGGTAGGGGGCCCGGTTGATTCCCGAAAGTGCCTCGGAGGTCAGCGACCCCAGCGAAGCCATCGGTGCGGATACGCCGATCCCCAGGAAGGAAAGAAAGGCCTCCGTGAAGATGGCGGACGGGATCTGCATCATCATCGTGGCGATGATCTGGCCCATGCAGTTCGGAAGCAGGTGATTCCGGATCAGCCAGCCGTTCGGCGCGCCGAGTGCATGCGCCGCCGTCACATATTCCATCTCCTTGAGCTGAAGCACCTGGCCGCGGACGATACGGGCCATCCCGACCCAGTACAGGCAGCCGTACACGATAAAGATCGCGATCAGTCCGGATCCGAGCTTCTCGAGCGGATGGAAGAACGGGACGTTCTCCACCAGATTGGTCAGCGGCTGATCGATGACCAGCTTGATCACGACGATCAGCAGGATCTCCGGAACGGAGTAGATGATGTCGACGATCCGCATCATGACGGTGTCCGCACGGCCGCCCAGAAGGCCCGAGATCGAGCCGTAGATCGAGCCGATAATCATGACGATGATCGCGGATACGACGCCGACCAGCAGCGAGATCCTCGTACCGGTCATGCATCGGACCATCAGATCCCGTCCGAGACGGTCAGTCCCGAAGGGATGTGAGAAGCAGGGCCAGAGGTTTTCATCGCCGTGAACCTGCTCGTCGTAGGTGTAGGGGGAAAGCATCGGTCCGATCACCGCGAAGACGATGATGATCAGGATGACCACCAGCGCGGCCATCGCGATCCGGTTCTCCCGGAGGCGTCTCCAGCTCGCTTTCCAGAAACCGACCTCTTCCGTGCCGGACGCCTCCGTGCTGTAGAAACCGGCCGGCAGTTTTTCGTAGTCACTCTTCTCCACCGGAATCTGGAGGGACAGTATGTTTCTCATTTTCTTCCTCCTTACGCCATCTCAATCCGGGGATCCACGATCTGATACAGCACGTCGCAGATCAGGTTCATGGTGATGATCAGCGCGGCGTAGAAGACGGTGACGCCCATGATCAGCGTGTAGTCACGGGCGCTGATGGCATTGACGAAATACCGGCCGAGTCCCGGGACGTTGAAGACGGACTCCGCGACAAAACCGCCGGTGAGAATCGAGGCGGTCAGCGGTCCCAGATAGGTGATGATCGGGATCAGAGAGTTCTTCAGCGCGTGCACGAAGATCACCGTTCCCTCTCCCATTCCCTTCGCCCGCTCCGTCTTCAGGTAATCCTGGCCCAGCACCTCGAGGATGCTGGCGCGGGTCAGACGCATCAGATAGCAGGTCGGATAGGTCGCCAGCACGATCACCGGCATCACCTCGCCGCCCGGCTTCCCGTAGGAGACCGGCAGCACTTTCAGATTGACCGAGAGCACGAGCATCAGCACCGCGGCGAGCACATAGCCGGGGATCGAGATGCCGACCGCCGAGATTACGCGGATCACGCCGTCGGCGGGCTTTTCCTTCCACAGCCCGGCGACACAGCCCAGCGGCACGCCGATGACGATCGCGGCGATCAGTGCCCGGATTCCCAGCTGCATCGAAACGGCGAACGATTCGGTCACGATCGTGCTGATCGCCCTTCCCTTCTGAAGAACGTAGCTCGTCCCCATATCTCCGTGAAACAGGTTCTGAAGATAGCGGATGTACTGAACGAAGACCGGTTTGTCCAGTCCGTACTTGGCGATCAGAATTTTTCTTGTCGCCTCTGTCGCCTTCTCGGACATGAACGGATCGCCCGGAATGATATTCATAAGAAAAAAGGTGATCGTGATGATCGCGAAGAGGCTGATCACCGCGAGCAGCACCCGCTTCATTATCTTCTCAAACAGAATCATGCGTCTCCCACCTTCCGTTTTCTGTCATACCCGGATCAAAGCTGTGTGCAGGCTGCGAAATGACCCGGCGCGATTTCCTTCAGCCCGGGAAACGTTTCCGCGCACGCCGCACACTGACGCGGGCACCGCGTCCGGAACGGGCAGCCGGAGGGCGGGTTCAGCGGCGAGGGAATCTCCCCTTCCAGCACGACACGCTTGCGCTTCGCGCTTTTATCCGGGTCCGGAATCGGAATCGCGGACAGAAGCATCTGCGTGTACGGATGCTGCGGATTGCGGTACAGCTCGTCGCTGGAGGCCAGTTCCACGAGCCGGCCGAGATACAGCACCGCGATCCGGTCGCTGATATGGCGCACCACCGACAGGTCATGGGCGATGAAGAGGTAGGTGATGCCCTTCTCTTTCTGAAGCCGTTCCAGCATGTTGATGACCTGAGCCTGGATCGAGACGTCAAGCGCCGATACCGGTTCATCACAGACGATAAATTCCGGATGCACCGAAAGCGCGCGGGCGATGCCGATCCGCTGACGCTGTCCGCCGGAGAACTCATGCGGATACCGGTTGTAGAAATACTCCGAGAGGCCCACCATATTCATCAGGGAGAGGATTTTTTCCTTTCTCTCCTCGCGGCTTTCGTAGAGCTGGTGAAGATCCAGCCCTTCGCCGATCAGGTCAGAGACGGTCTTTCTCGGATCGAGGGAGGCGTAGGGGTCCTGGAAGACGATCTGCATCTTCTGGCGGTACGCCTGCATGTCCGCGTCGTTGAGGCGCTGGTTCTCGAAGAAAATATCCCCGCCGGTCGGCTCGAGCAGCCGGAGCACGCATCGGCCCAGTGTGGACTTTCCGCAGCCCGACTCGCCGACCAGACCGAGCGTCTCGCCCTTCCGGATCGAGAAGGAGACGTCGTCCACCGCGCGGACCAGGCCTTTCCGGAACGGACTCTGCTTCACCTCGTAGTATTTTTTCAGGTGCTTCACCTCAAGCAGGTTCTCGCCTTCAGTCTGCATCCTTCCTCTCCTCCTTCGCCTGTTCCTCACGGAATACCTTCCAGCAGCGGACGGTATGACCGTCGCCGAGGGACGCTTCCTCCGGCCTCTTCCGCGCGCAGATCTTCATCGCGTAAGGACAGCGGCGCGCGAAGGCGCATTCATCGCCCAGGAGCGACATCTCCGGCGGATTTCCTTCGATCGGCACCAGCGGCTTCTTCTCCTCGCCTTCCACATCCGGAATCGAGTGAAGGAGTCCTTCGGTGTACGGATGGCGGTGACCGTAGAAGATCTGGCGTTTGTCGCCGGACTCCACGATCTCGCCGGCGTACATCACGAGCACCCGGTCGCATATATCCGCCATCACGCCGAGATCGTGGGTGATGAAGATGATCGACGTGTGGAGCTTGGCCTTCAGTTCTTTCAGGAGGTCGATGATCTGAGCCTGAATCGTCACATCGAGCGCGGTCGTCGGCTCATCCGCGATCAGAAGCTCCGGATCGCACGCCAGCGCCATCGCGATCATCGCACGCTGACGCATGCCGCCGGAAAACTCGTGAGGATACTGGCGCAGCCTCCGCTCCGGCTGGTTGATGCCGACCAGCTTCAGCAGCTCGATGCTGCGCGCTTCGCGCTCGGGCTTCGCCATCTTCGTGTGCTTTTTCAGCACCTCGTCCAGCTGATAGCCGATCGTGAACAGCGGATCCAGCGAGGTCATCGGATCCTGGAAGATCTCGGAGATCCGCCGCCCGCGGATCTTCCGAAGCTCCCGCAGCGGCATCCCGAGAAGCTCCTGGCCGTCGAAGATAATCTGTCCCCCTTCAATCACGGCGTTTTCAGGAAGCAGGCGGAGAATGGCGTTCGAGGAAATGGATTTTCCGCTCCCCGACTCGCCAACGATGCCCAGCACCTCCCCGCGCTTCAGCGTATAGCTGACATCGCGAATCGTGGGAACCAGCTCCTTCCGGATCCGGAAGGAAAGCTTCAGATCCTTCACCTCAAGGAGATTTTCATTCCTGACTGCATCCGTTTCTTTCATCATACCCGCCCCTGCTGTTCGCGGTTTTTCAGCCGCTGACTGTTCACTTCCGCATTCGGCCCACAAAAAAAGCGTACAGAAGAAAAATCACATTTCCTCTGCACGCCTTTGTGCCTCGGCGCTCCCCGCGCATGTCTCAAATACGGCAGGCCGATCGCAGGAACTCATTTTCCTACTGCATTCTGCTAAAGTGATTAATAAAACTATACAGCATCTGTGCAGAATGTCAATAAAAAATATCCGGCCGGCCGTCGCCCGAAAGGATCACGATCAGCCGTCCGCTGTCAAAATCCGCCCGCGCTTCCGCTCCGGTCATCTCGTTGCTGATGGTCAGCGACGGAGCCCGTCCGTCAAGGCGGAAGGCTTCCAGCGGGTATTTCACACCGGTCAGACTGAGCTTTTCCACCGGTCCGCCGAGCGGCAGAAAGGAGAGATAGCGGAAGGCACGCGGCATCCGCGCCGTCACGTAAACAGCATCTCCGGTATATTCCGGTCCGCACCCGGAGAAAATGACCGTCAGCCGGCGTTCTTCGTCCTCCCGGCGGAAAAGGACCGGCCGCTCCGTCACAAACAGGAGATTCTGCTCATCCAGCATAAAAGAAGGAGTCCCCGCGTCGGTGCCGATCGTGAGATTCAGGATGTTCGCGAGAAAATGATCCAGCCGCCCGCCGGTCGCTCCGAGAAGCCAGATCTCGCCGGAATTCCGTTTCACCGCCTCGCGAACCGCCGCTTCCATATCCGAGAAATTTTTCTCCGCCGGATAGGTGAGCACCTGCGCGCCGTCACGGGCGGCGCTGCTTCGGGCGGATCTGAGCACCGCTGCGTCCGCACTGTCGTAGTCGCCGAGAATCAGCCCCGGCCGGATGTCGGCAGCATGCAGGGCGTCGATTCCGCGGTCAGCGGCGATCACGAAATCGGGCGAAAGACACCGTGCCGCGGATGCAAGAAAGGCGGGGCGCAGAGCGCCTCCGCCGACGATCATCGTTCTCATATGCATTTCCCTTTCCTGCGCGAGCGCATCAGCGGTAGCGGTTCTGTTCCGCTTCCTTCAGATCCTCGTAGATCAGGCAATAGTTTCCGTACCGCACGGGGTCGATGTTGCCTTCTTCAAGCGCTGCCTTCACCGCGCAGTCCGGCTCGCTGATATGGACGCAGCCGTCAAAGCGGCAGCGGCCGAGATAAGGAAGAAACTCGTCGTAGTAGTTCTTCAGCTCTTCCTTACGAATCCCCGAATTTTCGAGTGCCATAAAACCGGGCGTATCACAGAGCCATGAGACTTCATCGACCGGAATCAGCTCGGCGTGACGCGTTGTGTTTTTTCCGCGGGACAATTTGCGCGAGATTTCACCGGTTTCCATACGAACCGCCGACTGAACCGCGTTCGCGAAGGAGGACTTCCCCGCGCCGGACGGCCCCGCGAGCACGGTTGTCCGCCCGGTCAGCATCGACTTCAGCTCGTCCACGCCCCTTCCCTCGCGGACGCTGACCAGCCGCACGGGGGAGCCGCATTTCATGTACATTCCGCGCAGCTTCTCCGCTTCCTCACTCGTGAGAAGATCCGCCTTGTTGAACGCGATCACGCAGGGGATTCCCTCCCGCTCCATCGAGATCAGGAACCGGTCAAGCAGGACGAAATTCGGATCCGGCGTCTTCGCCGCAAAAAACAGCAGTGCCTGATCGATGTTCGCCGCCGCCGGTCGCGCGAGCTCACTGGTTCTTGGAAGCAGCTCGACGAGGTTCCCCTGATGGGTCTCCCTGTCAAGCACATCGATGCGCACCCGGTCGCCGACCAGCGGCTTTCTGCCCTGCTTTCGGAAGATTCCTCTTGCCTTGCATTCATAAATGCCGGATCCCGCTACATATACGTAGTAGAATCCGGCAATTCCCTTCACAATGATTCCTGTCATAGACTCAGCTGTTCTCTTTGAACGTCACCGGCCACTCGGCGCGGGCCACGTAGTTTCCGTTTTCCTGCTCGTACAGGTACACCGTTCCGTCGGTGACGCCGTCCGCACCGGTCACTCTCAGCGTATATGGGAAGGTCAGCGCTGTGGTGTTTTCCTCAATCACAGTCTGCTGATCCGTTCCGTTCACGTTCTGCACAAGCACCAGCCGGTACGCGCCGTTCTGGTAGGTCGTCGGCGCGAGCAGAGAGGCGGTCGCCGTCCATCTCCCTGATGAGGACGCGTTCGACGCGCCGGACCGGGCAGCGCCTGAGGCCGCATTCCCGCCGGCGGTCTCCGCCACCGACTCCGCCGCACTCTCCGCAGCCGCTTTCTGCGGGTTGTTGACGGTCAGCGTCAGATCCGATCCGTAGGCGACGGTATCGCCCGCGTTCACGCTCTGGCTCATGACCTGATCCGCATCGACGTTCTCGCTGCTCCCGTAGGCTACCGTCACGATAAAGCCAGCCGCCTTTGCGGCCGCCACCGCCTCATCCTCGCCGTAGCCGATGTAGCTGGTCGCCGTGATATCCTCCGAGCCCTCCGGACCGCTGCTGACGGTCAGGGTGATCTCCGTCTTCGCCGTAACCTGTTCTCCCTCCGCGGGCGAAACCGAGATTACGTTTCCGACGGTGACGTCGGAGGAATTCTGTTTCGTAACGCTGACCGACTCAAATCCGGCCTGTTTCAGTGCCTTCCCGGCATCCGTCACATACTGTCCGGTTACGGACGGCACCGCGATCGTCTCCGGACCGCTGCTCACATAGTAGCTGATCGCGGAGTTGGCCTCCACGGCCGTGCCGGCGTCCGGACTCTGATAGACGACGGTTCCGGCAGCCTGGTCAGAGGACTGCTGTCCGAGGGACTGGATCGTGAGGTTCTTCGAAGCGGCCGTCGTCTTCGCGTCCGCCTCGGTCATCCCGATGATGTTCGGCACATTGACCGTACCGGCCGCGGCCGAAGTGACTGATGCGGCGCCCGATTCGGAATCCGAAGGCTGCCCGGTGCGGAAGAGCCCCGCTGCCCGGCAGATAAAGAAGATCAGAATGCAGATGATGAGACCGCAGACGATGAAGCTGCCGACCGTCACCGCCTTCTCGAGTCCGGAGCTGCCTTCCTCTTCATCCCTATTATCCCTCTCCTTCTCCTCCTCCGGCTCGCGCTCGGGCTCGACGCCCTTTCTCGCGTTCTCGATGGATGAGAAGGATTTCGTCTGTTCCGGCTGCTTTTTGCCCTCCGGAAGTCTTCCCTCCCGGATCGCCTCGCGGTCCTTGTCTGAAATCATGACCGTCCGTCCCTGATCCGTCAGGGGCGCCAGCTGGACGAAATGGCCGTCCGGCTCCATCAGGGACCGCTTGAGGTCCGCGATGACCTCGTTCATCGACTGATAGCGGCGGTCAACGCTTTTCTGCGTGCATTTGTAGATGATCTGCTCAAGGGCATAGGGAAGATCCGGCGTGTATTTCGTCGGCGGCTCCATCTCGTCCTGCAGATGCTTGATCGCGATGGCGACCGTCGTCTCTCCGTCGAAAGGCACCCGTCCGGTAACCATCTCGTAGAGCGTGATGCCGAGGGAATAGATGTCGGACCGTGCGTCCGAGTACCCGCCTCTCACCTGCTCAGGCGAGCTGTAATGAACGGATCCCATCGCGTTGGCGCTGATGGTGTTGGAGGAGGCGGCGCGGGCGATGCCGAAATCCGTCACCTTGACCTTGCCGTCTGTGGAAATGCAGATATTCTGAGGCTTCACATCCCGGTGGACGATCCCCTGATCGTGAGCCGCCGCGAGCCCCATGCAGACCTGAATCGCGATGCTGGTCGCTTCCCGGACGGAAAGCTTTCCCTTCTTCGCGATATATTCTTTCAGTGTGATGCCTTCGACGAGCTCCATGACGATATAATAATTGCCCTGGTCCTCGCCCACATCGTAGACGTTGACGATATTCGGATTGGCGAGCCCCGCCGCTGCCTGGGCCTCGCTCCGGAACTTCGAGATGAAGCTGCTGTCATTCGCGAATTCCGGCTTCATGACCTTCACGGCCACATACCGGTTCAGCTTTGAATCCATGGCCTTATAGACATCCGCCATGCCGCCGGCCCCGATCCTCCCGACAATCTCATACCGACCTGCTAGAATTGTACCCGTTTTTAACATTCTTACACCTCATCCGCATCCGGGCTGATGATCAGCACTGCGATGTTGTCCTTGCCGCCGTTTTCGTTCGCCTCATTTACGAGGATCTTCGGGGTCTCCCCAATTTCCGCCGAAGTGGACAGGATTCTTCTGATCTCCCGGTCATCCACCATATTGGTGAGACCGTCGGTGCACATCAGAATCATCGCGTCCGGCGACAGCTGGTAATCAAAAAAATCAATGTCTATGTCCTCGGCCGCACCGACCGCCCTTGTGATGATATTGCGGTCAGGGTGGGTCCTCGCTTCCTCCCTGGTCAGCTCTCCGAGCCGTACCATCTCCTCCACGAGGGAATGATCCTTCGTGATCTGCGTCAGAGTTCCATCGAAAAGATAAAGCCGGCTGTCGCCGACATTTGCTGTGTACGCATAATTGCCAATCACGGTCGTCACGACGATCGTCGTGCCCATCCCGAGCATCGCCTCGTGCTCCGAGGCTTCTCTCCGGATTCCGCGGTTGGCAAGCTTAATCGCCTCGTCAATCAGTTTGACGGGATTCTTCTCTCTGCTCTCCGCGATGAACCCTTTCACCGTGTTCACCGCATAGCGCGAGGCAAAATCACCGGCGTTGTGCCCGCCCATGCCATCGGCTACGATATACAGATTCGGAAGATTCCCTACCGGTTGGTCCGAGGCGAAGATGCAATCCTGATTGATATTTCGCTTTCGTCCTACATCAGTAGCCGAATAAGATCTCATGCTTTCTGGTCCATTTCTGTGCAGCGCTTTCGCAGCTGCCCGCAGGCGCCGTCGATATCTCTGCCCATTTCTCTTCTAATAGTAACATGTATTCCATGATTTTCAAGTTTTTTCTTGAAGGCCAGAACCCCCTCGCGGCGGGTCTCGCGGTATCCCCTCTCCGTCACCGGATTCACCGGAATCAGATTGACGAGGCAGTTCATCCCCTTTAGAAGAGCCGCCAGCTTCTCCGCGCATTCGTCCGTGTCGTTCACGCCGCGGATCAGCGAGTACTCAAACGTGAGTCTCCGCCGGTTCACCCTGTAATAATCCCGCAGCGCGTCCATGATCTCCGGTATCCGGTATGCCCGCGCGACCGGCATCAGCCGCTGCCTGAGCACATCGTCGGGCGCATGCAGGGAGAGCGCCAGATTGATCATCAGCTTCTCGCCCGCGAGGCGACGGATCCCCGGAACCAGCCCGCAGGTGGACACCGTGATGTTCCGCTCGCTGATATGAAGGCCGTTCTCATCCGAGAGCATCCGGAGAAAGCGGACCAGATTCTCATAGTTGTCCAGCGGCTCGCCGGTCCCCATCACGACGACGTTGGAGACCCGCTCGCCGGTATCCCTCGAGATGGCGTAGATCTGCCCCAGCATTTCCCCCGGGGTCAGATTCCGTGTGAGACCGAGGAGAGTCGAGGCGCAGAAGGTGCAGCCCATCCGGCAGCCCACCTGAGAGGAAATGCAGACCGAATTACCGTGGTGATAGCTCATCCAGACGCTTTCGACGTAGTTCCCGTCCCGCATGCGGAACAGATACTTCCGCGTCCCGTCGATCTTCGAGATCTGAAGCGCCCGCTGCTCCGGCGCGCCGATGGGCCAGCGGGCGGCCATCTTCTCCCGGAGCGCCGCCGGCACGTTGGTCATCTCGTCCCAGGACCCCGCCAGTTTCCGGTGGAGCCAGCCGTAGATCTGCTCCGCCCGGTATGACTTCTCCCCGAGCGCGCCGACCGCCGCCTTCAGCGCCGGAAGGTCCATCGAGAGGAGGTCCTCCGTCTCTTTTCTTTCTTCCGTCATCGTCTCTTCTTTCTGAACCGGGCGAGGAAGAACCCGTCGGAGTCATGGATACCCGGGATCATCTGCAGCGTTCCCTCCGACGTGGTCAGCTGCCTCAGTTCACGGGGCAGACAGGGGTCGAGGCTCTCCGGCTCGAACGCGAACTGCTTCGCGAACCACCGTGCGTTGTCGATATTCTCCCGCCGGTTCACGGTGCAGGTGCTGTAGATCAGGACGCCGCCCGGGCGGACCATCGTGGCCGCGTTCCGGAGAATCGCCCGCTGAAGCTCCACCAGCGAATCGATTTTCTCCGGCGTCACCCGATACTTGATATCCGATTTACGGCTGATGACCCCGAGTCCCGAGCACGGCAGGTCACAGATGACAAGATCCGCCTTCTCTTCCGATTCCGGATCCGGCAGCAGCGCGTCGCGCTGCATCGGCTTCACATTGATCAGTCCGGCTCTCTTCACGTTGTCGCGGATCAGCTGCACCTTCTCCTCCGTGAGATCCCGCGCCTCGATCATCCCGAATCCGGCCATTTTGTCGGCGAGATGGAGGCTCTTGCCTCCCGGCGCCGCGCAGACGTCGATGACGTAATCGCCTTTCCGCGGAGCGGCGATTTCCGCCACCAGCATGGAGCTCACGTCCTGAGGATAGATCCATCCTTTCCGGAACGCCGCCAGTCCGGGAAGATAGTTGTAATCCGAGATGGTGTAGGCGTACGGCAGATAGGGCGCCTTCCGCACGGTCACGCCCTGCGCCTCAAGCGACTCGATGATCGTGTTTTTCGAGATCCGGTCCGTCTTGAAGCGGACCGTCGTCGGCCGTTCCGTCAGATCCGCCTTCAGCATTCTGCGCGTGACGATGGGGCCGTATGTCTCGAGCCAGTCACGCACCAGCCACTCCGGCATCGAGTAGGTCACCGAGTAGGCCTTCACCGGGTCCTTCTTCTCGTCCGGGTAGGGGATCGAAGTCCCGCTCCGGATGATGGCCCGGAGGACGCCGTTCACGAAGCCCTTCAGATTATAATAGCCTCTCTTCTGGGTCAGCCGGACGGCCTCGTTGACCGCCGCCGCCTCCGGTACGCCGTCCATGAACCGGATCTGGTAGACCGCGCTCCGGAGGATGTCGCTGATCACCGGCTTCATCCGGTCCACGGGCACGGTGGAAAAGCAGTTGATGATGTAATCGATTTCGATCATCCGCTCCACGGTTCCCTCGCAGACCCGGTTGATGAACGCGCGCTCCCGTTTCGTCAGGTACTGATACCGGTCCAGCGCTCCCCGGATCGCCATATGCGAGTAGATCCCGTTCTCACTGATTTCCGTGAGAATCCGCAGGATGATCTCTCTGGGATTTTCCGTCATGCCCTGTGCTTCCTCCTTCTTCCGTCTCTTATGACAGCTGATTGTTCCGGATCGTGTAGCCGCGAAGGAAATCCGAAGCACGCATCCGCTTCCGTCCTTCCAGCTGCAGCTCCTCCGGCACGAGGATCCCGCTTCCGGTACGGATATAGAGTCCTTTCGCGTCCTGGCGCACAATCCGCCCGATTTCCTCCTCCGGTCCCTTCTCGCCGTGCTTCTCCACATGCGCCTTCCAGATCTTCAGGATATGACCGTCGAGATGGGTCCAGGCCGAAGGCCAGGGATTCATGCCCCGCACTTTCCGTTCGATCGACTCCGCGTCCGCGGACCAGTCGATCTCTCCGCTCTCCTTCGAGATCAGCGCGGCGTAGGGCGTCGTGCTCTCCGCCGGCTGTTTCGTGTAGACCGCGGTTCCGTCGGCCACATGGGGGATCGTCTCAATCAGAAGCTTTGCGCCGGCGGCGGCGAGCTCCTCGAAGAGGCTGCCGCCGGTGGTTTCCTCTGTGATCGGCACCCTGCACTGAGAGATGATGTCGCCCGTGTCGAGGCCCTCGTTCATCCGCATGATCGTGACGCCGGTCTCCGCGCAGCCGTCGAGGATCGCATGCTGGATCGGCGCCGCGCCGCGGTAGGCGGGCAGCAGCGAGGCATGCACGTTGAGGCATCCGTACCGGGGCATCCCGAGGATCTCCTTCGGGATGATCTGGCCGAACGCCGCCACCACGATCAGATCCGGCTTCAGCGCCCGGATCTCCTCAACGGCCTCCGGACGGCGCACGCGGACCGGCTGCAGCACCGGAATTCCCCGGCGAAGCGCCTCTTCCTTGACAGGTCCCGGGAGAATCTCTTTCTTCCGTCCTCTCGGACGGTCCGGCTGCGTGACCACGCCGGCCATCTCATAGCCCGCATCGGCGAGCGCGGCCAGAACGCCTACCGCGAAGTCCGGTGTTCCCATAAATACGACTCTCATCTCACTCTTCCTCCCCGTCCTCGTCCTCGGCGGAAGCCACATCATGAACCGGTCCTTCCGCCAGCTCGGTGTACATATGTCCGTCCAGATGATCGATCTCATGGCACATCGCCCGCGCGAGAAGGTCCTCCGCCTCATAGCGAACCGGCTGCATGTCCGCGTCGAACCCTTCCACCACCACTTTCTGAGGCCGCGTGACGAGAGCCGACTTGCCCGGCAGAGAGAGGCAGCCCTCCTCTCCGGTCTGGGAGCCCTCCCGCTCCGTGATCACCGGATTGACCAGCGCGATCGGGTCGCTGCCGGTCGTATCGATCACCACGATCCGTTTCAGGATGCCGACCTGAGGAGCCGCGAGTCCCACTCCGTTCGCGTCGTACATCGTTTCAAACATATCCTCGATCAGCTGCCTGAGCCGGGGCGTCATCTCCTTTACCTCCCGGCATTTTCTCGCAAGCACCGGGTCTCCCATGATCCGAATCGTTCTGAGTGCCATCGTTCTGTCCTCCTTCGTCTGTATTCTATGTGCAGAGATCAAACTGTATGCGGATCTTCCGGAATCCGCTGTTCATTTCGATGTATTCCTCCAGCATATCCTTCGCCCGGATGAGCCGTTCGGGATCGCTGTGCCGGATGTAGATCACCTGTCTGTACTGGTCCCGGATCCTCCCGATGCTCTGGGGGGCGGGTCCGATCGCGTGCAGCGTCTGATGCGGATCGATACGGTCAAGATATTTCCGCAGGTACCGCATCCCCCGCGTCAGCAGCTCTTCATCCGGCGCGCTTCCCAGTATGGCCGTCATCGAACCGCAGGGCGGGTACTCCATCAGTTTCCGGTAACTGATTTCTTCTTTATAAAATGTATCATAATCCTGACGCGCGGCGGCCTGAATCGCGAAGTGCTCCGGCCTGTAGGTCTGAATCACTGCGCGCCCGGGTCTTTGGCCGCGGCCGGCTCTTCCCACCGCCTGGGTGATCAGCTGATAGGTGTGCTCCGAGGAACGGAAGTCGCTCTCGTTCAGGGACAGATCCGCCATCAGAACGCCGACCAGCGTCACACCCGGAAAGTCGTGTCCTTTGACGATCATCTGGGTTCCGATCAGAATATCCTTCTCGTGACCGGCAAACTGCGTGAGGATCGCTTCATAGCCTTCCTTGCCTTTCGTCGTGTCCGCGTCCATCCGCAGCACGCCGGCGGAGGGAAAGCTCTTCCGGACAAACGCCTCCACCTGCTCCGTCCCGATGGAAAGTCCTCCGATGAACGGGGATCCGCAGACCGGACACCGATGCATCTCAGGCGTCTCGTATCCGCAGTAATGACAGACCAGACGGCCGCCGATATGCTGGGTGAGCGAGACGTCGCAGTGGGGACACCGGGCGACATGGCCGCATGAACGGCAGGTCCACGCGCCCGCGTAGCCCCGCCGGTTCAGGAACAGCATGATCTGCGCGTGCTCATCCAGCGCCTCCGCCATCTCATCCCGGAGCGCACGGCTCAGAATGGTGCGGTTGCCATCCGCCAGCTCCGCCCGCATATCGACGATCCGCGCGTCCGGAAGGCGGCTTCCGCCGTACCGTCCTTCGAGCCTGAGCCCGAGATAGAGGCCGTCGGCGGCCCGCTTCGCGGCCGTCACCGACGGAGTCGCCGACCCGAGCACGACGTGTGCGTGCTCGATGCGTCCGCGTTCGATGGCGGTCTCGCGCGCGTGGTAGCGCGGAACTGTCTCGGAGTGGTACGTCTCCTCGTGCTCCTCGTCGATGACGATCAGTCCGAGGTCCGGAAACGGCGTGAACAGCGCCGACCGCGGTCCCACCATCACCTGAATGTCTCCCTTCCGGGCAGCTTTCATCTGGTCGTACCGCTCGCCGCCGGAGAGACGCGAGTGCAGGAAGGACACCTTGTCTCCGAACCGTTTCACAAACCTGAGCACCGTCTGCCAGGTCAGCGCGATCTCCGGTATCAGCACAATCGCCTGCTGCCCCTTTGCGAGCACATCGGCGACAAGCTCGGTATAGACCACAGTTTTCCCGCTTCCGGTGACGCCGTTGATCAGAACCGGCCGGTCTGCTCCGGCCCATTCTCCCCGGACCGCGCTGATCACGCTCTGCTGCTCCGCCGTCGGGTGATCCGGCGGCAGCACTTCCGCGTCCCCCGACACGCGCCGGTATACATCCTCCGTATCCACCCGGAGAACACCGTCCCCCTCGAGACCGCGGATCACGGAAAGAGGCACCGAGGCTTCTTTTTCCAGCGCGCCGAGGCTGACGCCGCTCTTTCCGGCCAGCATCAGCCGGAGCACCCGCTCCTTTGCCTGATAGTGACGGCGGACGGCCAGTTCGAGCGCCTTTTCCGCACTCTCCCGATCCGTCAGTGAAACGGTGGCGGCTGTCCGGGGCGCGTATTTTTTCCGAACGGGAACGACCGTCTTCAGCGCCTGGATCAGCGTAGAACCATAGGTCCGGCTCATCCATGCGGCCAGTCTGACCAGCCTCGCGTCCGCCGTCTCCCCGTCGGTCACCACATCGAGAATCGCGCGAAGGCGTTCGGGAGGCACGCCGCAGCTGTCGCTGAAGCGTGTGATGTAGCCTTCCGTCACGCGCGAGTGCCCGAACGGAATCCGGACGACGCTGCCGATGACGGCCCGGTCCTGAAGTTCAGGCGGGACGGCGTAGGTAAACGGATGATCGAGTCTGCTTCCGGTGATCGAGACGATCACATCAGCGTAGCGCTTCTTCATCAAGGATTTCCCGGATCAGTACCCGCTCGTCCATCGGATGCTTGACGCCGCGGATTTCCTGATAGTCCTCGTGTCCTTTTCCGGCGAGCACGATGACGTCGCCCTCCTCGCCGTGAGTGATCGCGTAACGGATCGCCTCCTTCCGGTCTTCTATTGTGATGTAGCGGCCCTCCGTCTTCCGGATCCCGGTGACGATGTCGCCGAGGATCGCCTGAGGATCCTCGAAGCGCGGATTGTCCGAGGTGATAATCGTGAAATCCGCCAGCCGGCCCGCTGTTTCTCCCATCTCGAAGCGGCGTGCGCGCGCCCGGTTTCCGCCGCAGCCGAAAACGCACACGATCCGCTTCGGGCCGTAGTCCCGGAGTGTCGTGAGCAGACTCTCCAGCGCCATCGCGTTGTGCGCGTAGTCGATCATCAGGGTAAAACGGTCCGACACCGGAACCGGCTCGATGCGTCCCTTCACCTTCGCGCTCTTAAGCGCGCTCCGGATCGCGTCCGCCGGGATGCCGAAATGCTCGCAGCAGGCGATCGCGGTCAGCGCGTTGTAAACCGAGAACAGGCCCGGAAGGTCCAGCTCCACATGGAGCGGCATTGATCCGGTCACATCGAAGGACATGCCGAGATACCCGGGTCTTGCGACATGCTCGATATGGACAGCCCGCAGGTCAGCCTTCTCCGACCGGATCCCGTAGGTTTCCACCTCACAGGTGTGGCCGGCCAGCACATCGGCGGCGTGAGGATCGTCGATGTTGACGATCCCGAGGCGGCACTGACGGAACAGCCTTCCCTTGCATTCCATATACTCCTCGAAGGAGCTGTGCTCGTTCGGTCCGATATGATCCGGCGAAATATTGGTAAAGACGCCGATCTCAAAGAGGATGCCGTCCGTGCGGTGCATCTTCAGCGCCTGACTCGAAACCTCCATCACCGCGCAGTCGCAGCCCGCGTCGATCATCGCGCGGAGATCCTTCTGCACCACATAGGACTCCGGCGTCGTGTTGGCCGACGGAATCCGCTGATCCCCGATGATCGCCTCGATCGTGCCGATGAGGCCGGTCTTATGCCCCGCATGATCCAGAATCGACCGGATCATGTAGGTGGTGGTCGTCTTGCCTTTCGTTCCGGTGACGCCGATCACGGGAATCTGCTCCGCCGGATAGCCGAACCAGGCCGCCGAGGCCAGCGCGAGGCCGAGCCGGGTGTCCTCCGTCTCATAGACGGCGACATGCTCCGGTATCTTCAGTCCCTCCGGCATATGCCCCTTCTCGACCAGTACCGCGGCCGCACCGCTCTCAAATACCTGCGGCAGGAAGCGATGGCTGTCGGAATTCGTTCCGACAATGCAGACGAACAATGTCCCCGGTCCCGCCTTCCGGGAATCGTAGACAAGGCCGGTGATGTCCGGGTCTTCCGGTCCTGCTGTTCTCACGGTCTGAAGTCGTTCCAGTATTTTCGATGCTTTCATAATATTCTCCTGTGATCGTACTGACTTTTCATTTTATCCCATCCGTTCCGTTGCGTCAAACTTTAGAATTTCTTTAGAAAATTTAGATTTTCTTTCGGCAGCTGTCATACTTTTTCCACAAAGTGCCGGTATATTGTATTTCAGATAGTTGATGAACCACTCACTATCTCCCCCCTCATTAGATGAAAAGAAAGAAGAGGCCCGAAAGGGTCTCTTCTTTCTTTTCTCTGCGCTCATACCTCATTCACGATCTCCGTGCCGGCCTTGCCGAGATACGCGGCTCTCGCCCGCGGAATCGACGTGATGATCGCCCGGCGGGACGCGCCCAGCTCGACGAAGTTGATCGCCGCCTCAAACTTCGGCCTCATCGATCCCTTCTCGAACTGATTCTCCTCAAGGTAGCTCCGGGCCTGATGAACGCTGATCCGCCCCAGCATTTTTTCATTGTCCGAGCGGTAATTCAGCGCAACCGCATCGACGGAGGTCAGAATCATCAGCGTATCCGCACTGAGATCGATCGCAAGGAGGCCGGCGATCAGGTCTTTCTCGACGACAGCGGACGCGCCCCGGAGGTCCACGCCCTGTTCCATCACCGGAATGCCGCCTCCGCCGCAGCAGATCACGATCTGATCATCCTTCACCAGCGCCTTGATCGCGTCCAGCTCGATGATTTCCTTCGGAGCCGGAGACGCGACAATCCGCCGGAAGCCGTCTTCCACCTTCGTCACGAAATTTCCTTTTTTCTCCTCCGCGTCCGCCTCCTCTTTCGTCAGCAGACGGCCGATGATCTTCGTCGGCTCGTAGAATGCCTCGTCATACGGATCCACCAGCACCTGGGTCAGCACGGTGGACACCGGCCGGTAGATGCCGCGCGTGATCAGCTCCGCCCGGATCGCGTTCTGGAGGTCATAGCCGATATAGCCCTGGCTCATGGCGGAGCAGACCGACATCGGACAAGTCGTATATTCCGGATGGTTCTGGGCGAATTCATTCATGGCCATATGAATCATGCCGACCTGCTGCGAATTGCTGTGGGAGATCACCACGTTCGCGCCGGTCTCCGCCAGATCCGCGATCGCCTTCGCCGCTTCCTTCGTCGCCCGCTGCTGCTCCGGCAGCGTCGAGCCCAGCGCGCGGTGTCCGAGTGCCACGACGACTGTTTTCTTCTTATCCATATTTCTTTCGCCTCCCTCTCAAGCAAGCGCCGACTGCGCGGCGAAAACAAGCAGGACGATGATGCCCAGAACGATCCGGTACCAGCCGAACACCTTGAAATCATGCTTTTTGATGTAGCTCATCAGAAAGCGGATCGCAAAGACCGATACGAGAAATGCAACCGCCATCCCGAGCAGCAGGTACATTCCCTGAACCAGCGTAAAGCTCCCGAACTTTGCCAGCTTCAGGATGCTGGCGCCGAGCATCGTCGGCACAGCGAGAAAGAAGGTGTAGCGGGACGCGCAGGTTCTCGACATGCCAAGCAGGATCCCGCCGAGGATCGTAGCGCCGGATCTCGAGGTGCCCGGGATGATCGCCAGAGCCTGGAAGATTCCGATCATAAACGCCAGCGGCCAGCTGATCTCGCTGATCTTCCGGACGCCCGCCCGCCGGCCGCGGTTCCGGTTCTCCACCAGAATGAAGGCAGCGCCGTAGGCGATCAGCATCACCGCCACCGTCACATAGTTATAGAGATGAAGCTCGATCCAGTCATCCACCGTGAGTCCGACGATGGCCGCCGGCACACAGGAAACCAGGATCTTGAGCCACATGATGAGCTTGTCTCTCCGGAAGACGCTCCGGACCCGGGCGGCGCCGGACGTCTCCGGATCCGGCCGCCGGAACGGCCAGAGACTTTTGAAGTAGATCAGGACCACCGCGAGGATCGCGCCGAACTGGATCACGACCAGAAACATCGCCCAGAACGGATCCTTCTCATCGATGTGAAAGAGCTGATAAAGCAGCAGCATGTGGCCGGTGGAGCTGATCGGCAGCCACTCCGTGATTCCCTCGCAGATGCCGAGCAGGACGACCTCCAGTAGTTCGAGCATGGTTTATCTCCTCTCTTCCGCGTTCAGATGTCCGCGATGTTGACCAGCGTCAGGCTGTCCTTGTCGGTGCTCTCAAGCGACGTCACC